>NZ_NUHI01000026.1:0-552861 GCF_002575105.1 Bacillus sp. AFS053548 | reverse complement strand
AAAATCAAAACCATCCTTTTACAACGATAATATGAAGTTGAAAGTAGACGGAAATAAAGTATTGATTGAGAAGGTCGGTTGGGTCGTAGTTTCAGAATGTATACCGGATGAAAAATTCTTTAATCCTAGAATTAGTCAAGATAGAAAATACTGGTATCTTTCTGTAGGAATTAAAGAATTAAAACCAATAGTTGAACTGACAAATGTCTCACTTGGAATTGATGTAGGAATTAAAGAATTAGCCGTTTGTTCAGATGGCACTAGGAAGAAAAATATTAACAAAACAAGCATTGTGAGAAGGGCAGAGAAACGCCTACGTAGGTTGCAACGTCAAATTTCTCGTAAATATGAAATGAACAAGGAGGGAAACCGTTTCGTCAAAACAAGCAACATTATAAAAATCGAAAAGAAAATACAACACCTCTATAGAAGGTTGACGAATATCAGACTAAACCATCTTCATCAATCCACGAGCGAAATAGTGAAAACCAAACCTTATCGTATCGTTATGGAAATTCTAAATATTAAAAGGTTGATGAAGAATAAGCACCTTTCAAAAGCAATCGCGAAACAGTGTTTATATAAATTCAAACGCCAGATTCANNTGATCAATGGTACCCATCTTCAAAAACGTGTTCAAGTTGTGGAAATAAGAAAAATGAATTAAAACTATCAGACCGATTATACAAATGTGAATGCGGTCAAGAAATCGATCGAGATTTAAACGCAGCAATCAACTTGTCACGATATAAATTAGTATACTGATACCTAGACGTTATTACTGATATGTAGGATTCGTTGTATCCGAATTTACGCCCTTGGAGTGTTATACCAAACGAAAGTAGCCTAGCTAGGCAAAATCGGACACGTGGAAAAGGGAAATAAACGAAATCTATAAAAATAATCGTTTTTTATTGATTTTTATAAGTTTTTGGCAACGGCAGGCAGTTGAGCATTTATTTATATGGTTTGCTACCGACAAATCAACTAGAAGATTCACCCTTTTATGCAGTAAAGGGGATTGATCAAAATCAAACTAGTTTTGAAATTGTTGAAAAAGTAACAGCAGTTTTCTGTTATTTAAGAGAAGAAGAATTTGCCGAGTCAGTTCTAAAAGAGAAGATGGACAATCCAAAATGGGTACACAAACATGCAGTTCATCATCATGAAACAATTGTGACTTATTCTAAAAACTATTTATTTCTTCCTTCTAAGTTTTGTACGCTCTATTCAAGTATTGAAAAATTAAGAGAGGATTTGTCGCAGGAGCAGCTTAATATCGTATCCCTTTTTGAGCAATTAAAAGAAAAAGAGGAATGGAACGTAAAGATGTACTATGATAAATCGAAATTTTTTAAGGTATTGGAGCGACATAGTAAAGTAATTCAAAGTATGAGGGATGAATTGAAAGTATTATCTCCTGGGAAACAATTCTTCATGAAGAAAAAGCAAGGTCAACTACTCGAAAATGAAGAGCAAAGTGAACTGCGTTTAATATCTCAAAGCTTAGAAAACACCTTAATAAATTCAACGGTTGACAATAAAATAAGAGAAAACTGGAGCCGAAATGCTACAGGAAGAACTGTTGATATGATCTACAATAGTACTTCTCTAGTCCCAAAAGACGGCAGAAAGAAATTTGAACTGCTAATTAAAGAATTTATACAAAAGTATGAGGATAATGGAATCATTGTAGAGATTTCTGGACCATGGCCATTCTATCATTTTGCTAGTTTGGACCCAAAGACATGAAAAGTAGAAATGATAACATCACATTATTAGATATTTTAGATGGCGTTTTAGATAAAGGAGTAGTTATTTCTGGTGATCTCATCCTTTCGATTGCAGATATCGATTTGGTATATGTGAATATTTGCTTACTAGTGACAGCAGTTGAAAATATTCAAAAAAGGGGGAGTAGGAATGAGAGCGAATCATGGAATAGTTGAGAGAATTAATATGAATCCAGAAGATGTTGAACACGGACTAGCTCAACTAGTGCTTACAATTTTGGAATTACTAAGGCAACTTGTAGAGCGGCAAGCTATTAAAAGAGTTGAAGGCGGTACACTTACAGATGAACAAATTGAAAAACTTGGTACAGCCCTTTTGAATTTAGAAGAAAAAATGGAAGAATTAAAAATTGTCTTTGGGCTTGAAGGAAAAGACTTAAATATAGATTTAGGACCTTTAGGCAACTTAATGTAAGAAAGGAGAAAACATGCAACATTCAGCACAATCTACTAATATTTTAGATATTTTAGAGAAAATTTTGGATAAAGGGATCGTCATCGCAGGAGATATTAAAATCGCCTTGGCAGATGTCGAATTACTCACAATTAAGATTCGACTTGTTGTAGCATCAATCGATAAAGCGATGGAGATTGGGTTAAATTGGTGGCAGGATGATCCGTATTTTAATTCAAGTGTAAAAGGCAAGCTTTTGCATGATCGCATTAATCGGATAGAAGACAAGTTAGGCATACAACAAAATGAATAGTATGAATAAACTCTACTAAAATCTTGGTCAACCTTTATACTTCGAGAAGAAGCTGTCTCAATAATAAATGAAGAAACCCGTAAGGAAACTATTCTTTGCGGTTTTTTTGTGTTTTTCTTGAATGATGATCGGATAATTAATCTGTTTTAAAATGTTGTGGGGTAATATCTACCTTATAAAGTAACTGTTTTACAATAAAAAGTTAGGTAGTTTATAAGACATGAGTTCGGTTTTCGACTTAGTTCTATTAATTGTTACCTACATCCGTTTGGATGTAGTATAAAAATCCCCTCTGATAATTCTGAGGTATAGTATTTAATGTTCTTTTATTATAGCCAATCCATATTAGATATGATTAAATTTTTAACATTTTTCAGGACCTTTAGGTTATTTTTACTTTAAAATAATTTGGAAATTCTAATAATTAATTTATTTTTAGCTAAATTTTTCTCAATTTCCCCCTATTTTTTATAGTTTATCCGCTGGTGGAAATATCTATTCTACTATACCAGGTAATAGTTATGAAGTGATGAGCGGTACATCGATGGCAACTCCTCATGTTGCAGGTGGCTCGGCTTTATTGTTACAAGCACTTTATCAAAAGGGATTAACACATTCAGAAGATACTGTTTTAAAAGCAAAACTGGCTTTAATGAATACAGCTAATGTTGTGATGGATCCAAGAACAAACGGTGAAGTACCTTATTCACCACGTATTCAAGGTTCTGGCTTAATGAAAATTCAAAATGCGATCAATACACCGGTTATTGTCACAGCTAGAAACACATCTTTAGAAAAAGCTGGAGCTGTTGCATTAAAGGAAATTGGACAAAAGACAAGCTTTAAATTAAATATGGAAGCATTTGACGCTCCTAAAGGGAAAAATAATAGTGCTGATATTGAATACAATGTCTACGTTGATTTATTGAAAGATAGAACTGAAACGAAGGAATTTGATTTTAATGGTGATGGGCAAACAGAACCAAGAGACTATTTATTATTAACAAGCGAACGTATTAGTGGTGCAACTGTTACTGTCAATGATAATATTGTTTCAGAAAAAACAGGTGCTTTAGTTAAAATTAAGCCAGGTCAAACGAAAATGCTGACGGTTAATGTTTCATTACCAGATTCCTTAGAGAAAAATAATTTTGTAGAAGGATTTGTCCGTCTCGTACCAGTAGCAAAAGATCAAGATAAAGAGGTTTCATTATCTATTCCTTATATGGGCTTCTATGGAAAATGGGATGAACTACGTAATATCGATTCACCGGCTTGGGATAATGATAACTTTACAGGACATACTGCACTTTGGGATGATACGACAGAAGGTGGCGCGCCGTTAGAATACACTGGAAAAGGATTTAAGCTGAATTATATTGCTTATTCGCCAAATTATATTAACAATGGAATCTTTGCGGGATTCACAGCCTTACGTAATTTAGAAAAAGTTGAATCCTCTATTGAAGATAAAGATGGAAATCTCATTAAATATTTAGGAGACTATAGTGAATATTCTGGAACTGGGCAACCATTTAAATTTAGTAAAAATATAATGTCTTATGGGGTTTATAATTATGACGGTTATAAATGGGATATGAAAGACCCATCAACTGGACAATATGTTCCAGACGGTACCTACCAATATGTGTTAAAAAACAACTTTGGATTATCCAAACGCAAGACCACAGATTGTAAAAATGCCAATGATCGTTGATTCTATTGGTCCAAAAATTTCAGATATTAAAGTTACGCCAAAGAATGGAAAATATGAAGTTAGCTGGAATGCGGAAGATAATGCAAGTGACTATAATTCTGCCGTAATTTATGTAAATGGAGTAGCATATACACCGAGTCTTGAGGCAAAATCTCAAATTGTCAATACCGAACCGAAGAGCATTGTTATTTTAGGAATTGATTATGCAGGAAATGTATCTTGGACTACTTGGGGAGATCCAAGTTATATTAAATATACTATGGCTATTCAAACGTGGAATGTATCTCCGACTGTTGGTGTTAACCAAAACAAACCAGCAAAAATTAATGGATATGCGTATAACCGAGGTGACTGGACGATTAATGTAAAAAATTCAAGCGGGCAAATTGTTGAAACATCCTACTTGAAAAATGAACATACATTGCATGCAAACTGGGTACCAGATAAAATCCTTCCAAATGGCACATATTCGATCACATTAGACCTTGTGACAAAGGATGGTTTTAAAGTAACATCGACACCTAAAACAGTAACAGTTGTTCAATAACTTAAGGTGTTAGGTAAATACTAGATTGAAAATAAAAATGTCAGACTAATAGCTTATCATTTGAAAAGATATATTTCCCCTAAAAATAAAACCAAGAATACGATTGTATTCTTGGTTCTTTTGTTTGTTTTAGAACAGTTTTGACTCTAGTTTAATATACTTATTTCGAATTAAGAAGGCTGATATCAAATTTCGGTTCAATCGACATTCGTGGATAATCTTTTCTCCAATTTAAAGATTTCCAAACTTTTGGATGGAATGCTTTTAATTCCTTTCCAATCCCTAGTACGTCTGAATTTGCTGATTGCATAGTCTTAATCGTTTCCAGAGCCATTTCTTCAAAATGTTTATTAAGAACTTTTTCCATTCGAGCATAATTAGGCTTTAACTTATGGCCTTCTTCGCCAAGCTCGAAAGCACTGACTTGTAACTGAACTTTAATGCTAATTTTCGGTAATTTACTTGCCGTATTAGAAACGGTGATTTTTGAAAAATTTCTTTTGACTGTAAACCCATAATTATTTTTGATCCCAGTATCAGAAGATGATTTATCACCATGTTTTTTTGAGAAATTACCTGTAAATCTTTGCCTTCCTGTGTTACCACCTTCTAGTAACATCATCATTTTAACTTGATCTCTATCAAGTTTTTTCCCTGTAGGTGTACCATTGCGGAATAATAAGGCACCACTTAATTCCAAATCTGAATTTATGGGGCTTAACATGGGTAACGCTAAATCAGAGAACGGTTCATTTCTGGATTGTATAAAATTCATCATTGAAAATGTGGGTATTGTTTTGTTCTTCTCCATAGAGATAATAAACTCATTCAAATCTTTTGTAAACTCTTTATCGTGACCTGAAGATGTTTCCATTACCTTTGACAAATCTCCATCAACTACGATTAATGGCGTATTAATAGATGAATATGGAGCACCGAGTAAAAAATCAAGTTCTGAAACTGGATGATTCATTGCAAAGCTCTGGCTTATCAAATAGACTCTCGTACTAATCCCTATAAAAGGTGACTGATCAGTAAATTCCCATTCTCCGATTGCTTCTGCTACACTTGGCCCTTTTAGCTCCTTCAGTACTGATATTGGCTCTCCAGTTCCTTGTCCAGTGCTTTTAAGCTTCGTAACGAGGAATAATGCTTTAACTTCACCTGTTTTATCGTCCAGGTCAAAACCATTTACGTCAACTAAATGAAGCTTATTTAATTCCAATCGATCCCAACATCCAGTCAATAGTGGCAATAGTAGAATTAAAAATAAGGCTTTTTTCATTTTTTCGCCACCTTTTTCTTTACAAAGGATATTAGTAGAATTAATGTCGGCACGCCCATAATCATAAATACTGTTGATATATTGTGATACTCAGAAAATTTGGGAATCAATTGTCTGTTTGAGAAGAAAATTCCGGCCCCGAAGCATACAATTGCTAATATCCATACTAAAAGTGGGTGGTTACGTTTTTCTTTTTTACCGAGAAAAGCTAAGTATCGTGCTGACAAAAATAAGTAAATATAAGCTGTTACAAGCGTCACAGATAGCCAAATTGTGATAAAAAGAATATCTAGACTTTGAACGACTGGCCATCTGAACTTACGTAGAATATAGACCATTGGCTCAGGAATGAATTTTAATTGATTTTCACCAAAGTTGTACGTCACAATAAATGCTATAAACACATAAAATAAAGTCGTTATTGCATTCGCAACTGAAATCGCAATTAAAATATCCTTCTTTTTTTTACATTTTACAAATGGAAATACATACAGGAGAAGTTCGTATCCAGCATACGCCCAAAATGCTGGTAAAGCACCTTTTAGTATAGGCGCAATCCCGTGAGTACCAATTGGCAAAAAATGACGCAAGTCTCCTTTTCCAAAACCACTAATAAAGACGATCGTGAAACAAATCAGAAACATAACCATTATTGACTGCGTAAGGGTCGAGATTGATCGGAGAGTTGATGAAGCGATGTACCCGGTAATCATGACCAATAATCCAATTAGTACGAACCAAGGTGTTTCAAATAACAACCATCGATTAATGACATCAGAATATGAAATGATGATCATTAAACAGGATTCTGCACAGTATGCTGCAAATAGAAAGTTTATGATCGATCCTAGTGGCTTTCCAATAATAGTTGATATGTATTGTTGAAAAGGTCTGTCGGGATAACTTTTTCCAAGTTGATAGATAATCAAGATACCAATTTGAGCAATTACACCTCCAATGATAATGGACATCCAAGAGTCATAGCCTGATATTTGAGACATTTTATATGGAATCGATAAAACACTGACACCTACTTGGTTCAGTATAACAAGGCAAACAAGTTGATTAATGGAAACCTTTTTTAATTGTATCAATTTGTCTCCCCCTTTGGCTTACTTATACTACTTTCGTCCTTAGCCAAGCTTTCAACTGGTCGTTTTTTCAAGCTCTTAATCGGTGCCCTGAAAAGAGTATCTTTAATCGTATCGCCATTAAACGATGTATAAAAGTAGGGAATACCCATTGTATTCATTCTTGCTAAATGTGTCAGAATCAATAGAAATGAAACTTCCAAACCGATTAGCCCGAATAAAGCAGCCATTAAGATAAAGGGATAAGCTAATAAACGAGCTGTATTACTCATTTCATATGAAGGGATGATAAAGGAAGCAATCCCTGTAAGCGCTACTATAACTACCATCATGTTTGAAATTAGATTAGACTGAACAACAACAGTACCGATTAAAATACCACCTACAACCCCTATTGTCTGACCTACAGGATTTGGTAAACGGACAGTTGCCTCTTTTAAAATTTCAAGTATGAATAGCATTGTTATTGCTTCTAGAATAGGTGGCATTGAAACGAACTGCATAGAGCTTTGAAGAGTCAGTGCAAGATCTAGTGGAAGAACTCGCGGATCAAAAGTAACGAGTGCCACATAAGTACCAGGTAAACTAATAGCGATAATAAAACAGAAAATTCGTAAAAATCTTAAAACGCTACCGAATAACCAGCCGACCTGGTAATCATCAGGAGTTTGAAAGAATGCCCAGAACGAGACAGGAACGATTACTCCCTCTGGTGCACCATCGATTAAAAAAGTGATTTTCCCATCCATTAAGTAAGATATTATTCGATCCGGTCTTTCAGATACGAGCATTTTTGGAAATAGAGAGAATTTTTTATCTTGAATAAGTTCCTGAAAAAAACCAGGTGCTTCAATGTGATCAGTATTAATTTTAGATATTCTATGTTCAAATTCCTTTAATACTACCTCGTTTGCAAGGGACTGCAAATAAAGTATAGCTACTTTCGTGTTCGATTTACTGCCAACTTGATAATACTTAATCACAAGATCTGGAGTGCCAACTAGGTTTCGGATAATATTTAGATTCGTATTTAGATTTTCATTCAAAGCTTTGTGAGAGCCACGTAATACGCGCTCATTTATTGGAATGTTCACAGAGCGTTCTTTAATAAGCTCTGCTCTAAGTAAATAGAGATTTGATTCACCTTTGATTTGAACAACAGTCTTCCCTTCAACGAGAGCCTTTGCTGCTACAGAAAGAATTTCCGTTTCACTGTAATTGAGAATTGAGACAACTTCACGTATACTATCTGTTGTGTTATGAAGCAAAGGACGAATAATATGTTCTTGAACTACTGCCGCATCAATCATTGAATCTAAATAATATAGGCGATAACTTCGTACACTGGTACCAAAATTGCTTGTTTTAAAGTCAGAACTATTAAATAGCAATTCCCGAAGTGAAATCTCATTTTTATCTAAATTTCGGTCAGCTATCATTAAATGCTCCTCTTTTCTATGTTAGGTAATTTTATCCTATTTTCCCCATAATACCTGTTAATATTCTGTACTTTAATATGTAGATAGTTTACTGCTTTATTGTTAAATTTCGAACTTGAACAATGAACCGTTTTACTGTACGTTTTTATTAGGTTCGCATATAGCAGTAGCGTTTTTAGCGGATCACTTTACCAGTTGAATATAATGCTAGCTCACGAGCAAAGACGTTAATGTTAGAAGAAGGAATAATCAATGATACTGACAGAAAAAGGTGTAAATAAAGTATTAGGAGCCGCTGCCCTTACGTATTTAGCGGCAGCCTTAATTTCAGTTTTAGAATATTCTTCCAAGGACAAACTGAAGAAGAATAAATATAATCAAAAAGATGATTTCGAGTAGCATTCGAAGTCATCTTTTTTTGTTTTAAAAAATTAAATTTAAATTGGTTAGTATGTTTAAAATTTCAATGTCTAAAATAGTAAATAGGTTTTAATTTATGGAAGATTTATGTATTTTTGTAACCTTAGCTTTTTTATCATACTAAATGTTGTACAATTAAGTGGTTAAAAAAATGGGGGAAAATTATGACACTTTCTGCAATTGAACATTTTTTAAATACATACAAAGACTATGCTGCGATACTTAGTATTTTAATTAATGTTCTAATTAGTATTGTTGGTATTATACCAGCTTGGTTTTTGACAGCAATCAATATTAAACTATTCGGTTTTACTGGTGGATTTTTAGTCTCTTTCATAGGTGAATTAGTTGGTACATTAGTATCTTTCATTTTATATAGAAAGGGTTTACAAAAAAGATTTATTAGTAATTCAACTAAATTTAATGGATTAAATAGGCTTTTAAGCTTAGAAGGAAAAAAAGCATTTTACGGTGTGTTACTTCTACGTTTTATTCCATTTATTCCATCTAGTTTGATTACACTGTTTGCTGCCTTTGGAAAGATCACATGGTCAAGCTTCATGTTAGCTAGTTTTATTGGTAAGTTACCTGTCATATTATTTGAATCGTATTCTGTTAATCAAGTGTTAGAGTTCACTTTATTCGGTAAAGTAATTTTGGGACTATTAATTTTCGTCCTGCTGATCTATTTTTATAGAAAACGATTTACTGTTTTTGTGAAGAATAAAATTTAAAAAAGATGTAAAAAAGCTCAAACCTAATAGAAGGGTTTGAGCTTTTATTGCTGTTGAAAAAAGAATTTGTCAATTAAATTGTAGGATTGATCATTGATAAATAAGTTGTGTGATATTGATTTCCACTTCAGGATGCTCGCTTTCCATGGGGCGAGACCTGAGCCTCCTCGGCTTCGCCTGTGGGGTCTCAGCCTTCCCGCATATCCCATAGGAGTCGAGCCCCCTTCCGTTCCAATCAAATTCTTTATAAAAAAATAATAATCTTAAAAATAATAGACTAGTCAATTGAACGAAAGGATTACCTTTATTTAATCAAATTGCACATCTTTACAAATATTGATCATCATAAAAGAAGGTATTTTAATTTTTGCAAGTTACTTAATACATTTATATTTCACAAAATCACTTATAAATTAATAAGTTGAAAAATAAAACAATAATAAATAGACTATTTTTTCATAGAAATTCATTTAATGATTGTATTGTTAAAAATTGACTTCAATAAATTTCAACACTCTGAAGAGCTCAAACCTAATTTAAGGGTTTGAGCTTTTATTTTTTCTAATACAACTAATTAAAATTGGATTAAAACCAAAAAGAATAGCTTTCTTTAACTTCTAAGTAGAAAGCTTTAAAATTCATTAATTAAACACTGACAACCCCTTACATAAACATGTCTAAATTAATTTATTTAATCATATATTGAAATACCTCAATTTTAGATAAGCTTTACCTTTTTAAGAAAGAAAGTAAGTAATTGTTCTTACTTGAAAAAGGTTTTACTCATGTAAATATGATTTATTTAAGGCAATGCTTATGTAGAAATGAATCGTATAATCGGCTTTCTTAAAAAGTAACTTTGTAGCCTAATAGGAGGGTGTTGTTAGTGAATAGAGTTTCGTTAGAGAATTTATCGAAGAACTTTGAAGAAGTACATCCTGGATTATCCGAACGGGAAGCATTTGAAGAAGCACACCGATGTCTTTATTGCTATGATGCCCCATGTATTAAAGCATGTCCAACTGGGATTGACATTCCAACTTTTATAAAGAAAATTGGTTCAGGTAATTTAAAAGGATCAGCTAAAACAATTATGGCATCTAATCCTGTTGGAGCAAGTTGTGCCAGAGTTTGTCCTACAGAAGAACTATGCGAAGGTGCATGTGTACTCAATCATTCAACTAAACCGATCATGATTGGCAATTTACAACGTTATGCAACTGATTGGGCGATAAAAAATAATCAAGTATTATTTAAGGCTGGAAAAAAGAACGGAAAAACAGTTGCAATCGTTGGTAGTGGTCCATCTGGTTTAGCGGCGGCTCGTGAACTTGCATTACTAGGCTATGAAGTAACGATTTTTGAAGCAGAAAATCAAGCAGGAGGATTAAATCGTTATGGTATCGTTTCGTTCCGGCTACCAAAGAGTATATCAAGCTGGGAAGTTCAACAAATAGAAAATTTAGATGTGAAAATTCATACGAACACTAGAATCGGATCGGATATTTCTTCAGAGGAATTAGTAAAAAACTATGACACAGTCGTTCTGGCTATTGGTATGGGGAAAGTACCGATGCTAGATATTGAAGGAGAGGATTTGGACGGAGTATACGATGCGATTGATTTTGTAAAAGAGACAAAATCAGGGGAGTTATCAAATCGTTTTATCGGTAAAAACATTGCTGTAATAGGTGCGGGCAATACTGCAATTGATGCAGCGACATGTTCGGTTCGATTAGGCGCTGGCAATGTCAAAATTTTATACCGTAGAACTCAATCGGAAATGAGCGCTTATCAATTTGAATATGATTTTGCGAAGCAAGATGGAGTGGAATTCCGATGGCTAACATTACCAATACGAATTATAGGTGAAAACGGAAAAGTAATTGCACTTGAGTGTGTCCGATTGGAATTAGGTGAGGTTGGAAAAGACGGTCGCCATAGGCCAGTACTTATTCCAGATTCCAATTTCACGATACCGGTTGATGGGGTCGTAAAAGCCATTGGGCAAACTCGCTATACAGAGTTAATCGAACAATTTGGATTAGAACATACTGATGGAGTTGTGAAAATCAATAAAGCAACCTTCCAAACGTCTAATCCTAAAGTTTTTGCTTGTGGTGATGTCATTTTTGGAAAAGGGCAAGGTGAAGCGATGGTAGTGACTGCAGCCCAGCAAGGTAAAGAAGTAGCTTATGCGATTCATAAGCAGCTAAACCATTAAAAGGAGGTTTTCTTACATGGCAGATCTACGAATTAATCTTGCAGGTATACAGTCACCTAACCCATTTTGGCTAGCTTCTGCTCCTCCAACAAACTCAGGTTATCAAGTCCAACGTGCATTTGAGGCCGGTTGGGGAGGGGCAGTTTGGAAAACATTAGGTGAACCGATTATTAATACTTCCTCCCGATTTGCTGCGATTAATTTCAACGGACAAAGAGTTGCGGGATTTAATAATATCGAACTCATATCTGATCGACCTCTTGAAGTAAATTTAAAAGAAATTTACGAAACGAAAAAAAGATTTCCAGACCGAGCGATTATCGCATCGTTAATGGTTGAGCCACAACAATATAAATGGCATGAAATCGTGAAAAGGGTAGAGGATGTTGGTGTTGACGGATTAGAACTGAACTTTGGCTGCCCACATGGAATGGCAGAAAGAGGAATGGGATCTGCATCCGGTCAAGTTCCTGAATTAGTAGAGCAACAAACATATTGGGTAAAAGAAGTTGCAAAGACACCTGTTATCGTAAAACTAACGCCGAACATTACTGATATTACTGTAACGGCGGAAGCGGCAGTTCGAGGTGGAGCTGATGCAGTCAGTATGATTAACACAATCAACAGTTTAATGGGAGTAGATTTAGATTCTTGGAATACGGTTCCGCATGTTGCTGGGAAAGGAGCACATGGTGGATATTGTGGACCTGCAGTAAAACCAATTGCCTTAAATATGGTGGCAGAATGTGCACGTAACCCTAGAATAACAGTTCCAATTTCCGGTATTGGAGGAATTTCGAATTGGCAAAATGCAGTAGAGTTTTTATTAATGGGAGCGACTGGAGTTCAAGTTTGTACGGCAGCAATGCACCATGGCTTTCGAATTGTTGAGGACATGATTGATGGTCTAAACAATTATTTAGACGAAAAAGGTCTTTCTTCAGTAACAGAGTTAGTAGGGAAAGCAGTTCATAAATATTCAGATTGGGGAAATTTAGATTTAAATTACCAGGTAATTGCTAGGATTGATACGGATGAATGTATTAACTGCAATAAATGCCATATTGCTTGTGAAGATACATCTCATCAATGTATTGATATGGCAATAGATGAAAATGGAAAATCATATTTAAAGGTTCGGGAAGAAGACTGCGTAGGATGTAATTTATGCAAAATAGTCTGTCCAGTGGAAGATGCAATTAACATGGTAGAAGTCCCAAGTAAACAGCCTTCGATGACTTGGAATGATCGTCAACATGCTTTAAAGACATTAACAAGATCTAATCAATATTCAATTTTAAAGGGGGGAAGGAAAAGAAAATGAAGAAAATTATTCGAAATGGAACAATTGTCACTGCAACGGATACTTATAAGGCTGATATTTTAATAGAAGAAGATAAAATTTCTGCAATTGGTTTAAATTTAGATCGGGCAGATGCAGAAGTTATTGATGCTTTAGGTCATTATATTTTTCCAGGTGGAGTAGATCCGCATACACATTTAGATATGCCGTTTGGAGGAACCGTCACAAAAGATGATTTTGAATCAGGAACGATTGCCGCTGCCTTCGGTGGGACAACAACAATTATTGATTTTTGTTTAACGAATAAAGGAGAACCGCTCCAAAAAGCAATTGAAACATGGCATGAAAAATCCAAAAATAAAGCAGTGATCGATTATAGCTTTCATCTTATGATTGGCGAAATAAATGATGATGTATTACAAGAGTTACCTAAGGTAATCGAAAAAGAGGGAATTACATCATTTAAAGTATTTATGGCTTATAAAAATGTATTTCAAGCTGATGATGCGACGTTATATCGTACTCTATTAGCAGCAAAGGAATATGGGGCACTAGTAATGGTGCATGCGGAAAACGGTGATGTTGTAGATTATTTAATTAATCAAGCTTTAGCTGAAGGAAAAGTTGAGCCTATTTACCATGCATTGACACGTCCTCCAGAAGTAGAGGGTGAAGCGACAGGAAGAGCGGCTACTTTAACTGGACTTGCGAATTCACAATTATATGTCGTTCATGTCACTTGTGCAGAGGCTGTTAAAAAAATAACGGAAGCCCGCAATAACGGAATTGATATATGGGGTGAAACATGCCCACAATACTTAGTGCTTGATCAGTCTATGCTAGAAAAGCCTGACTTTGAAGGAGCAAAATATGTTTGGTCTCCACCACTCCGCGAAAAATGGAACCAAGATGTCCTATGGAATGCATTAAAAAATGGTAATCTGCAAACATTAGGATCCGATCAATGTTCATTTGACTTTAATGGACAAAAGGATCTTGGTCGTGATGATTTTTCAAAAATTCCAAACGGAGGACCGATGATTGAAGATCGAGTAAGTATATTGTTCTCTGAAGGAGTTAAAACAGGCAGAATAACTTTAAATCAATTTGTTGACATCTCTTCTACTAGAAGTGCAAAGCTATTTGGTTTATATCCTCAAAAAGGAACAATAGCAGTTGGTTCAGATGCTGATTTAGTTATTTTTGATCCGAATAGTAAACGAACGATTTCATCTGAAACCCACCACATGGCAGTCGACTATAACGCATTCGAAGGGATGGAAGTGACTGGAGAGCCAGTGAGTGTCTTAGTTCGTGGAGAATTTGTCATAAGAGAGAAGCAATTTGTAGGTAATGCAGGTAGTGGGGAGTACTTAAAGAGGAAGAAGTATGGTGAAACTAATTTAATAGAAGAGATTAGTAATGAAGGGAATGAGTAAATAAATGTCAACAAACAAGGACTTTTTAATCGAAAGAAATCAAATCGATTCCCTTGTAAAGAAAGGCTACAAGATTAAGAGTGTAAGAGAAACCCTTGACGGTGCTTATGTTGACTTTGAAAATCAAGATGAAGAGGAGAAGTTTATAACGCTTCATTTAATGAATGCTGATACACGGAAGTATTTTGGTTCGTTAATTATTAAGCAGTTGGGGATTCATTTGTGAGAGTTAGTGAATCGTAAATAAAAATATTTATATCGCAATTAACATTGAAATCGAGTGTTCTAAAAGGTTAAATCATTAAAAAGATAGATGAATTTCACTCGGATTATTAAAAAATGATTTAAATTTCAGTCGGTTTTGCTACTTTTTATTAAAAACGATGCAATCTAAAGGAATTTGCAATGATCGAGCAAAACAGAACGTCCCGCATTAAATGATGATATACTGGCAAGAACCAATAATGAATGACAAATCGCATCTAATCCGAAACTACTAACGGAGCATGCGATTTTTTCTATTTAAAAAGGCTTTCCCATTAGTCAGTTACTTAAACTAATGGAAAAGCCCAATTTTATTTACTCTAATCTGCTAGTAATCATTTTTTTCCTTGTATAGAATTCAACACCGTCTGCACCATTTGCGTGTAGGTCACCATAGAACGAGTTTTTCCAACCAGAGAATGGAAAGAAAGCCATTGGTGCAGGCACGCCAATATTAACTCCCAGCATTCCTACTTCAATGTTCTCTCGGAAGTATCGAATACTAGATGCACTGTCTGTAAAGATACAAGCGCCATTACCAAAATCTGACTTGTTCGTTAGCTCAATCGCTTCTTCTAATGTTTCAACTCTAACGATTGATAGAACTGGTGCGAAAATTTCTTCTTTCCAAATTTTCATAGATGGGTTCACATTATCAAAGATTGTAGGTCCAATAAAGTAGCCTTTTTCTTTTCTAATTAAATCATTTCGTCCATCTCGTAATAATGTTGCACCTTCTTGTATTCCACATTCTATATATTGTTCCGTCCGTTCACGATGTTCCTTGCGAATGACAGGACCTAGGAATACATCCTCATCTAATCCATTTCCGATCAAGATGTTACCCGCTTCTATTTTTAATTTCTCTATTAAAGGATCGGCGATGTCGCCAACTGCTACGACTACTGAGCAAGCCATACATCGTTCACCTGCAGAACCGTATGCAGCTGTAACGATTTGCTTAACCGATTCTTCTAAGTTTGCATCTTGTAAAACGATACTATGATTTTTAGCACCAGCCAAAGCTTGAACACGCTTACCATTTGCAGATGCAGCTTTATAGACATATTCCGCCACTGGTTGAGAGCCGACAAATGAAATGGCAGGAACATCTTTGTTTTGAAGTAATTCGTTTACAATTTCATGTGCTCCATGCACAATGTTGAATACACCCTTTGGAAGACCGGCTTCGGTAAAGAGCTCTGCTAAACGATTTGCAAGTAGTGGTGTACGTTCTGAAGGCTTTAGGATAAACGTGTTTCCACATGCAATCGCTAATGGGAACATCCAGCAAGGGACCATCATTGGGAAATTAAAAGGCGTTATGCCACCAACAACACCTACAGGGTACCGATACATCGCCGATTCAATATTTGTAGCAATATCAGGTAATTGTTTACCCATCATTAATGTTGGCGCACCAGCAGCAAATTCTACGCATTCAATTCCACGTTGAACTTCTCCGTATGCCTCATTATAGCTTTTACCATTCTCAATTGTTATTAAATTAGCAAGTTCATCCCAATGCTTTATTAGTAATTGTTGATATGAAAATAGTATTCTTGCTCTTTTAGGAACAGGGGTTTTACTCCATGTAATAAAAGCTTTTTTAGCTGCTTTTACAGCGTTTTCTAAATCTGATTTAGTTGAGAGAGGTACAAATGCTAATATTTCTTCAGTAGCAGGATTAGGAACTGGAATTGTCTTGGCATTTGGTGAAGCTTCAATCCAGTCACCATTTATAAAATTCTTTAAAACCTTTATATTAGTTTGTGTAGACAAGAATATCACCCCGTACGATTATAGTTTTGAGAATGCTTTGTTTAAAGTATTAACGATAAAGTCAAGCTCTTCATCAGTTGTTGTAAATGGAGGAGAAAGTGTGAGGATATTATTGTAGCCAGGAACCGTATCTCCATTTCGACCGATTATTAATCCTTGTGCCTTACATTCAGTTATTATTTTTAACACCAACTCTGGGCTAGCAGGTTTTTTACTTTTTTTATCTTCAACAAGCTCAATTCCTGCAATAAAACCAAAACTTCGGATGTCTCCAACATTTTTATAAGCTAGTAAACTATCTAATTTTTTACGGAGCTCTTCACCTAAATAAGCAGCACGCTCTATTAAATTTTCTCTTTCAATAATTTCCAAGTTTTTAAGTGCAACTGCACATGAAGCTGGATTTCCTCCGAACGTATTAACATGACGAAAATGATTATCTGTCCCTGGTTGTTTAAATACTTCATATAGATCGCTACTTACTGCAGTTGCTGAAAGAGGTGTATAGGCGCTCGTCATACCTTTAGCCATTGTGACGATATCTGGTTTTATACCGAAGTTTTGATGTCCAAACTGTTTTCCAGAGCGGCCAAAACCACATATGACTTCATCAACAATTAACAAAATACCAAATTTATCACAAATTTTTCGAACTTTTGTTAAGTATTCGGCAGGTGGTACAATAACTCCTCCACCTGTAATAACTGGCTCCATTATAATCCCTGCAATCGTTTCAGCACCTTCGTAATTAATAACATCTTCTATTGCAGTTGCACATTGGATACCGCAATCTCCATACGTTTTACCAAAAGGGCATCGATAGCAATAAGGCGGTGCCACATGCTGGAAACCTGAAGAAAGAGGTTCATATTTAACTTTTCGGTTAGCTTGACCAGTAGCACTTAAAGCACCCATCGAATTACCATGATATGCACGATATCTTGATATAAATTTATAACGCAAAGGTTCACCATTTTGTTGATGGTATTGTCTAGCAATCTTAAAAGCTACTTCATTTGCATCGGATCCAGAATTAGAATAAAAAATACGATAGTCTCCCCCTAGCCATTCATTTAACTTTTCAGCTAATAAGATGGAAGGCACATTACCTTGTGACATTGGAACATATGGAATAGCTTGCATTTGTTCAGATGCTGCTTTTGCAATCTCCTCACGACCGTAACCTACATTCACACACCATAATCCTGACATCCCGTCTAAATAATTTTTGCCATCAATGTCAGTAACTGTACTATTTTTACCAGATACTAAAACCATTGGATTTGGATTGTGAGGCGACATATGATGCCATACATATTTTTGGTCTAATTCAAGAAGCTCTTCTTTCGAAAGAGAAGTAGAATGCGTCACCTTTACAGTTTTATCATTCACTGAATAGTCACCAACTTTCAAAATTCTAGTTTTATTTGAAATCCTCTTTATTAATTAATATTACAGAAGGATTTATATTATCCTTTTTGCTGGACAAAATTTAGATTAAATGAATTATGATTAAATATAAAAAAATAACCGCTAATATAGTCTATTAGCGGTCTAATGGCTTTCTTTTAATAAATTCTTACTACAATACTCAATAATTTCTTTTCTCTTCACCATACCTATAAACACATCTTTATCATCAATAACAGGAATGAAGTTTTGATTAATAGCTCGTGTAAATAAATCCTCTATTTGTGCATTAATTGATACGGGCTCATATAAATTGTGCAGGGAAATTTCTTTTAAACTGATTTCGTTCGTATTAGAAAATGATAAACTTGCCGTATTTTTTAATTTCCATAATAAGTCACCTTCAGCAAGTGTACCAACGTATTTACCATCATCATCTACTAAAGGTATAGCCGTATAACGATGATGTTCCATTTTTTCAAGTGCTTGACGCATAGTTGAATTGATATTCATATATACTAATTCGTTTTTTGGGGTAAAGAAAAACGCGATATTCATTTTTCGTACTCCTTAATATAGTTTAATTATAATTTGTATTTTTAGGTTTCAAGTAATTTACTAATATTTTGATCCATTACAAAAACTTCAATTCGCTCACCAGTTTTTGTACTCGTATCACTATGACTAGATAAAACCTTACATCCTGTATGTTTTTCAATAATTTCTTCATATTCTTTACTATACATTTCTCTAAGGACTTGGCGCATTTTTTTTACAAGACTTTTTCCTGTGTTGTGTGAAACTAAATGTTTCTCTTCGGTTGTCAATACGCCTTTGAATCGAAGGATAATCATGTCTTCAACAATATATGTTTTTGCTTCTTGAGGACCTCTTCCAATTAACTCTCTTTGGAATTTTATGAATGCCTCACTTAATTCGATTTCAAGCTTTTTTTTTGATGATATCATTAATATCTCTCCCATACCGTTA
The DNA here is from genome assembly GCF_002575105.1 of Bacillus sp. AFS053548. Lineage (NCBI taxonomy): Bacteria > Bacillati > Bacillota > Bacilli > Caryophanales > Bacillaceae > Bacillus > Bacillus sp. AFS053548. The sequence continues at coordinate 533,716 of NZ_NUHI01000026.1, read as the reverse complement.
ATTAAAACAAAAAAATAGCCAAAGAAGAGCAATCTTCTCGTAGCTATTTACTTCAATGAGAAAAGTATATTGAAATATTAATAACTCGATTAAATTTTGCTCTCTTCAAACGCTGGCGAGGTTAGCTGACGGATTCGGGCTTGAAAAGTAGCCCTACCATAAATGGATTCACCCCATGTGCAATGCACGAATGGTTCCCCCGCTCGTAATTTACGATTTAGCGATTACAGCAAATTTATTTGTTGATATGTATATCATACAGAGATAAATAAAATTGTAAAGGAATATACTTTTACAAAACAATTTTAAAAAATCTCTTTACATTAAAAAATCATCGCCTTATAATCAAGTCAACAAAATAAATATCGGCTTAATTACGAATATTCGTAAACGGAGGAACCAATTTTTTGGGGTTAATTTTACATGATTGTAAAAGGGATGAGATACTCTTTCGCCATCCTACCCGACAGCTAACTTCGTAGGCTAAAGCGAGGGAGGTCAGTAGACCGCCTAATTTGAGCGGGTTTTTTTATTGCCTTTTTGCAATAATTTACCTGAGCAAATCACTGTGTAGGTCTTTTTATTTTGTTTTTAAATGGAAAATTCTGGATTGTGCATAGAAAAGATCAGGGAGACAGAACACAAAGAGAGTAATACGCTAGCTGGGTGTTAGGTAGACCAATGAATACTTTTCTTCCAAATTCAATTAACTAAATCGTTATTAGTTGTAGACATATTTAATTAAAAAACTATGTTTATATCTACAAAATTTAGTTAATTTGCTGGAGGATTAGTGTCCATTGGTCTTTTTTGTTGTTCAGAAAAAGGCATGAAATTTTTATCAAAAATGAGAGGGGAGAATTTAATGATCAATGACTTAACAATGATTAGTTTAATTGTTATCGTTTTTGCAGTTTTTTGGGGTTTTACAATTTTTTGCGAAAAAGCGTAAGGGGGATATATTGATGCTTATTCCAGCAATTATAGGGATTGTTCTTATTCTATATTTAATTTTTGTACTAATTAAACCAGAGAAATTTTAGTTAAACATGTGGGAGGAATTTTTAAATGTCCATGGGAATTCTGCAGGTAGTTGTTACATTGCTCATTATTGTTTTATTAGTAAAGCCAGTAGGTAGCTACCTTGTTAAAGTATATGACAATGAGAAAACGGGATTAGATCGCTTTTTTGGGCCTTTTGAAAGATTTATTTACCGATTAATTGGTGTACGCGAAGAAGAAAAAATGGGTTGGAAAAAATATGTTTTAGCGATGTTGTTAAGTAATTTTGTGATGTTAATTATTTTATATGCAATTTTTAGATTTCAAAAATATTTACCTTTCAATCCAGATCATATAAGTAATATGCCATCAGCTTTGGCATTCAATACGGCAACTTCTTTTATAACAAATACGAATTGGCAGGCTTACAGTGGTGAAAATTCACTTTCGTATTTCTCCCAAATGGCGGCTATTACATTCCCAATGTTTACTTCAGCTGCTACCGGCTTTGCAGTAGCGATTGCCTTTATAAGAGGATTAGTAGGACGTCAAGATAATCTAGGAAACTTTTATGTAGATTTAGTTCGTTCAATCACTCGAGTATTTTTACCTTTATCATTTATCGTAGCTTTATTTTTAGTATTCCAAGGTGTACCTCAAACTTTAAAAGGTGCAGTAGATGCAACAACAATTGAAGGGGTAAAACAAGTTATTACTAGAGGGCCTGTAGCTGCACTTGAATCAATTAAACATATTGGTACAAATGGTGGAGGATTTTTTGGTACAAATGCTGCACATCCATTTGAAAATCCTACACCTTTATCAAATTTAGTTCACATAGTGTGTATGATGCTTTTACCTACTTCATTAGTTTATGCATTCGGTGTAATGGTTAAAAACAAAAGGCAAGGATGGACAGTATTTGCTGCAATGGGCATATTGTTTATAGCGCTTCTTACAGCAGTATTTGTTGCAGAGTATAAAGGTACTCCTGCTCTACAAGCACTTGGTATACATGGAAATATGGAAGGAAAGGAAGTTCGATTTGGAGTATCTGAATCAGCGCTTTTCACGGCTGTTACAACTGCTGCCACCACTGGATCAGTTAACAATATGCACGATTCATTAACACCAATTGGTGGAATGGTACCACTTGCTGAAATGATGTTAAATAATGTTTTCGGTGGAAAAGGCGTAGGTTTATTAAACGGATTATTATATGTCATCTTAACAGTCTTTATTTGCGGGCTAATGGTAGGGCGAACACCTGAATTTTTAGGAAAGAAAATCGAAGCAAAAGAAATTAAACTAGCATCGATTGCGATTTTAACTCACCCATTAATTATCTTAGTTCCTACTGCATTAGCATTAGCTTTAAAAGGACCAGTTTCGTCTATATTAAATCCTGGTTTCCATGGTTTGACTGAAGTATTGTACGCCATTACTTCTGGAGCAGCTAATAATGGATCAGCATTCGGTGGATTAACAGCTAATAGGGATTTCTATAACATTATAATCGGATTAGTTATGTTGTTTGGTCGATATATTTCAATTATTGCTATGCTAGCGATTGCTGGGTCATTTTCTACTAAGAAAGTTGTTGCAGCAACATCTGGAACATTCCGAACAGATACGCCTTTATTTACAGTCATATTAGTTGCGATTATTTTAGTTGTAAGTGCATTAACGTTTTTCCCTGTACTTGCACTAGGTCCAATCGCAGAGCATTTAGGGATGTTCAAATAGTAGGAAACGGTAATAGCTAAGGAGGAGAATGAACATATGGCAATCGAAAATAAGCCACTTTCAAAAGAAATAAAAACGCAAGCTGTGATTGATTCATTTAAAAAATTAAATCCACTTGTGATGATAAAAAATCCAGTCATGTTTGTAGTAGAAGTCGGGACTTTCATAACTCTTATTCTTTCAATTAAACCAGATCTTTTTGGAATCAGTACAGTAGGTAGAACATATAATATTGCGGTATTTTTAATTCTTTTATTTACAGTATTATTTGCTAATTTTGCAGAAGCACTTGCTGAAGGGCGTGGTAAAGCGCAGGCAGATACACTAAGAAAAACAAAATCAGAAACAAATGCGAAGTTAAGACAAAAAGACGGATCTTATATAGAAGTACCTTCAACTTCATTAAGAAAGGGAGATATCGTTCGAGTAGATACAGGAGAAATTATTCCTTCAGATGGAGAAATTATTGAAGGTCTTGCATCGATTGATGAATCAGCTATAACAGGTGAATCAGCACCAGTTATTAAAGAAGCAGGAGGAGATTTTTCATCTGTTACTGGAGGAACTACAGTCGTTTCAGATTATATTATTGTTAAAATTTTAACTGATCCTGGTGAATCATTTATTGACCGAATGATTTCTTTAGTAGAGGGAGCAGCTCGTCAAAAGACACCGAATGAAGTGGCATTAACTACTTTATTAGCAGTGTTAACACTAGTTTTTTTGATCGTTATTATGACACTTGTTCCAATTGCGAATTATTTAAATGTCTCAATTGATGTTGCAACATTAATCGCTTTACTTGTTTGTTTAATTCCTACAACAATTGGTGGGTTACTTTCTGCGATCGGAATTGCAGGGATGAACCGTGTAACACAATTTAATGTTTTAGCTATGTCTGGTAAAGCAGTTGAAGCTGCTGGAGATATTGATACGATGATTTTAGATAAAACTGGAACAATTACATTCGGTAACCGAATGGCGAGTGAGTTTATTCCGGTTGGTAGCATATCAGAAAAAGAAGTAACGATGGCTTCTTTAAAATCTTCTGTAAAAGATGAAACGCCAGAGGGACGTTCTGTTGTAGAGTTGGCACATAAAAATGGACTAAGCTGGGATCAAAATGAATATAAAGACGCCGAGATAATTGAATTTACTGCTGAAACTAGAATGTCAGGTTTAAATTTAATAGATGGAACTGAAATTCGAAAAGGAGCGGTAGACGCAATTAAGAAATATATAGTGGCTAAAGGTGGAGGCTTTCCTTCTGACCTTGAGGAAAAATCAAATATTGTAGCAAAAGCAGGAGGTACACCACTTGCTGTTGCAATAAATGATCAAATTTACGGTGTTATTTATTTAAAAGATACAGTAAAACCAGGATTGAAAGAACGATTTGAAGAATTAAGAGCGATGGGGATCAAAACGGTTATGTGTACAGGTGATAATCCGTTAACAGCTGCAACTATTGCCAAAGAAGCAGGTGTTGACGAGTTTATTGCAGAAGCAAAACCAGAAGATAAAATCGCTGCGATTAAAAATGAACAAAATGAAGGAAAGTTAGTTGCGATGACTGGAGATGGAACAAATGATGCTCCTGCCCTAGCTCAAGCTGATGTTGGTTTAGCGATGAATTCAGGAACAATGGCTGCAAAAGAAGCAGCAAACATGATCGACTTAGACTCTGATCCTACTAAACTATTATCTGTTATTGCGATTGGTAAGCAATTACTAATCACACGTGGTTCATTAACAACTTTTTCAATCGCAAATGATATTGCGAAGTATTTTGCGATTATCCCAGCCTTATTTATAATGGCAATTCCGCAATTAGATTATCTTAATATTATGGGACTGAATTCGCCTAAGTCTGCAATCCTATCAGCATTAATATTTAATGCAATCATTATTCCTCTCCTCATTCCTGTTGCGATGAAGGGTGCGAAGTATAAGCCGATGGATGCAAATAAACTATTATCCAAAAACTTATTAATCTACGGGCTTGGTGGTGTTATTGCTCCGTTCATTGGAATTAAAATTATTGATATTCTTGTATCCACATTGCATTTTGTTTATTAGATTGGAAATGGAGGATTTAATGTGAGATCAGTTATGATTGCGATAAGAGCATCTATTGTATTGTTATTAATTTGCGGATTGGGATATCCATTAGCTACAACAGGGGTTGCACAGGCTATTTTCCCAAAACAAGCAGATGGTAGTTTAATAGAAACGAATGGAAAAGTTACGGGTTCCAAATTACTAGCTCAAGAATTTAAAGGGCCTGAATGGTTCCATTCTAGAGCGTCTGCTGCGAATTATAATCCTACTGCAACAGCTGCAACTAATGCTGCTGTTGCATCAAAGGAATATGTTAAAGCAACAAAAGATAAAGTAAATAAATTAAAAAAAGAAAATAGTGATCTTGGTAAAACAATACCAGCAGATTTAGTAACAACGTCTGGTTCGGGATTTGATCCGGATTTATCCCCAGAAGCAGTAAAAGCTCAAGTACAGAGGGTTGCTAAAGCAACAGGAATATCTGAAGATAAATTAGTATCTTTAATTGAAAGTCATACAATAGGTCGCCAATTAGGAATATTTGGTGAGCCACGTGTGAATATATTAGAACTGAACTTAGATTTACAAAAGTTAAGATAAAAGGGGAGAGGATTTCTCTCCTTTTTCCTTATGTAAAAAGAAAGGAGGATAAATTATTGGACCAACCGTTTCGTAGGAAAACACCTGAAGAATTACTAGAATCAATACAGAAAATCAAAAAAGGTAGATTGAAAATTATTATCGGCGCTGCAAGTGGTGCTGGAAAAACATATCATATGCTTCAAGAAGGAAATGTTTTAAAAGAACGTGGTATTGATGTTGTAATGGGGCTAATCAGTGAAACATATCGTCAGAAAACAATTGAACAAATTGGTTCTCTAGAGAAAATCCCCTCAATTACTTGGGTAGAAAAGGGTTCTTTAAAACAGGATCTTGATTTAGATTCCATCATAACTAGGAATCCTGAAGTAGTTCTTGTTGATTCAATAGCACATCAAAATAGACCTGGTGCTAAGTTTCCTATTCGGCTAGATGATATCAAATATTTAATATCAAAAAATATCAGTGTTATTACAACCATGAATATTTATGAGATAAAAGAAGTTTATGATGAAGCTGAAAAATTGACTGGTGGCAAAGTTAAAGGGAATTTATTTGTTCCAGAAGAAACTTTAGCTTTGGCAGATGAAGTAAAGTTATTAGATGTTACACCTGAAGTCATTTTACAAAGATCAAAAGAGGATTCTACTAATGAAGAAGAATACAAAAATCGTTATCAATCAATGCATAAAAGTAATTTAGCAGTACTTCGTGAACTTGCACTGCGTTTCATAGCCGGTGAAGTAAATTATGAACTTGATGAATATCGTGAAAAACACGGTATTGTTGGACCTTCTGGGGCTTCGGAGAAAATTTTAGTCACAGTGCAATATCATTTGAATGGTTCTATTTTGGTCAGAAGGGGACAACAAATTTCAAAAAGACTGGGTGGAGATTTACATGTAGTATGCTTTCAACCACCTAATAAAAAATTCACTAGTGATGAATTAACTTTTAAGCGATCCATCATAAAACTTGTTGAAAAAGTTGGAGGGGATTTTGAAGAATTAACATTGACGAGCAATTCAATTGCGAGTGAAATTGTTGAATATTCAATTCGTAATAATATAACGAGTATTGTATTAGGTCAATCTAAGAGAACACGGTGGGAAGAGATTGTAAATGGTTCAATCGTTAATAAAATATTAAGAAAAACTAAGAATATAGATGTGTTTATTGTTGCTGATCGTGGGGAAAAAGATGGAGAAAGAGTAATTCCTACAATGCAAGTAAACAAAGAAATACTTGATCCATATCGACGCTTAAGTCCGCAAGAGCTTGCAAAGGAAATTCATAAAATTAAACGCGGCTCATTAAAAGTTTATATTGGTGCTGCTCCTGGTGTTGGTAAAACTTATACGATGCTAAGGGAAGGAAATGAACTAAAGAAAAAAGGTATTGATATTATTATTGGGTTACTTGAAACGCACGGTAGGAAAGAAACATTGGAAAAAGTAGAGGATTTAGAAATTATTCCAAGAAAAAACATTCCATACAAAGGAACTACACTAGAAGAAATGGATACTGATGCAATCATACAAAGAGACCCAGAGGTAGTGTTAATAGATGAGTTAGCACATACGAATGTTCCAGGTAGTAAGTTTAATAAGAGATATATGGATGTAGAAGAAATATTGGAAGCAGGAATTTCAGTCATTTCTACCATGAATATACAACATGTAGAAAGTTTAAATGATAGTGTCGAACAAATTACTGGAGTACGAGTTAGAGAAACAGTACCTGACAATATACTTAGAGATGCCAATGAAATTGAATTAATTGATATTTCTCCAAAAGCTCTAAGGGAAAGAATGAGAGAAGGAAGAATTTACGCACCAATTAAAATAGAGCAATCATTAAATAATTTTTTTAAAACTGGAAATTTAATAGCTTTAAGGGAATTAGCGCTTAGAGAAGTAGCTGATGATGTAGATGAACGTCTTGAGGCATGGGAACGGGATTTAACACTAAGAGGACCTTGGAGACAAGAGGAAGTCATTTTTGTATGTGTAAATTTAAAACCTAATAATGAAAGACTTATTCGTAGAGGCTTTCGAATTGCATATCGGCTAAAAGCTAAATTGTATGTATCGTATGTTAAAGTACATGACAATTTTTCAGAAGAAGAAAAACTTTCATTAAAAAAAATAAAAGATTTAACTGCACGCTTAGGTGGTACATTTGAAATGTATGAAACAACTGATCGAAGACACGTTTTTATTGAATTAGTAAAAAATATTCTAGAAAAAAAGACAACTCATGTAATTATTGGACAGTCAGCCCGTTCTAGATGGGAGGAAATAAAAGCAGGATCAATCGTTCAAAAGCTGTTAAGGGAGTTGCGTCACTTAGATGTTTTAGTAGTTGCTGATCAAAGTTTAAATCTTTGATTTTTCCAAGGATTTATTTAAATACTTTTTCTGGTATGAGCGTGAAATGTTAAAATTTCATGCCTTTTTTTTTAGGAGTAATTCTCAATAAAAAAAATATTTAAAATTTTTTTAAAAACCCTTGACCTAAACTTAGGTTTAGGTTGTATTCTCGGATTTGTAAGCAACAATTAAATAAATCGGAGGAATTAAGAATGATGAAGTATGCTTTTGTAACTGGTGCTAATAAAGGGATTGGATTAGAAATTGTTCGACAATTAGCTGGAAAAGAATATCATGTATTTTTAGGGGCTCGGAATGAGGAATTAGGAAACCAAGCTTTACAATCTTTAGGGTTATCAAATGTTACCTTTATTCAAGTTGATATTTCTGAGGCTCAATCTATTCAAAAATCTTTTTCTAAGATTCAGGAGTTGACTGATCACCTAGATTTATTAATTAATAATGCAGGTATTGCACCTGATTTTAATATTAAACCAAGTGAAATCAAACTTGAAACATTACGTCAGGCCTTTGAAGTAAATTTCTTTGGAACTTTCCAAATGATCCAAACTTTTTTACCATTGGTTAATAAATCAGAACGAGGAAAAATTATTAATGTAACGACCGATATGGCATCCCAAACAATGTTTGACCGTGGTGAAACTGACCCAATTAATATTTTAGGTTATAATTCTTCAAAAACAGCTAATAATTCTTTAACACTAACATTTGGTAAAGAATTTGGAAGTAACGGTCCAGAAATTTTCGGTGTTACACCCGGATTTACAACAACGGACTTAAATCATAATTCGGCTGGAGGAAAAACAACAGCTGAGGGTGCCAAAATCATAACTGACTTTGCGTTAAGTAATATCAATTATAATGGCAAGATATTAAATGCAAATGGCATTATGCCGTGGTAAGGGAGAGTTCATGAATTATACAATTGGGCAAGTAGCAAAGTTGAATAACTTAACAATTTCTCAATTAAGATATTATGACAAACAGGGATTGTTACCCTTTCTAAAAAGAACTGAGAGTGGAGACAGAATTTTCGATGAAGATTCACTTAAATTGATTGAAATGATTTTATGCTTAAAAAATACAGGAATGCCAATCAAAAAAATAAAGCAATTTGTTGACTGGACTATGCATGGAGAAGAAACCTTGAATCAACGTTTAGAGCTTATGAAACAGCAAGAAGAAAATGTTTTAGAGCAAATAAAAGAAACAGAAGAAAATTTAAAGAAAATTCAACGGAAAATTGCTAAATATGAATTCGAAATACAAAAATAAAAAAGACAACTTTCAATAGTTGTCTTTTTTATTGAATTCGTAAGTATATACTCAAGGTTTTTTAATTGTTGTTTAAATTAGATTTCTCTAAAACAAGACCTAATTTTTTAGCTACATAACCCGTGGTACTAGCCTGTATTAGAATTGTCATTAGTATGGCGATAAAAGTAACTGTTGTTATTTCATTTGCATATTTAACTCCAGCAGCTACAATCATCCCAGAAAGTGCAGCAGGAATAACTCCAGTTTCACGAACCCAAAACATAAACAAAATTTCTTTCCATGTCCATTTTGCTTTTCGATCTGGCAAAGCACAAAAAAGGACTGTAAGCGGTCTCGCAATAAACATGAAAACTAAAACAATTAAAACTCCTTGTATCCAAAATTTACTTAAAATATGAAAATTAACTTGGGTACCAAGTAACATAAAAATAAGTTTTCTCATAATTAATGTAACATTATCCGAAAAATGTGCATCGGTTGTTTTAGTTTCAACTGAAATATGAAGACGAAACAATTGTGGATTACCTAAAATAAGACCAGCTGTAAAAGTTGCCATAAACCCACTGGCATGAATAAAACCAGCTGCTAAATATGAGCTAACCGCTAATACTAGACTGACAATTGTGCTGTATTTATTTAAAAATGCCCATCTATGTGATGAAGTAAAAAAAGCTCCAAAGAAACCAACAATTATTCCAACTAATATGCCACCTCCAGCTTCACGGAAAAAACTCCAAATACTAGATGAAAAAGATAATTGTGATTGTCCTAAAATGACTCCGAGTATAGTAAATGCCAAAATGGAACCCGTTGCATCATTAAAAGCTGATTCACTTTCTACAGTTTGTCTTACTTTTTCATGAATCGTAACTTGTTTAAAAACTGGAATCAAGGTTGCTGGGTCAGTAGATGCAATGACTGATGCTAGCAAAAGCGCATATAAGAAAGGTAGCTTCAATAAATAAAAAGCTGTAACTGCTACAACTAAAGCTGTAATAATGACTCCAAGAGTCGATAGAAGAGAGATGGTAATCCAAACTTTTTTTAAAACGGAAACATGAATGGCTTTACCTCCTTCAAACAGAATTAGGACAGAACCTAGGACGATAATGAACTGATTTGCCACTGATTCATTTGGCAATGAAATGAAATTAAATACTGATGGACCTACTAAAATACCAATTATCATAAACAAAGCAACATCAGGAATTTTTATCTTTTCAGCTAATTTTATTGCCAATAATCCAAAAATCAAGACAAAAGTAATGATATATAATTCATGTTCAACAGTCTTCATTACAGCCGACTCCAAAATAGATCACCTCTTTGCACTTATAAACTAATCTTAGATTGACCTTGTTGAACTAGAAATATTTATTCAGAAAATCAATTTAAAATAGTAAGTTTTTATTAAAATTTTTCCTCAATGGGAACGCTAATAAAAATTAAGCTCAAAGAGGGGATGTACTACTATGAAAAAAAAGCTGGAGCCTTCTTTAGACCCATCAAAAGTTTTAGTGATTGGATTTGCTCTCATTATTGTTTTAGGTAGTATTCTTCTAACTCTACCAATAGCTACTAGGGATGGGGTAGGTCTGAATTGGTTGGATGCTTTATTCACTTCTACATCTGCTACTTGTGTGACTGGACTAGTAGTAGTGGATACTGGTACAACCTTCACATTATTTGGACAATTAGTTATATTGTCTCTCATTCAAGTTGGCGGTTTAGGTTTTATGACATTTGCCACTTTTTTTGCAGTTCTTTTAGGTAAGAGAATTTCTTTAAAAGAACGCTTGTTATTACAGGAAGCATTGAATAATTTATCGATTGCAGGAATTGTTCGTTTAGTAAAGAGAATCTTTATTTTTACAATTGTAATTGAATTAGTTGGTGGGTTAATATTAGCAATTCGTTTTTCATTTGATATGCCAATTAGTAAGGCAATATATTTTGGATTATTTCATTCCGTTTCGAATTTTAATAATGCTGGCTTTGATTTAATGGGAGAGTTTAAGAGTTTAACTGGTTATGTAGCAGATCCAACTGTTACAATTGTGGTTTGTTTATTGATAATACTTGGGGGAATTGGTTTTATCGTAATGAACGAATTATTTGAATACAAAGAAACAGGCTTTCTCTCTTTACATACTAAAGTAGTTCTAAAAACAAGTGTTTTTTTATTAGTTTTAGGAACGGTTCTGATTTTCTTCCTAGAATTACATAATCCAAAAACACTACAGCCGTTATCATGGACTGGGAAATTTCTTGGTTCGTTATATCAATCTGTGACACCTAGAACGGCAGGATCCAATACACTCAATATACCTGATTTAACACAATCAACGCTTTTCATTATTATCATTTTGATGTTTATAGGCGCATCTCCTGGTTCTACCGGAGGAGGAATAAAAACGACGACTTTTGCTACATTATTAGGAGCAGTTCGATCACAGATTAAAGGGAAAGAAGATGTTATATTTTTTAAAAGAAGTATCATGTACGACACTATTTATAAGGCGCTTACCGTTACGATAAGTGGTCTACTTATTGTTATCTTTGTTACCATGATCTTAACAATTACAGAGCATGGAAAGGATTTCTTAATGATCTTATTTGAAGCAACTTCTGCATTTGGAACTGTTGGATTATCTATGGGATTAACTCCTGATCTAACACCAATTGGAAGGATCTTGATCATTTTAACAATGTTTGCGGGAAGAGTTGGTCCATTGACGATTGCTTTTGCTGTTACGCTAAGAAGAACTTCGGATCCTTTTAAACGACCAAAAGGTAAAATCATGATTGGATAAATCGTACCAAATTCATTTTATATAGGAGCAATGTAAATATGAAAAAACAATATGCAGTTATAGGACTTGGTAGATTCGGCTCAGGTATTGTGAATACTTTATTGCAACATGGTAATGAAGTTCTTGTAATTGATAGTAATGAAGAGCGAATTAATCAGTTTGCAGACACAGCTACACATGCAGTAATAGCAGATTCTACAAATGATGAAGCTTTAAAGGCTATTGGTATAGGTAACTTTGACACAGTTATAGTAGCGATTGGAAATGATATGCAATCAAGTATTTTAACAACCTTAGTATTAAATGAATTGAAAATTGAAAAAATTGTTGCTAAAGCATTAAATAAACGGCATGGTGAAGTGTTAAAAAAAGTTGGGGCTGATTGGGTTATCTATCCGGAAAAGAATATGGGAGAACGAGTAGCGCACCAATTAATGTCACCAAATGTTTTAAACTTTATTGAACTCGCGCAAAATTATAGTATAGAGGAAATTAAGTTACCTTCAAAAATGGTTGGGAAAAGTTTGAAAGAATTAAATATTAGAGTAGAATTTAATTTAACTGTCATTGCTATAAAAAGCGAAGGAGTGGTTAATATCTCACCTTCTCCTGATGAAGTTATACATGAGGGAGATGTATTGGTTATGATTGGAGAAAATAGGGATTTGCATCGTTTTTCAAATCTTGAATAATTTGAAATTTAAATATTAACCACGCTGGACCCTTCTAGTGTTTAAATTGTTTCTTTATGAGTAGCGTTTTTTAAGTAAAATGTACCTCTATAATCGTGATAAATATGTAAACGATTACCAAAAAAAGAACATCAAAAATCATTCATTTCAAGTAATCGTTTACATGAATTATTCCAAAAAACACCATTTGACGAGTAGTTTTTATCATGATAAAGTTGGTCTTACGTTTAAAAACGAACGTCAAACCACGGCCACTTGGTCATGGTTTTTTTATATGAAAAAATAGCGAAAGGAGAAATTCAAAATGAAAAAAGTCATTTTATCTTTAGTAGTTGGATGTGGATTTTCTATTTTAATGACAGGGTACGAAACGAATATGTCAGAAGTTAATAAAAAGATCTCAACGTTTAATCAAACTGAGATACAAAACGTGTTAACAAACATGGTAGCAGTTGATCAATCACAAGAGATCGTTTGGAATCAAGTTCGCTAATTAGAAGCGAATTTGCCATTAGCTGGTCTTGCGTTTAAAAACGAACGTCAAACCACGGCCATAGGTCATGGTTTTTTTATATGAAAAAAATTGAGAGGAGAAAACAAAATGAAAAAAATAATTTTATCTTTAGTAGTTGGATGTGGATTTTCTATTTTACTGACAGGGTACGAAACAAATATGTCAGATGTTAATAAAAAGATTTCTACGTTTAATCAAACCGAAGTACAAAATGTATTAACAAACACTTTAGCTACAGATAAGTCTCAACAAATCGTTTGGAATCAAGTACGATAATATTAGCAGGAAAATAAAGACAAGAGGCATTAGAGTTAAGAAGAAGTTTTTAGGACCACATTTTTATTTCCATTAGATTGCTATTATTTTAAGTTCTAATGTGAATTTTTAAAAAAGTCTCTTTACAAATTTAACCTGAAGTTATATATTTACAATTAAATTCTATATTTTTCTATTTCAAAACCATAGTTGCTTAATCTTAAAAAGAGCGGGGGAACCATTTCTTTATTGGGGTGAATCCTTTTTGTAAAGGTAGGGGTATTCTTTAATCCCGAATCCGACAGCTAACCTCGTAAGCATTTAAAGAAGGGGGTTTATTTAGTCTTGTTTGTCAAACACTAAGTAAAGCTTAGTGTTTTTTTGTACGTAAAAAAGTATAAATTGGCAGCCAGAAGAGTTCGCGACGTAGGTGCCAATTCTAGGAATTTAGTATAAGTGCAACTACGCTTCTGTCTTCGCCTAAGGCTCGCCAATCAACGAGTTTTCTTTATATGCTTTTTTAAGAAAAGGGGAGAAATTTATGCATCATCCGTCCGATTATATAGAACTTGGACTATTTATTTTAGCGATTTTTGGGATTTATTACTCAGTTGCAAATTTTAACAGCGTAAAACGAGTTTTTATTGGTAGACCAATGAGAACTGCAGAGATCCATGCTCAGCATAATAAGTTGATTTGGTTTATTGCCTTACCGATTCTTGCGGCCGATTTGTATTCATCTGTATCATATGGACCAGAGGCTGGAATGACCGAGTTGATCGGTCTAGGGGGAAAAGCACACTGGTATATTATACCGATTACGATCGCAACTGTTCTTTTATTAGGATTACTAATTCTTTCATATATTATGGGTATATTAGCTTATCCTAGTGGTGGTGGGGCATATGCGATTGCAAAAGACAATTTCAAACCTCGATGGGTTTCACTCATCGCTTCAAGCTCATTATTAGTTGACTATATTTTAACTGTTGCGGTTTCAGTATCTGCTGCACTTGAAGCTGTGGCATCTGCATACCCAGCAGTTGAGCCTTATGAGACTGTTTTAGCTATTTTTTGTGTATTTTTATTATTAGTTGTAAATCTTCGTGGGGTTGCTGAATCAGCTAAAATATTTGCATGGCCAACATTTGGCTTTATGATTTGTATGTTACTTTTGATTTTCACCGGATTTTTTGACGAATTTCAAAATGGATTTGTGCAGCATCATACACCTACATTTGGTACTGTTCCACAAGGCTTAAGTATTTTACTTGTATTGAAAGCATTTAGTTCTGCATGTTCAGCCTTAACAGGTATTGAAACAATTTCAAATGCAGTACCAGTTTTTAGAGAACCACGTCAAAAAAATGCAATTAAAACATATATAGCACTAGGTGTTATAACATCAATTACACTTTTAGGTTTTGCCTATCATTTATATGTGAACGGAATTTCTCCTAATCCAAACGATACGATGTTGTCACAATTAATAAAAGTGTATTTTGGACATGGAATTTTATATCAAGTCATCATTTGGTTTACATTTATCATTTTAATTTTAGCGGCTAATTCAACGTTTACAGGTTTTTCTCAGTTAGCAGCAATCGTAGCAGCAGATGGATTTTTACCAAGAGGATTTACAAACAGAGGAGATCGTTTAGGTTACTCAAACGGAATTATCGCACTTGCTGCAGCGGCGAGTATTTTAATCATTGCATTCCAAGCGCATACAAATGCATTAATTCCGTTGTATGCAATAGGAGTATTTTTATCCTTTACAATTGCACAATTAGGCTTAACTAGAAGATGGAAACGGGTTAAAGGACCGAAATGGCAAGTGAAATTAGCAATAAATATTATCGGTTTAATTGTAACGTCTGTTGTTACGGTAATATTTGCTGTTACAAAATTTGTTGATGGTGCTTGGGTCGTTTTAGTTGTTATTCCAACAATTATTTTCTTCTCATTAGCAATTTATAAACATTATCAAAATGTAGCAAGCGAATTACGGATTGATTTAAGTTCTTTTAAACCAGAAGCAAATAAAGTTATAACAGTTGTATTAGTTTCGGGTACTCATCGTGTTGTTCACAATACATTATCTTTTGCAAAAGGTATTGCTACAGAACCGATAGCAGTTTATGTAGGCTTTGATGATGAATCAATTAAAGGAATGGAAGAAAAGTGGGAAGAATGGGGGACACCTTGTCGCCTAGTCGTTTTAAAAAGCCCGTATCGATCAGTATTAGCACCGCTATCAAGATTCATAAAAATAATTGAAGCAAAAGAGCAAAATAGTCACGTTCAAATTGTGATTCCACAATTTATACCTAAAAGATGGTGGCATAATCTTCTGCATAATCAAACTGCACTATTACTTCGACTTTGGTTGATTAGTCAGAAAGATGTAGTCGTTACGACAGTTCCTTATCATTTGAGAAAATAGTATTAAAAGCATGAAATATTTATTTCATGCTTTTTTATTTGGAAGTCTTAAGAAAAATAAGTGCAAACAGAAAAGTGAATATAAACGTTTTTTAGTTTAATTGATGGATATTAAAGAAATACAGTTTAAAAAGTGTAACAAAAAAATAACTTAATATTGCTAAACGAAACATACAATATATGGGGTATTAATAAAAAATAACTTAATCTTAATTCAGAATTAATGAGGTGTGGTTATGTATTATTATCAAAACTACCGAAACTTGATTGTGAGAGATCAGAAATTAATAAGTGACGTTGAAAAAGCTATCAATGGTGAATATTCAGCTATTAGTTGCTATGCAAAATTAGCGAATTTAGTAAAGAAAGAGGAGGAGCGTAAAACCATATTAGAGATAAGGGAAGATGAAATTAAACACTACAATCAGTTTGTATCAATTTATACTAGTTTAACAGGAAGACACCCACAGCCGAAAGTAACAGAAAATTGTCCTGATGGCTATATAGAAGGTCTTGAGTTTGCACTAAAAGATGAACAAAAAACAGTCGATTTTTACTTAAGTGTTTCAGACGGAACATCAAACCAATTTATTAAAAATGCTTTTAGTAGAGCGGCAAAAGATGAGCAAAATCATGCAGTCTGGTTCCTTTATTTTTACACAAAAAATAAATTGGATTAATTTTAGGAGAGGACAATGAGAATGGATAAACATACTTCGAAAACTCCATCTCCGAAATCACAAAATTTAAATGAAGAAGTATGATTTGATCTTGAATTCCCTAATGAAAATATTTCATATTGAGCATTCAAGAATAAATGGGTAGGCTGGCCACAATATCCACCTAGTATGGCTGTAAAGAAATTAAATCAGAGGACAATTGTATATGCCTCATTGAACGGTTCGACTGAAACTGTCTCCTGGCAAGTTCTAGCTGGTCATTTACCTAATCAATTACGCATCGACACCAATTTTCCCCGAAAAAGATTTGAGACGAAAATGAGTGTAAAATCAGCTGGACCATATTACCAGGTAAAAGCATTGAATAAGACAGGTCAAGTAATCGGCATTTCACATATTGTTCAAATTTAAAGAGTCAGGTGCATAATAGGCATGCAAAAAACGATAGGGCGTGAGTATATGAATCTCTCATCCAAAAGAAATAGTTTCAATAGTAAAGAAGCAATCTTACTTGCTGCATTTAGCTATCAAACTTATGTGCTTTATCAATCAGGAAAAATTAATTTACCAAAGGGCTATGTGCTCAAATATACTATATTTGCTGATGCGAATGTAGAAAATCCAACTAATGAGGTATTTGGATTTATTGCTGAATCGAGTGAAAATGTCATCATTGCATTTAGAGGATATGCTTCTTATCCGGCAGATCTCATTGCTGCATATGATATTCTCCAAGTTCCATATCCTTATGTAGAAAATGCCGGAAAGACCTCTCGAGGTTTTACATGTATTTATCAATCTACAAGAAAAAAATTATTAAAAGAAATAAATAAACTATCAAAGAAGAAAAGCCTATTCATAACTGGACATAATTATGGTGGAGCTTTAGCGACGTTAGCTACTTTAGATCTTGTTGTAAATACAAAATTTGAAAATATATTTGTCTATACTTATGGGAGTCCTCGTGTTGGAAATCCAAAGTTTGTTTTCAAATTTCATCAAATCGTTCGAAATAGCAATAGAGTCGTGAACATCCATGATTCTTTTCCAACTTTTCCAGAAAAAGTTTATCCTCCTCCTTTTACTGAAGAAGGATTATATTATGAACACGTAAATACAAAGTATCCACTTTCATTTCAGCTGAACGATACGCCACGAAACGATGGGATTGGTTGCTATTTTAAAAATCTAAGTAAATTAAATCCAGACTATTCAGAAGTGTTGTGTTCAGAAAATCCCGAGTTTTGCCCCAACTCAGAAATGTGTTTTCCGTTCCAACGAACATGTAATTGTCCAAAACCTTGTCAGTAAAGAAGGTGTGGCTAGTATGGATTATTCACGTATTGGAAATATATTTCATAGTAAAGACGCTATTTTACTTGCCGCGATGTGTCATCAATCGAATCAGCTGATCGAGAATGAAAAAGGGGAAATAATCTTACCAAAAGGATTTAAACTTATTCATACAATTTACGCATTTGCAGGAGTAGAAGAGCCAGAGGCAGAACCATTTGGATTTATCACAGAATCAAAAAATGAAATCATTATCGCATTTAGAGGTACGGATTCATTTAAAGATAATGAATCAGATCAGGATTTATATCAAGTAGAATATCCATTTGCTGAAAATGTTGGAAAAACTCATCGAGGTTTTACATGTATATATCAATCTGCTAGAAATGAAATAATTAGAGAATTAATGAAACTTTCAACTGATAAAACACTATTCATAACAGGTTATAGTTTAGGGGGAGCTTTAGCAGTTTTATGCTCATTTGATATTTCGATAAATACAGATTTTAAAACACCATATGTTTATACATTCGGTAGTCCAAGAGTAGCCGATCCAGAGTTTGCATATCGATTCGATCAAACTGTAAAAAATAGTGTACGTATTTTTAATGTTCATGACATAATACCTACGTTACCAGCAGAAGCATATCCTTCACCATTTACAGTTAGGGGGCTATACTACCGACATGTGAAAAATAATTATTCTGTCTCTTTTCAATTAAATAGCATAGCTCGTAATCATTATATAGGCTGTTATTTTAATAAAATGAGAGAGTTGAATCCTGAATATGCTACTTCATTATGTTCAAATAATCCCGGCTTTTGCCCGAATGTAAAAATTTGTGTTCCTTATAAAGGAAATTGTATAGATAAAAAAACTTAAGTAACAATCAAAGAGGGAAGAGGGCGTAACGGCGCTCTTCTTTTAATTTTGTTTTGTATTTTTTTCGATTAGAGAAGTAAGTCCTATATAGGTAATTAAAATTTCGTTTTATACTTAAGAAGTATTAATCAATAGTTTTCGTAAGTATTTACGAAAAGAATCATTCACTATATAGGAGAGATTTGGGTTGAATCGTTTGAAAATTCTTGCTTTTATATTTGTATTAGGAATTATCAATTTTGCAGATAAGTCGGTTGCTGGATTTTCAGCTGTTCCTATAATGAAAGAATTTCGGCTTTCATATGAACAATGGGGGATTGTTGGAAGTAGCTTTTTCTGGTTTTTCTCGATAGCAGGTATCTTTGGGGGAGCTTTATCAGATCGAATCGGTACAAAAAAAATGTTGGCGATTCTGGCGGTTTTTTGGTCAATTGTTCAGGTTAGTGCTTTTTTCATTACTGGTTTCCCATTACTAATTTTGTCACGGGTAATGTTAGGTATTGGAGAAGGACCTTTTTATGCAACTGCTGTCAATCATTTGAGTAATTGGTTTTCGAAAGACTCGCAAAGTTTTGCTTTATCTATTTTGAACTTAGGAAATACGATTGGTGCATTAGTATCTGCACCGATTTTAGTCGCAATCATTTCGTCTAGTGGATGGAGGATGGCATATGGCTCTTTAGGTCTGCTTAGTATGATTTGGTTTTTTTGTTGGGTTTGGTTTGGTCGTGAAAAACCGAATGTTGTATTAGAAAAACAAGAATTAAGACCCGATCCCTTAGTAAGTAAAAATCAAGTTATATCAATTTTACGAACACCAACTTTTATTTTTTCATGTTTAGCTTCCTTTTCAGCTTACTGGATGACTTCATTTAGTATAGTTTGGCTTCCTTCTTTTTTGGTACAAACAAAGCATTTTACACAAAGTCAGATGAGTTATGCTATAGCTTTTATTGGAATTTTAGGAATTACCGTTAGTATCATTACTTCTAGATTTGTAGATCAATTATATAAGAAAAATGAAAGCTATCGAAAATCACATGTATTCATTGGCGGGTTCTCTTTAATTTTTGCGGGGATACTTACTTATTTTTTAACGATCATTTCTTCTACAGTAATCATAATTGCTATGTTTTCTATTATACAAGGACTATGTATTCTTATGTTTGGTTTAAGCCCTCAAATCGTTAATAGCTTATTGCCTTCTAAAAAAGGATTTATGAGTGGATTAATAGTTGGAATTAGTTCATTGGCAGGTACAATTGGTTCGATTGTTACAGGTAAAGTCATACAATCTGCTGGTACAAACATAGATCTTGGATACAATCATTCAATTTTGTTATCAGCATGTTTCATGCTATTTTTTGGTGTAGCATTTTTGATTTTCGTGAGACCAGAAAATAATATGAACGTTAATGCATCTAAACATCAAGTGGGAGCTTGATAAATGTTCAGCACCTAAAATTAAAAAATCAGAATTAAATTGCTCAATTCTTTCCATAAGAATTGGGCTTTTTTATTTTTCACGTATAATATCTAGCAAATGTTACCATATTTTATTATGGTTGAAATTTATCGTATTTAACAGATTATTCGTTAGTTTTATAGTGCTATTTTATTATTCTTATTATTCTGATAATTAAGTTTTTGATATATTTACAATATAAATATTGGTAATTTTCTATTTTTCCCCCAAATTTTAACCGGAAAATAAATCATTAGCTACAAAATTTGTTTCTAAAATTTAGCTTAAAGGTTGATGAAATTTCCTTTTTCTACACTATTATTCAAAAAACGACATAATATTCGGAAAAACGAAAGGGAATATAAGTCCTTTGAACCAGACGTGAAATCTGAAATTTCCCCAATTTACACTATGCTCATATTTTTCAATAATAGTAATAACATAGGTAGTCTGTAATGGGACGAACGAGAATTTAATGAGAACTAACTTTAGTTGTAATTAAATAAAAGGATCGTTATTCATGAACACTTACATATGTAATAAAGAAAGGCATGGAGGTTTAAGATGGGGAAAAAGTCATACAATAGTAAGATTGTGAAAAGTCTATCTGTAGTTACATTATCATCTAGTTTTATTTTAGGTTCTCTTGGAAATTTAGAATTAACTAAGGCTGCTGGGTATTCAAAGGTTGAAGACATCCTAGCTAATTTAACTCCACAACAACGATCTGCATTAACTCAACTTTCAACAAACGAATCAACAGGACTTCAACTTTCATCTGATATTGATCAAAATTCAACTAAACAAGCATCAGTAATTGTACAGTTTGCCAATCAACCGGTAAAGGTGGCGCAAATTGAAGCAAGTCTTCAAGGACAAACTTTAACTTCAAATGAAGCAGAAAATTTAATTGATCAAGATCATGAGACATTCAATCAAGATGTTGATCAAATATTAATAAGTGATAATAAAAAGGTAGATTACAATATTAATCGCTCATATAAAAATGCGTTTAATGGTGTGTCGATGAGCCTGCCAGCTAATCAAATTAAAAATCTATTAAAATCAAAGGCAGTTAAAACAGTTTGGAGCAATGAAACATTTTCAATTGATCCACCTACAGTGGATGATAATAATCAATTAAAAACAGATGAGGCGAAAGTAGGAAACTATACACCATTTGATGGTTTAGATCGTTTACACGCTGAAGGGTTTACTGGAAAAGGAATTAAAGTAGGAATTTTAGATACTGGTATGGATTATAATCACCCAGATTTAAAGGATTCATATAAAGGCGGATATGATTTCGTCGACAATGATAATGATCCAATGGAAACAACTTATGCTGATTGGAAAAAATCTGGCAAACCAGAACTTAATGGATCATCTCCTTACTACACAGAACACGGCACGCATGTCGCTGGTATTATTGGGGGTCGTGGTAAAGCTGATAGTGATTACAAAATGTTAGGTGCGGCACCAGATGCTGATCTTTATTCTTACCGTGTACTTGGACCATATGGTAGCGGAACGACTGATGCAATTATGGCCGGTATCGATAAGGCAGTAAAAGATGGTATGGATGTTGTAAATATGTCACTTGGAAACACGTTAAATGACCCACTTTACGCAACATCTGTAGCCGTTAACAATGCAGTATTAAGCGGTGTAACAATGGTTGTTGCAGCAGGAAATAGTGGCGATAAAAATTATACTTTAGGCTCACCAGGTACAGCTGCATTAGCATTAACAGTTGGTGCATCATCCATCTCACTTAATGCTTATCAATATACTGGTGTACATAATGGTAAAAATTATACAGTGAGAGAATTAGCAAGAAATTATTCAGATGACCTTACTCAATTAAAAGGAAAAACATACCAATTAGTTGATGTAGGATTAGCAAGAACAACGGCTGATTTTAACGGCAAAGATTTAAATGGAAAAATTGCGTTCATTAAACGTGGAACAAATGCATTAATTGATAAGATTAAAAATGCAAAAATCAGAGGTGCTGTTGGCGTACTGATGTATAACGATGAAGCTAACCAAGCGGAAGGACCTATTAATGCACTAATCGGCGAATCAATTGATGCAGTCCCATCATTTACGATCTCTAATAGTGATGGAGTAGCAATTTTAAATGCAATAAAAGCAGGAAACACAAGCTTCACTTTCGGTGACTATTCGAAAATCCAAACAGCGAGTGATGAATTAGCTGGATTTAGTTCTAGAGGACCATCTCGAGTGAACTATGATATTAAACCTGAAGTAACTGCACCAGGTGTTGCTATCATGTCAACTGTTCCATTTTATGTAAATAATAAAACGGTAGACGGTACTCATACTGAAGATTACAAATATGCTTATGAGCGCTTATCTGGTACGTCAATGGCGACACCATTTGTAGCGGGTGTTTCTGCCTTATTATTACAGTCGAACAAAGATTTACAACCAGCTGATATTAAATCAATTTTAATGAATACAGCTGATCCATTATCAAAAGCATATAGCGTGTTCGAAGTTGGAAGTGGACGAGTTGATGCATACGAAGCAATTCATTCGAATGTAGAATTTGAAGTAGTTGATCAAACTCCGACACTGAATGATAAAGGTAAAGAAAAAACGATTAAAGAATTAACAGGTGGCATGAGCTTCGGTTCTTATGGATTTGACGACCAAGATATCTCAGATGAACGTACTGTTAATTTAAAAAATAGAAGTGAAAAGGCTAAAACATTTAGTGTGAATGTTAAATTCCAAACGGGCTTAAGAGGTTCATTGGATGCTGCGAAAAATAATGTAACATTAACTGGACCTACCTCAGTTAAATTAAGTGGAATTAGTTCAAAAAATATTAAGTTTAATTTAAACATACCGAAAACTGCTGAAAAAGGAACATACGAAGGATATATCGTTTTTACGAACGATGCAGATCCTACTGAAACTTACCAAATTCCATTTGGTGGAAGAGTCGTGAATGAAGGAATTAATTCACTTAATCTTAGTACTCAAACATATTCAGGGGATACTTCTGTGCCTGCGCAAGCGATCCCGTATATTTCATTTAATTTCTCATTAAAATCGCATATGAAATCTGTAGACGTGGTACTACAAGATGCAACAACTGGCGAAGATATCGGTTTCCTTGGAACGTTTGATGGACGTGTAATCAATGAAAATGTCGTATATGGAATTGCAAGTGGATTTACTGGAGCATTTTTCCCATTAACTGGTGATCCGAAAAATCCTATTGGTAGTTCAATTGTGATGGCTAAAACAGGAAAATATAAGTTTAGAATAATTGGTACAAACGACCAAGGCAAAACATTCTCTAAATCAGTTGATTTTATGTATGAAAAAGGTGCTCCAACAATGACATCAAGCTTTGATTCGTTGGATCAAAAAGTTATTGAATCTAAAGATAGTCAATTTGATGCGAATGGACAATATTTATATGATTTTAATATTAATTTAAATGATCCTGAAACTGACGAAGCAAAACAATTTGGTTTACCAGTGGATCAGTCAAGTAATAAAGTTGTTTCACAATATGATAGTCCGTTTTTTTACGAACCTGTAAACACTGATGAAAATGGAAATTACCATGATCAAATTTTAGTTAAAAAGAGATCAACTCCATTGAAAGTACAGTTTTATGGTATGGATGCTGCTAGAAATTTTACATCTGATCTAACAGCGATGGAAAGAGTTGTGTTTGTTCCAGATTCGTATCCTTATTATTACTTAAAAGTAAATAAACGAACTGCATCAACTGGTGATACAGTTAATTACTCAATTCGTTCTAATAATATGAAAAACTTAAAAACAGCTAAAATGACAATTCCAGTCCTAATGATGGACGGAAAAGACTTAGCGACGATTAAAAATGTAGTCGTTAATGATGCTGTTAAGCAATATGGTGACGCACAAGTAAATGTTACATCCACAAGTGATGGAAATCAAACATATTATACAATTACGTTTGATTATTTAGGAAGTAAAGCATTACCAGAAGATCTACAACTTGTTAATTTTGATTTAGAAACGGCTAAGCGATATGCAGTTAACTTCCCAATCAACTGGTACAATATGGAGTTTACAAGTTCACTAACTGATCAATCAAATGCTGTAACGAATAAAGTATACACTTATGTAGATGCTTTTCATTTAAAACAAACTTTCACAAGATTAGAAGGGTCAATGAAATTAGAAGGTACAATTGATCCTGCAACAAACCAAACAAACTGGGCAATTAACCAACAAAATATTGGTGCAAAAGTAACTGTTACTTCTTATGATGGAACTGTTTCAGATGGTCAGTTTACAAACAAAAATGGTAGTTACGTTATAGATGGAATTATACCTGATAGTAAACCTGCAACAATAAAAGTTGATGTACCAGGACACTTTACAATGTATAAGCCATTAGTGTTGTCAAATGAAGTTCGAGGCGAACAACTAGGAAGAAGATTAGGCTTCAACTTAGCTACGGCTGCAGCTGGAGATACAAATAAAGATAATGTCATCGACATCCTAGATGCATTAAATATCCAAACATATTGGGGTACTAATAAAGTAGGTTCTGACTTAAACTTTGATGGTATTGTAAATAAAAAGGATATGGATTATGTAGTTAAAAACTTTGGTTTACAAAATACTACAGTTCCAAATCCACCTAAAGCTAAGGTAGCTTATAAAGGTGTAACGTTAGATGATGTTTTAACTCAATTAGGTTTAAAATAACAAAATAGATTATTATTACAAACAGTTTAAATGTTTTATAAGTTTATTAAAAAACTATCCTACTTTTTTAATTAAAAGTTTGATAGTTTTTTTTGTTAAAAATAGGAATTCTATGTCTTTTCATTTTTTTTAATAAAAAACCTCAAATTCCCCCAAATTTTAAAAAGTCGAAAATTTCCCACTTTACTTAAAATTCGTTGTTTTATAAGGGTTATTAGCCAGGATTCTACAATTAATGTCAAATAATAACATTTTTTTTAATTAAATACGAAAAAAAATGAAGCGTAAATCGCTAAATTTCCCCAATACAAGACAAGCGAAACATGGAGTAATATGTAATTAAATTTAAGTGTTTAGAAAAATTTTAATACTTAAATTTTCTGAATTTGGACAAATAATCGAATTTTTTATTATTTGTTTATACTGGGGGGGAAAACATGAAAGAGAGAAAATCGTCTCATAAAAGAAAGAGGCCAACAAAAAAAATACTTTCGATCTTTGCGTTAAGTTCGATGTTTTTAAATGTTGTGATTCCTCATAGTTATGCAAGTGGAAATACTGCTGAAGCAAAGCTTAATCAGCAAGATTTATCTAGTAATACCTTTGATGCAAAAGAAGTAAACCGTATTCTTGACGGGCTTACTGCTGAACAAAAAGCAAATATTAATAAGCTTACCGGTGCAGATAATGCTGAAAAAATACGTGTAGACAAAAAAGATTTAATCGGTTCAAAAAAGGTTAATGTTATTGTTCAATTTAAACAAGATCCAGCTAAAATACAAATCATTAAGCAATCTTTAGCTAAAGGTGGAGCAACTGCAAATAGTCAAGCGTTTAATAGTGAATATACCGAAGCAATCAACAAAGTTAAAGATTCACATGCAAATTTTAAAAGTTTTTTAAATGCACAGCCTAAAACAACGATAGTGGGTGGGAAATCTGTTAATTCTTCGGCTAGTATTACGCGAGAATTTACAGATGCATTTAATGGAGTTGCTTTAACCTTACCAGCGAATTTAGTTCAAAAGCTTGCAGAAAGTCCAGATGTTGCGTCTGTTTGGTCTCAAGTAGAATATTCTTTACCTGATGAAGGAAATTCTAAAACTACAGCAACAAGTACATCTGTTGGCAAGCCAACTTCAGCACTTTCCTATTTAGGGATTGATAAACTTCAAGCTGATGGTAACACAGGTATCATTAAAACAGGTCCACGTGCGGGTCAAAAGGTTAAAGTGGGTGTATTGGATACAGGAATCGATTACAACCACCCTGATCTTTATAAAGTAACACATGATGAAAATGGAAAATTATATGGTGGACATGACTTTGTTAGTAATGATGGATTAGATGCAAACGGAAACGTTAAATATGTAGATGACCATGATCCAATGGAAACAACTTATGATGATTGGGTAGCTGATAAGGCTAGTTCAAATCCAGTTTGGGGAACACCACCATCAGATTATAAGCCATATATTACTTCGCATGGAACACACGTTTCCGGTACGATTGCAGCAAATACGACGGAAAATAACGATGTTTATTCGGCAAATGGGGTAGCACCTGATGTGGCTCTTTATGGTTATCGTGTATTAGGACCAGGAGGACACGGAACAACGGAATCTGTACTAAGTGGTATCGATCAAGCTGCAAAAGATCATATGGATGTAATTAATCTATCTCTTGGTGCAACTGTTAATGATCCACTTTACCCAACAAGCATTGCGATTAACAATGCTACTTTAGCTGGAGTTGTGTGTGATGTTGCTGCAGGTAATAGTGGCCCTGGGCAAGCTACAGTAGGTTCACCAGGAACTTCAGCACTAGCAATTACTGTAGGTGCAAGTACAGTCCCTGAAGATATTGCAACAATGACAATTAAAAATGGTTCAGTTTCTTATAAAGCACGTTTATTTGGTAAAAACTTCTCTCAATCAGACGATGCTTATAAAGGTCAAACACTTCCAATCGTTGATGTTGGTTTAGGGAGTCAAGCAGACTATAGCGGAATTGATGTGAAAGGTAAACTTGTTCTAGTAAAGCGTGGCGTAGACTATTTACAAACAAAAATGGCAAATGCTAAAAAATCTGGAGCAGCGGGTATGATTATCTGGGATAATACGGATGATAGCGATAGCCAAGGCTTTATTCCTAATTTCTTAGGTGTCAGCATGGATAATGTTTATTCAATTTCATTGACACAAGCACAAGGACAAGCTCTATCTGATGCGATTAAAAAAGATCCTAAATCTGCTAGCATTACGTTCCCTTCTACACTTGATGCTTATATTAGTAAGAGTGGAGATGAATTAGCAAGCTTCAGCTCAACAGGTCCAGTTAAAGATTGGACAATTAAACCTGATGTTGTAGCGCCTGGTGTTGATATTTCTTCAACAGCTCCATACGATATTTGGGAGCCAAATGCATCACATGATTATAAACTTGGTTATCAGATTATGTCTGGTACTTCAATGGCAACACCACACGTTGCTGGTATTTCAGCTTTAATTAAAGCTGCACATCCAGATTATACACCTGCAGATGTAAAAGCAGTGTTAATGAATACAGCTAAAAGTATTGATACAGATTCAAAGAGTTATAGTGTCTACCAAGTAGGTGCTGGACGTGTTGATCCTGCTCGTGCAATTGCTACAGATGTAAAAATTCAGGTGTTAGATAAAGCAATTACGGCGGATAATCTATCAGATGCATCAACTCTACATGAAGTAGATAATCTTACAGGAAGCATGTTCTTTGGTTTTAAAGGTCGAGGAGAAGGTGCAACGAACGGCTCAGATGATGTTGTTTCTTCAAAAGACTTTAACGTTTCGAACCAAGGAAATAGCAGTAAAACATTTAAAGTAAGTACTGATTTTATATCAACAAAATTTGCTGGATCGAATAAAGTAGGTCCGGGCACTGGAAATGATGTAAAAGTTGATTTTACTGTCGATGGACAAAACGTAACAAACATTAATGTTGGCGGTGGAAGTACTGTTAAAGCAACAGCAAAAATTACAGTACCATCAAATGCATTAGAGGGCACTTACGAAGGTTATATTAACCTAGTAAACACAGCTGATTCATCAGAGTCCTATCGCGTTCCGTTTACAATTACAGTTGCGGAAAAAGGCATTAACAATTTCCAAGTCGGGATAAAAGCGGCGGCAGTAGGAAATCTTTCATCTTATTATTTCTCAGTAAATAACGAAGTGGATAACTATTATATCCTAGTAAAAGACAAAGACGGGAAATATATAGGGTTAGCAAGCTCATTAGTAAACGGTAGCAATATCACTCCTGGTGTCCAATACGGTCCACGTATCGTACTATTTAATGGTTGGTATCTTCCATTTACAAAGGCATACGATGGAACGTATGATCAGTCTGGCATATCAAAAGACGTACAAGTGTTACCAGAAGGCGCATACTCTCTTGAGATGATTGCAACAGGTAAGGATGGTCATCGTTACACTGCAGAAGATACGCTATATGTTGATGGTACACCGCCAACTATGACAATGGATAGTGACTCCAAAGGCGGAATTTATGAAATTGATCCGACAGGGTATCTACCTGGACAAGAAATTAAAGGGTTCACGGGTACAGTTTATGACTCGAACATAGACGTAATGAAAGCTAACGGGGAAACGTCCGTGCCAAGCCCTCAGGATGGTATTACACCAGTTCCTGTTGATCAAGGCTTGAACAGTGTTGTAGGTTATCAAGACAGTATGTTCCCAACAGTATACTTCAAAACCAATGCGAAAGGTCGTTTCCATTTTGGTGTGACTGCTGAAGACCTTGCAAATAAATGGGGAAGTCAATTTATTATTGACCCAATTGATTATTCCGGTGAGAGTGATAGTATAAATGATCAAACCTATTACTTTATTAAAAAGGGAAATCCGTATGTTACTTTAACTTCATCTAATGGAGTAGATGCAGGACCAGGTAACGAAGATAAAGTGGTTGTTGATGCGAATAAACCATTCAAAATGACAATGACAACACACTACGGTGTTGGAATGACTGGCGGTAAATTTTTACTGAATGATAATCATGTCTACCAATACAGTAATATCCGACTAACAGACGAGTATAAAAATTATCTTATTAGTAAAGGGATTGATCCAACTAAGGTTCTTACTGTAGGTCAACCTTATGTTCATCAATACTATCAAGTTGGAAAAACAACAGATGTGACACTTTCTAATATAGGAGCAGCAGGTGCACTTGACCATGATATGCCAATATTAGAAGCAGATGTGACCTATTCAAGCCCTGATCCGATTACGGGACCATTCCCATATCAATTATTACAAGCGAATTTAACATTATCAGGTGAAGATACAGAAATCGCATGGTTCCCAACGAATGAACCTTATGTAAGACAGAACATTTCTTTAATTAGAGGACGTGTGGCAGCGGAATCTTTCGCAAGAAATAACATAAACAACAATTATCCACAATTCACAGTTGATTCAGGTGCGAAGGTAACGGTGACGGATGATCAGGGCAAAAAATTTACAACGGATCAACCGACATCAACTAATAACACAATGGCCTATGCGTTTATTAATCCATATTATGCGGTGACAGCAGATGTAAGTAATAAACCATATTCTATGGAAGCAAGTGTACCAGGACATTTTAAAGGATATGGAAAAACACCTGTAATTGGTCAAAACAAATACGGTTATCAATCAGGTACTGTAAAAGATCTTCCAACTCTTTTCCCAATTTTATTAGGAGGAGACGTAAATGGTGATAACGTCATCGATATGAAAGATTTACTGAAAGAAATCGATGTTTATTATCAATATAAAAATATACTAAGTTCACCACCAGGTACGTTGAATACATTAGCAAACAAAACGGCATTCTTAAACACGAATCGTGATGCAGATATTTACTGGATTAAGCCAAGTGGCTTTGGTTATGGAATTGATTATAATGATTTCTACTTTATCTTTAAAAACTTTGGCACGCAAAATCAAAGTGCGAAGGATGCAGGATTAAGTGTTCCAACCGCACAAACAACAGTAGATAAAGATACGACTTTCACAACTGATTATGCAGGTTCAATTACGTTAAATGCTGGTGACACATTAGAGCAAGTTATGCAAAAGCTTAATTTCCCAGCTCCAGCTCAGCAAATCGTATCAACACCGAAGTTAGAAGATTTACAAAATGGAGCAACAATTTCACTTTCTCCAACAAGTGCGGTGTTCGTAGACGATGTAAAGTGGAGAAAATCAATTACAAAAATCATGTTAGGTTCTACTGATGTAACCAATTTAGTGACAATCAATCCTGGATATCAGTATACGGATGCAAGTGGCCAATCGGCAACAATGCCATCAAAAATTACGTTCCCTGGATCGTTATTCCCAACGGCAACAAATTACACAATGACAATAAAAGCGGCAGGATACCAAGATGTAACTAAATCCTTAACAATCTCAACGGTTCCAATTCCGACGCCAGCGATTCCGATTATTACTGACCCAACAGTGGCGCATATTGGAAAGGATTTAACATTAAACTTCACAGAAGATGCGAAATGGCGAAATGGAATCAATAAAGTGATTGTGACAACAAACGGTAAATTAAGTATGGATATCACTAATTTGATCAATCCAGATACGAATCAAAAATATTACGACATAAGTAAGCCTGGAAAAATTACGTTTAACGCAAAAACATTTATGACGAATGCGACTCTTAATCCGAATGATGGTAAAACCTATAATAATGCAACTGTAGACCCAGGTGGAACAAGTTATCTACCACAACTTTACAAATTTACCATCAGTTCACAAGGTGCAGATGGCACTGTTTATCCAGATGTAATTGCTGGTTCAGATCCAGTTTACACGGCTCAACAACCCGTCGGATATAGTGTTACGTTTAATAGCCAAGGAGGAACGCCGATTAATCCGATGGCGATAGGATTTAAAGCAGCCTCAAGTAGATCAAATGGTCCGAGCAGTAATTTGATATCATATAATACTCCTGCCCCAACGAAACCAGGCTATACGTTCCTTGGTTGGTATAATGAGGCATCAGGTACAACACAATGGGATCCATCATCATATACTCAAACTGAAGACAAAACAGTTTATGCAAAATGGCAAATGAATACGACCCAAAGTTATTCACCTGTTGATAAATCGAATCTGAATGGAGCGAAATTCGACCCAAGTAACTTAAATGCAAGTGGTAACGGTTGGGTACTTGGAGAAGGCGATTTAAAAATCAACATCCCAGATTATTTAACAAATGTTTCTTGGTTAACAGGAAAAGACAAAATTGCAAATATTGAAGCGACATTCTATGGAATGAAGAGCGATGGCAATACAGATACGGACCCGACAAAGTATACGTTAGACCCAAGTACTTATGACTTATCGTCTAACGGAAGTAACGGGATTCTATCATTCACAACGGCTACACATGATCAAGCTGTTCAAGCAGGTCAAAATAAACTAGGTGAAAAGTTTGCCTTCAGTGAAATGCCAACTCTTGCAAATCTTGGGAATATTAAAGGATACAATTTAAAGATAACGTCGACAACTGGTGAAAATTTCACAATTAAAGATGTTAAACTTGGTTATAGACGACATGTTGATTTAAACGGTGGTACGTTAAAGAATGCAAATGATACATTCTTTGCTGATGCGTTAGTTAATGCACAAACAACTGCGCCAAATATGACTACAGGTGCAACACATGTAACGAATGGAAATTTAACGATTAGTCCAGACCTTTATTTGGATGCAGCTAATTCAAGTGACAAGAAGTCTGATATTACAACAAATCCGAAAGTCTTAACCGGTAATTCTACATTCTATCTATGTTGGATTAAAGTTCCACCAACAGTGAATAAAGACGTTGCTGGAAACATTGTTGGAAGCGATATTACGCTACCATTTACTGATGACGGAACATGGAAAAATAATATCAAAGCTGTAAAAATAGCTGATAAAACTTTAGAGCTGAATAAGGATTACACAATCACTAATAATAGCATTATCCTTAAAGGTGCACTATTCACGGTTGGACAAAAAGTCAACGTGACCATTGTTTCAGAAGGGTATAAAGATGTTGTAGTGGCTGACCAAGTTATTGGTTACACAGTTTCATTTGAATCAAATGGTGGAGACCCAGTTTCAGCTCAAATCGTAGATAGAAATGCGACAAAACCAGTTGATCCAACAAAAGTAGGATACAAGTTCTATGGTTGGTACATGGACAAAGATTTAACAATGCCATATGATTTTGATAACATTGTGACAAAACCAATCACACTTTACGCGAAATATGCATTAGCTGGTTCAGTTGTAACAGCTGATACAACAGACAATGCAGTAGGCAACGATATGGTATTAGAGTTCAGTGATAAAGATTGGGCTAATGCGATTACTGGCATTAACATCAATGGTCTTGCAGTAGACGCATCGAAATACAATGTAGATAAAGAAAATCGTACGATTACTCTAAACAAGAATCTGTTCACAAGAGCTAAAGATTATACGATTACTGTAAAAGCTAAAGAGTATGCTGATGTGACAGTAGTACAAAAAGTTGTAAATGGATATATTGTGCATTTCGTAATGCCAAAGAATGCACCTGCTGAAGTGAAAGAAGCAACAAAAGATCAAATTGTGGCCCGTAGAATCACAGCACCAACTGTACACGGTTATGATTTGACTTGGTTTGCAGATGAAGCATGTACAATTCCTTGGGAGTTCACAAATTCAATTTACTCTACAAAAACGATTTACGGACAATGGAAACCAGCAAAATACACTGTTATTTATGACACACAAGATGCTGGACTAGCAGTTTCAGTGAAAGCTGAGTACAATTCTTTACTTGATGAATCAAAACCAACAAGAACAGGCTACACATTCGTTGGATGGTATAAAGATGCTGAAGGTAAAACACCATGGAACTTTGCGACAGAAAAAGTAACTGGTGACACGGTTCTATATGCAAAATGGAGTATTAACTCTTACTCTGTTCATTTCAATAGCAATGGCGGAAGTCAAGTAGCTGATAAAACGGCAAATTATAACACAGGTATTACAGCACCAACAACAACGAGAACTGGTTACACATTCGTTGGATGGTACAAGGATGCTCAAGGAAATGTTGCTTGGAACTTTGCAACAGATAAAGTAACAAACAACACTACGTTATATGCGACGTGGAAAATCAACTCATATAAAGTGAGCTATGTAAGCAATGGTGGATCTACAGTTCCTGCTCAAACTGCGAATTACAATAGCGTTATTAATTTACCAAAACCAACAAAAACAGGTTATACATTTGCTGGATGGTATAAAGATGCTACGTTAAAAACGGCAGTAGGAAATTCTGTAACATTAACTAACAACATCACACTTTATGCAAAATGGAATCTTAACACGTACACTGTTAAATTTAACAGTAACGGAGGAAGTTCAGTTACTTCTAAAACAGCAATTTACAATTCAACGATTAGCCAACCGAAGTCACCGACTAGAAAAGGCTATGCATTCATTGGATGGTACAAAGATGCTGCAGGTAAAGTAGCTTGGAACTTCTCAAAAGATCGTGTAACAGCAAACACTACAATTTACGCGAAATGGGTAGCAATTCCTGCTAAACCATCAAATGCGAAATTAACGAAAGCTGGAAAAGATTCTGTTAAATTAACTTGGTCAAAAGTATCAGGTGCAACTGGATATGAAATTGTTAAATCAACTTCAAAAACAGGAACATATTCTCACCTAACTAGTGTGACAACAACAAATTACACGAACAAAGGATTAAGTAAAGGTAAAACTTACTATTACAAAATCCGTTCTTACAAAATGGTTGGATCACAAAAAATTTATGGTGAGTGGACAAGTGTAATGTCTATTAAGCTATAAAAAGTGAAATAACAAGCAGTACAAATTACTCTCAACCAAAAAGGGTGCTTATGAAATTAGGAAGATGGAGTAAACACCCTTTTTGGAAAAGTAAAAATGATTAGATCATCTTTTTCAAATTAAAAACTTTCCCTTAAAAATAATTAAAGACAAGAATACGATTTAAGTAGTATTCTTGTCTTATTTTTTAATTTCAATAAAATTGTTAAAAGTTTAAAAATGAAGATATATTAAGCGGAACTAAATAATTACAAACCTATTGTTACGCATGCTAACACTAAATATGTTAATAATAAGAAATAATTGATTTTTATTAAAACGATAATATAAAATTGAAATCATCACAAAGAGATAGGTTAAGGAGAAATTGTAAAAAATGAATTTTGAGCAAATGGAACATATTGTCTTTGCAGCAAGAGAAATGTCAATCACAAAAGCTGCTGAAAAATTATTTATCTCTCCTTCTGGGATGAGTCAATCAATTACTCAATTAGAAAATGAACTTGGAATAAAAATATTTAACCGTTCAAAACAAGGTGTTACACTTACTTTTGAAGGAAGAATCGTTATATCAAAAGCTATGACTTTATTGAGCACGATTAAAGAGCTTAATAAGGAAATTTATGACATTAAAAATAGAAGTGAAACTCATTTGAAACTCTTAACTGCACCTACTTTTAGTTATCTTCTTCAAGAAACAATGGTAAAGTTTAACAAAGAACAAGAGGAAGTTTCATTTGAAGTTGTGGAAGAAAATCCAGCTACAATGATTCAAAATTTTATTAAACAAGATTATGATTTTGCACTTATTCCTGCAACACTTGAAGAATTAAAAAAAGAAAAGTTCATTGAATTTGAACATTTACATAATGGGCATTTTTGTATTGCAGTAGGTAAGAAATCACCATTTTATTCTTATGATTCTGTATCTCCTAGTGATTTAGTAAATGCAAAAATTGTAATGTACAAAAATTCCGATTATAAAAAGTTACTAAAATTTACGAAAATGAACCCTAAAAATGTTGTGCTAAAATCAAATCGTAGTAGCTTGCTTTTTGAGTTGGTAAAAGAAAGTCAAGCCATCTTATATTTACATGAATTTTCGATTCGAAATCGACCAATGGTCATAAACGGAGACATAAAAATAATTCCAATGAAGGATGAAGAAATATTTGATCTTGATTTTTGGTTAATTTATTTACAAACAAAACCGTTATCACCTTTGGCAAAAGAATTTCTTGAGGAATTAAAAAAACAATTTCATTTAAGTAATTAAAAAGATAGTGAAGCCAGCATAACAACTGACTACACTATCATTTTTTTAATTATTCTTCAAGTTGAGACTCTTTTCCAATTGCTCCTGTACTTAATATGGAAACTGTCACTTTCGGTTTGATTTCAATAGTAGGATATTCCTTTTGCCAATTTAGTTTTCGCCATTCTTCTGGCTGATGTTCTTTTAAATATCTTCCAATACCAAGCACATCACTATTAGCAACCTGAATTTCTTTGATTACCTCTTGAGCTCTTTTATTTAAATCTTTCTTAATATTGGACAACATTTCTTCTTCTTCTAACATTTTAATTGATGTGATTGCGTCTATTCTAACAAATGCATCAACTTTTAAATTTACTTTTATTTTATCTTTAGAAGTCGTAATAGAGAAATTGTTTCTAGGTCTAATGATTTCATAAGCTATTGTATTGTATGGTGCTTCATATTTTTTAGGAAGCTTTGTAATAAAATGGCCAGTATTTCCATATTTCCCCATCATCATTAAAAGAATAGGAGATTGATCAGAAGTTATGAAATGACCAGTATAGCTAGTATTATGCATTAGTCCTGCACCAACAACTTCTACTCGTTTATCTGATGATACATCTACAACTGGGATTGTGAAATCAATTCCGTCTTCAGAAGTATAAGTAAAAATATTAAATAACTCCATTTTTTGAGCGATGGAGGTTAACTCGGCATTATCAATTGTATCTTTTAATATAAATGACAATGGTTTTGAACCAACGGTTTTTAATTCCAAAACGTTTTTTGCAGGTTGCTTATTTGTTATAGCGACAGATACATTTAGATTTGAAAATGTTCTACGCCGAAAGGTACTTAAAAGATGAATAAATTTAGTTTTCGAGAAATCTTCACCTAATAATAAAACCCTCGTTTTTGATGTGGTTATATCTCCAGGTAAAAATGATTGTATTTCCATCCCAGCACGAGATACTGAATTCTGTGTAGATTTAACAGATTCATTTTGGAAATCGAAGACGCCAGATCCTCTTCCGATAATATCAAGTATTAGTGCATTCACCTCAATTTTTTTATCTTGATCTATATCAATACTAATCCCATTTACTAATGTTTTTTTTGTAATTGTTCTTGAATCCCAGCAACCAGTAGCTACTAAAAGGAATAAAAATAAACAAATAATGATTATTGACTTGCGAATCAATTGATTAGCCCCCTAACTTTATTAATTAGGAACAATAGGCATGGAATAATAATAATAAATAAAGGGTCTAAATAACTACCGAAATTTACAATTGTTTCTCTTCTGATTATATGGAAGGAAACTAACGGATAAAAAGCAAATACTACTATAATGATGAAAAGTAATATGCTTTTCCTATTTTTTACAATTAATGATAGTCGCTTATGTACATCTTCACTAACGATATAAATATAGCTAACTATTGTAGCACAAATGACAATTGTCCATAAGCTTAAAAATATCGTATCTAAACTTTCAATCATTTTCGAGTGATAGGTTTTAAAAATATATAGAATGGGGTCTACGATATAACTATTTTCTTTGTTACTTAATCGAATATAGGAAGTAATAATAACAAAGGTATAAAAAATTGTCGTAAAGAAATTTGCAAAAGATAAAGTAAATAATTTCTTTTTTGTATCTTGAAAGTTTG
Organism: Bacillus sp. AFS053548; assembly: GCF_002575105.1. NCBI lineage: Bacteria > Bacillati > Bacillota > Bacilli > Caryophanales > Bacillaceae > Bacillus > Bacillus sp. AFS053548. Next base: position 496,992 of record NZ_NUHI01000026.1, on the reverse strand, counting down.
GCGCCAAAAATAAAAAGATTTCAAAACCTAACATTTCAAGAAAGGATGAATATGCACCGGAGCCAATCTTTTTTATTGGATATTGGCCAATAGGTAATATTCTGCCAATATGAACATTATCATAAGCAGATAGTAAAAATAAGATAAAGATTAGAAAGATAAATGTACAAAGTACATATGTTCTTGCAATGGTTTGGATGTCATTTTTCGCGATAATATACGCCGTTACTAAAAATAAAATGAGAATAAGCCAAGAAGGGCTTTTAGGAAAAATCCAGATCGTGATAATATCTGAAAATCTCATCGATACTACAAGCACTAAATACAAAAAATAGACGTAATAACAAATATTTATACATGTTCCAATGAATGGATTCGTTATTATTTTTGTATAGTCAGTAAAGCTTTTGTCAGGAAATTTTTTATATAAACTATAATAAAGTAAGATTAAAATTTGAATGATTATTCCACCTATAATAGTAGAAATCCAGCTATCATGACCTGCAATTTTATACATATTATAAGGATAGCTTGTAATGGCGACGCCGAATTGGGTAAATATAATCAAATAGAAAAGGTGTTTATTATTAATCATGTTTCTTTCCCCTTTCTATTTTTAAAAAGAACAAACTCAGAGAAACCTGGATTTTCAACATATCGAAAACTAAAGGCTTTAATTTTTGATAGGTGAGCAAAAATCATAAAGACGCCTAAACTAATTCCAATAAATCCAAAAATTGATGCAAGGATTAAGAGTGGTATCCCCATGATTCGTGATGCAATTGACATTTCCCTTGATGGAAGTGAAAAAGATGCAATGGCAGTGACTGCAATCACAACAACCATAGAATTTGAGATTAAATTCGTTTGTACAATAGCCGTGCCAATAACAATTGCTCCGACAGTACCGATTGTTGATCCAATAGGATTTGGAAGTCTTAAAGCAGCTTCCTTCAACAGTTCTAAAATAATCATCATCGAAAAAGCTTCGATTAATGGTGGAAGTGGGACATTTTCTATTGATAGCTTTAAAGTATAAAAAATTGAAACTGGCAAAATATTTGAATGATAAGTTGTAATCGCAATATAAATTGAAGGTAATAATACAGCTATCCAAAAAGCTAATATTCTTAAACAATAGAAAGATACTCCAAAAAACCATCGGAAATTAAAATCATCTGCAGCTCGAAAAGAACCATAAATATCACAAGGAAATAATAATGCACTAGGATCATTGTCAACCATAATAGCAGGTCTTCCTGATAATAAATGACGGACTGTACGATCAGGTCTTTCAGTGAACAATACCTGTGGAAAAGGTGAAGAAGGATACTCTTCTATAATGTTTTGAACATGTACAGACTCAATCATTTGATTAGGTTCGACTTTTCCATTCGACTCAAGTTTTTTTATTTTCTCTTCAATTGTTTGAATCATAGATTGAGGGGTTATATCATTTAAATAAAAAATGGAAAGGTTTACAGGATATTTTTTACCAACAGTTATATTCCTGATAATTAATTCTTTCGTACGTAATCTTTTTCGAATTAAAGTTGAATTGATTTTAAGGCTCTCCACAAAACTGTCATGAGCACCTAATGATACTGTTTCAGAAAGTGATTCTGATATTGAACGGTCGCTATTATTACTAGGTGCAGAATATGACTTTGCTTTACTTTTATTATTATCATTAAAAACAATAACGTTTCCAGAAAGAATAGCTTGTATACATTCATCAAGAGTATATGCATCATCAGAATCTAATATAGTCGTGATGATTCGACCTGAATGATCTTTTGAAACTACTCGTTCTAATATATGTGTTTGAATAACCTCTGAATCGATCATTGTATCTAGATAACATAAATGAAGAGTTACTTCACCAATTGAATATTTTTTATATTTAAAATCTGAACTTGAATGAAATTCGTTTTGTACTTCCTCAAGCATGGGGGTTTTTTCATTTACTTCCATTTAAACCAACTCCTTAAAAACTCCGCAATGAATATAAGTATTATTCCCTGTTATAAATTGGATATGTATGGAAAAAAGTCCTGGATTTTATAAAGTACATAAAGTGTCAAAATTTAAGCTCATATAGAAGGAAGAATAACTAAACTTCATTGTTTATCGTTCTGATTAATATGCTTGATTCTCCTATCTGGGCATTTTTTAAGTATTCAAAACATAAATTTTTAAAGTATCTCATATAAAAGAAATCTTAAATTAAATATTGCTAAAGTATTAAATACATTGTGAAATGTTTTTTACGAGAGGGGTTGAGAGAACATCATGCATATAATTGGAAAAGGTATACCCCGCAAAGATTCTTTCGAAAAAGTGACAGGATATGCTAAATACACAGATGACTTTGAAACAACCGATATGCTACATGCCCGTCTAGTCACAAGTCCATATGCACATGCAATTATTAAAAGTATAGATGCAACCGAAGCTCAAGTTGTTCAAGGAGTACGGAAAATAGTATTTGGTGAAAATCTACCTTTAACAGGGGAAGGGGTTCTTGATCGTTTCCCAATCGCTTTTGATCGTGTACGTTTTTTTGGTGAAGTAGTAGCAGTCGTTGTTGCGGACACTCCTTATGTAGCACAGCAAGCTGCAAATTTAGTAAAGGTGCAATATGAATTACTTCCTGTCGTTAACTCACCGACAGAGGCGCTTAAACAAGATGCTCCACTTTTACACCCTAAACTTGGAGAGTATGAAAAAACTGAAGGCATTTATCCAGAGCCAGGTACAAATATTGCCACAAGAATTAAAATTCGAAAAGGCGATTTTAACAAGGGCTGGAGAGAAAGTGAAGTAATGATTGATGAAAGTTTTGCATTTAGGCCATCTGATCATGCTGCGATGGAGACAAGATGTTCGTTTGCTCAAATCCATCACGATGGCACAATTGAGATTACTACTTCTTCACAATGCCCATTTATGGTTAAAGACTTAATTGGAGAGTACTTTGGAGTAAAACCTGGTAAAGTCATTGTAAATACCCCGTTTGTTGGTGGGGGATATGGTGGGAAAGGGGCAGTCCAGTTAGAGCTTTTAGCCTATATTGCTTCAAGAGCTGTCAATGGTAGATTAGTTAAAATATTAAATAGTCGTGAAAATGATATGCTTTCATCACCTGGACATATCGGACTTGAAGCGAATGTGAAGCTAGGATGTACAAAAGAGGGAATGCTCAAGGTTGCAGAGATTCAATTTTTATGGGATGGCGGTGCGTATGCTGATAAATCAATTGATTTAACACGAGCGGGAGCAGTTGATTGTACAGGACCTTACAATATCGAAAATATTTGGTGTGATTCTTTTTGTATGTATACAAATCATCCATACCCAGCACCTTTTAGGGGGTTTAGTCATTCAGAAGTACATTTTGCATTTGAAAGAGCGATGGATATTCTTGCTAGAAAATTAAATATGGATCCTATTGAACTAAGAGAAAAAAACGCAATTAGACCTGGTGATCAAACGCCTACTCAAGTTGTATTAAATTCTAGTACAGTTGGGAATCTTCCTAAATGTATTGAAAAAATGAAAGAATTAATCAATTGGCAAGAAGGTCAGGTTATTGACCTAGGCAATCATAAAGTAAGAGCAAAAGGAATAAGTTGCTCTTGGAAAACTTCTACCATAACACCAAATGCAAGTTCGGGTGTCATACTAATCTATAATGCTGATGGAAGTATTAATTTACTTTCTGGTGTTGTAGAGCTCGGTCAAGGTACAAAAACGATTCTTGCTCAAATGTTAGCAGAGATTCTAAAAATGGATGTAGATGATATTCATGTTCAAATGAAGATTAACACATTAAATACACCAGAGCATTGGAAAACTGTTGCAAGTAGAGGGACATTCATGGCAGGAAGAGCATTGCTAGCAGCTGCTGAAGATTTAATGAGTCAATTAAAAGATTTAGCTTCATTTATATTACGTACACCCGTTGAAGATTTAGAAGTAGGCTATGGAAAAGTATTTTTAAGGAGTGAACCAACTAAAAATATACCGATAAAAGATATTGCTTACGGATATACTTTTCCAAATGGAAATTCGATTGGTGGACAAATAATCGGTAGGGGCCATTATATTTTAACTGGTTTAACACGTATAGATCGAGAAACAGGTGCTGGAAAACCAGGACCAGAGTGGACGGTTTGCGCACATGGAGTAGAAGTAGAACTAGATACGAAAACATATGAATATAGGATTCTTAAAGCTGTTACAGCTGTTGATATTGGCAAAGTACTTAACATTAAAACTGCAACTGGCCAAGTGAAAGGTGCAATGAGTATGGGATTATCTTTTGCAGGAAGAGAAACTTTTTATTTTGATGCGCAAGGGAAGGTATTAAATCCCCAATTACGAACATATCGACCAATTCGGTTTGGAGAGAACCCTAAATATGAAGTAGCGTTTGTCGAAACACCACAAATCGATGCGGTATTTGGTGCAAGAGGAGTAGGGGAACATGGCTTACTAGGAATGCCAGCGGCTCTTGGAAATTGCCTTTCTACTGCACTTTCTGTTAATATCAATCATTTGCCAATTATCCCTGAACTACTATGGAAAGTAAAAGAAGGTGGGATTTAGATTGTTATCTTCTAATATAGAATACTATAAACCAGCGACTATTAAAGAAGCATTGGAGATTTTTTATTTTTTAAAGGCTAATAACAAAAGACCAATTTATTATGGTGGTGGAACGGAAATTTTAACACTGGGTCGTTTAAATTTGGTCGAAACAGATGCACTGATCGATATGAAAGATCTAAAAGAGTGCCAATTGTATGAAGTTAATCAGGACTACTTAATAACTGGTGCCGCAATTACACTTACTGATATTGAAGAGAAAAACCTATTTCCATTACTCTCTAAATCGTCAATGGAAATAGCTGATCGGACTGCTAGAAATAAAATAACTTTAGGTGGAAACATATGTGGTCAAATTTTTTATCGTGAAGCCGTTTTACCTTTTTTACTTTGTGATAGCCAAGTGGTTATTGCAGGATACAATGGTGTAGAGGCTTTTCCAATCGAACAAATCTTTAATCAAAACCTACAACTCCAAGACGGACAACTTCTAATTCAACTTTTAACAGAGAAGAAATATATTAATCTACCAAATATGAGCATTAAAAAACGTCAGCAATGGGTTACGGGTTATCCACTACTGACGATCGCTTCTATTAAATCGGATAATCAATTACGATTTGCTTTTAGTGGGCTATGCCCTTTTCCATTTCGTTCAAAGCAAATGGAAACTGAACTAAATAATACGAACTCAAGTGTAGAAGAAAGAATACAAAAAGCCATTCAATACATTCCTGGTGAAGTACTTGATGATGTTGAAGGTTCAAAAGAGTATAGATTATTTGTACTAAAAAACACATTAGAAGAGATCATGATCGAAATGGAGGTAAGGTAATGGACCAGTCTCCAATAAAAAAATTAAGTGTTTCTTTAAATATAAATGATGAAATTCGTCAAGTAGAGATTCGACCATCGGATACTCTCCTTTTTGTGCTACGAAAAAAGCTTGGTCTCACTGGTGCAAAGCCGGGCTGCCTAAATGGAGATTGCGGAGCTTGTTCGGTCGTTATGAATGGTACTGTATATAAATCATGTATTATGCTTGCTATTGAGGCAATTGGACAAAAAATAACAACAATTGAAGGCTTAAAAGATTCACCGATACAAAAGGCTTTTGTTGAAAATTTTGCGTTTCAATGTGGTTATTGTACTCCTGGATTTATTATGAATTGTCATTCTCTTTTATTAAAACAACCAAATCCAACCTATGAAACGATGAAGGAATGGCTATCTTCAAATATTTGTAGATGCACATGCTACGAAGAGATTGAAGAAGCTGTTTTATCAGTTATCGAGAATAGAGAAAAACCAATTAATAATGAGTTAGAAAAAGACGAATTGTGATCTTTTAACTCACCGGTGTTGAATCACTTGCTTTTCGTTGTGTAAAGAAAAAAATAAACGAAATGACGGAAATTGCCATAAGAAAAACTTGGGTATCAGTAGGTCTTACTGTAGGGATATCTGTTAAAGACATAATCACCATTCCTTTATTTACTAAAGATTCGCGGATCAATATCAAAATGTTTCGAAACAATTTTTTTACAAAAGTAATACGTTTTTTTTAGAAAAGGAAGTGTCGGCTCGCTAACTGGTGCGCCAAAAATGGGACCACTGACATTGAGTGAGAATCTACCAGGTCCTATAACAGAGCTTACAACTCGAACTTCATCAATTAATAATAAAATCGCAAGGATTATATCGATTACATCAATGAGAGTATTTGTTAATTGATCTCCATATTTACTTTCTATACGTTCTCTACCTAATAAGGGTCCACTTAGAGAAAGACTAAATTCACCAGACGTTACAAAAACACCTATTAACGTAATTTGACCAGTTAATAATAGTGCAGCAGTAGCGACATTTAAATCTCTTTGAAGAGTAGCGATAATACGAAGATCTTCTTTAATTTTATAGTCATTCATTGAATCACACCCTCATGCCTATTGTATTCTTTCAGTGCCCAAGTGTGAATGAAAAGGGAAGGGGACAAATATTGACACAAAAAGTTCAATTAAAAGATGCAGTTAGACTTAAATTGTTTAGCTGCATCTTTATTTTTGGTATTAGAATTGGTAAAATATAAAGTGGCGCTTTTCAACATAGAGAATTTGTTAAATGAAAATTCATAATTGAAGATTTTATTAAATAAAAATGAAAAGAGATGCAACTTTATGAGCCACTTCCTTTGGGATGGGGTTATGTTTTTATCATAAAAATTAAGATTTCCATACTACTCAACAAAATAATATCTAAGTAAGGGGGGGTGTGGAATGGAGGTCAAAAAATTTATTCAAAGCAGCACGTTTAGTCGACTTGCAATGATGGCTTGTATCATTCTTGTACTGATCTTAATTCGAAAAATAATAAATTTAGTATTACTCATTTTCATTTTTACTTATCTAATGGATCGGATACATAAATTTATTACGCATAGATTAAATAAGATACTGCCAGTTAATCGTTTAGTTGTTGTCTACTCTTTGTATGTTGTCATAGTGGCGGCGTTAGTTTTTGGAATCTATAATTATTTACCGATTATTACAACTCAAGTTGTTCAACTAATCGTCCAAATAAAAACATTTTATATGAATCCACCAGATGAGCGAATCATAAACTATATCGTTACTGCAATTAAAAAGGTCGAAATATCAGGTTATACGGAGCAAGGATTAGATTTTTTATATAAGTATGCTTCTAATATTAGTCAATGGGGGATCGAAGTATTAATTGCTCTAGTTCTGAGCTTCTTTTTTCTACTTGAAAAACCTCGAATTATAGCTTTTACTCGAAAATTTAAAAATAGTAAAATATCAGTTCTTTATAATGAATTGGCCTATTTTGGTGAAAGATTTTCGCGTTCTTTTGGAAAAGTGATTGAAGCGCAGTTTATCATTGCACTTGTGAATTGTATTCTATCGGTAATAGCTTTAAAATTTATGGGATTTCCTCAGTTAATCGGTTTAGGCTTTTTGATTTTCTTACTTGGACTAATCCCTGTAGCGGGAATGTTTATCTCATTAATTCCTCTTTGTACGATTGCCTATACAATCGGTGGAATGGCTCATATTATGTATATAATCATCATGATTTTAGTCTTACATGCGCTAGAAAGTTATTTCTTAAATCCAAAGCTTATATCAGCTAAAACAAACTTACCTGTTTTTTATACATTCTTGATACTTGTATTTTCAGAACGTTTTTTTGGCGTATGGGGTCTGATTATTGGGATACCAGTTTTCATCTTTTTATTAGATGTATTAGACGTAACAGATCATGGAACAAAAAAAGCAGAATCGACTGAGTAAATGAATGAAGATGATATCGTTATTCTAAAACGATATCATCTTTTTTTGTCTATCCTAGCGTAATAGCAGATATAAATAATAAATGGTTGCTTCTTCCTGCTTCTCCAAAATTAAGTAATTAGCTTAACATAAATTGAAATTTGCCGGACAAACTAACAAAAAATATGTTTAAGGTGATTTTTTAGTGAATAACATAGAACAATCTACTTTATTAGTAAGTTTAGAAAAGAATATTCATTATTTAAAAGAAAAGTTTAATAACTCTACTGATCTAAAAATTAGACCATTAACTGTTAATGATGAAGTGATCAGGGATGCGGCCGTTTTATATTTAGATGGAATAACGAATATACAAGCTATTCAGGATAATATTCTTACTCCTTTGTTAAGGGTTATTAAATTCGATAGTATAGATGCCATTATGACTCGTCATCTTTCGGCCGCAGATGTCATGAAGGTGACATCGTATGAAGACGCTTTGGTAGGACTATCGAAAGGAAAAACACTCATATTAATCGATGGTTATAATGAAGGAATATTAAAAAGGACTACTCATCGGATTCATCATTATGATCGCTTATTTGGCATCAATTAGATCATTAGGTGTTCCTTATTTAGCACCGTTTATACCATTTAATCCTAAAGAGATGAAAGACGCCCTATTTAGAGGAGATTTAAGGAAGATTATTAATAGTAAACATACATATCCTCATAAAAAATAAATTGGAACAAAGAGTGACGTTTTGGAAATCATACGTTGCTTTTTGTTCCAATTCTGTATGCTGATGTCAAAAACTAGGAGTAAAATCATGTTTGAAAAAATAAAATCAAAAAGATTAACCATTTTTCTATTATTAACCATTTTATTGTTTAGTACTTTTAATGCTAACAATGTATACTCTAAGGCTATGCCTCCCACGATGGATACAATTAAATTAAATGAAAAAATTTATAGTGAATTAAATTTCAATGATAAGCAAGATTTTATTGATGCACATAAAGGGTTCATTGCACCATTAATGCAAGATCAAATAAAAAATTCAAAAGGTGTTGTTATTTGGGATTGTAATCAATATTCAATTATTAAAGAGGGGGCTTCACCTTTAACGGTAAATCCATCCTTATGGAGACAAGCTCAATTACTAGATACTCCTGGGCTTTATAAGGTAGTTGAGGGAGTATATCAAATTCGTGGACAAGATGTATCTGTGATGACAATTGTGGAAGGTAAAACAGGTTTAATCGTATTGGATACATTATCAACGATTGAAACAGCTAATGCAGCAATGGAATTATATTATGCGAATCGTCCTAAAAAACCAGTTAGTGCTGTGGTTATTAGTCATAGTCATGCTGATCATTTTGGTGGGGTGAAAGGGGTTGTACAATACGCAACAAATCCAGAAAATGTACCAATTATTGCTCCATTAAACTTTTCGAAGGAAGTAGAAAGTGAAAATATCCTATTAGGTAACATCATGTCACGAAGAGCAGGTTATATGTTCGGAAATCTTTTACCTGTAAATAAAAAAGGATACGTAACAAATGGGATTGGTCCAAGAATTAGTACAGGTACAATCAGCTTTTTGCCACCGACAATTGAAATAAAAGATAGAGTACAGACGATGGAAATAGATGGAATTAAATTCAAGTTTTTATTAACGTTAAATACTGAAGCACCCTCAGAAATGCATTATTACATAAATGATTACAAAACGTTAGTAGTGGCTGAAAATACGGGTCATACAATGCATAATTTTTACACTTTAAGAGGAGCAAAAACACGAGATGCGTCAGAGTGGGTAAAAGCTTTGGATAATACTATCAAGTTATTTGGTAAAGAAGAAATCGAAGCATTAGTAACAGCTCATAGCTGGCCGTTATGGGGGAAAGTTCGTGTAATAGAACAGCTTACAAAGCAACGTGATTTATATAAATACATTCATGATCAAACAGTTCGTCTAGCCAACCAAGGTTACACTGCAGATGAAATAGCTGAACAAATAAAATTACCTGCTAGCCTTGATAAATATTGGGCCAATCGAGGATATTATGGTAATTTGAAGCAAAATGCTAAAGCAGTTTACAATTATTATTTAGGTTATTTTAGTGGAAACCCATCTGATTTAGATCCACTTCCACAAGTAGAGACTGGAACTAAATATGTTCAATATATGGGTGGAGAAAAGAAGGTTCTGAAGCTCGCAAAACAGGATTTTGAGAAAGGTGAATATCGCTTTGTTGCTCAAGTTTTGAAAAACGTAGTCATGGCAAATCCGAATAACAAAGAGGCAAAGAACTTACTAGCTAAATCTTACGAGCAGTTAGGTTACAGAGCCGAATCTGCAGCCTGGAGAAATGTTTATTTGACGGGTGCAATGGAATTGAGAAAAGGTATTAGGAAGACAGATGATTCACAAACTTTAAGTACTGTAGACCAACAAACGATCTTAAATATGAAAGTAAGTGATTTTTTTGATTATATTTCGATTACGCTTAATGGTCCAAAAGCGGAGAATAAGCGTTTTACATTCAATGTGAATTTTACTGATCTGAAAACAAATTACACAATTGATATAAAGAACGCTGTTTTTAATTATAATGATGGTTTAACTACTTCAAGTCCTGATGCAACACTACTTGTAGATAAAGCAACTTTTTATTTAGTTATGTATGGGAATCTCAATGTAAATCAGGCTATTGCAAATGGAAAGTTAAGTATTACTGGGAATGAGGAGAAATTTAAAGAGATGTTAAATTTATTTGATCATTTCAAACAAGAGATCCATATCGTTACTCCATAAGAGAAATTAAAAATAGTTAAAAAATACATTCTTCAGGAGAAATGAAGAATGTTTTTTTGATTTTTTGTTCTAAAAATTCAGAAAACTATCGAACTAGTTTTATTCATTTTTTTGAATATAGTCGATGACAGTAAAGTTAAAAAACCATGACATTTTCACTAAAAAAAGAGTGATTATTTTCCTATATACAGATTCATTAATTTGGAACTTTTATCAAGTCTAGCGCTTTATTAAATAAGGAATGTCCATATTAAACGATAACAAAGCGCTTTCATTATATAATATTTTCCAATCTAAAAATTAATAGTTGAAGAATGTTTAACTAGGACTTAATATATATTTATTGTTTCAAATAAATATACGGTTTTTGAAAATTTAACTATACTTAAATAACTCTAAATTATCTAAACAATGAAAAAACTCCTTCTATTTTTCGTCATATTATGATAATTTAAATTAAGTACAATTCGATGATGAAAGCAAAAAAAATGAAAACGCTATCAGCATTGAGGGGACAAGCTTTATTTCTTTGTTTAATTAGAAGGTAGGATTTTCATCTTTACATCGCTCTCGTTCCAGGATTAGTATTAAAATACGGAATTCGGAATGTGTTTTGTAATTTCTTGACGAATGACAAATTTTCAAAGAAATTGGAATGCGAGCTTTTAAAGATTTAAACAATCCTTCTTGGAGAAATTTCAATTTAAAATAAAGAGGTGTATTCATGCAAAATACAAACCGTAAAGATGATTTCACAATTCAAAGTAACGCGCCTAAAAAAGAGCATTTAGAGAGAAAACTAAAAACAAGACATTTAACTATGATCGCTATGGGTGGTACGATTGGTACTGGTTTATTTTTAGCGAGTGGAGCAACTATTCATGATGCGGGACCAGGTGGAGCTCTAGTTGCCTATTTAATTGCTGGTATCATGGTTTACTTCTTAATGACTAGCTTAGCTGAAATGGCAACTTTAATTCCAATTTCAGGTTCTTTTAGCACATATACTTCAAGATTTGTTGATCCAGCTCTTGGTTTTGCTGTTGGTTGGAATTATTGGTATAACAATGCAATCATCCTTGCATTAGAATTATCAGCTTCGGCTTTAATTATGAAATATTGGTTCCCACATACTCCAGGGATTGTATGGAGTTCTATATTCCTTGTTTTAATTTTTGGATTAAATGTACTTTCTGTAAAAGGATATGGAGAATCTGAGTTTTGGTTTTCAATTATTAAAGTAGCTACAATCATTATTTTTATTGTAATTGGATTATTAATGATTTTAGGTATTATGAGTGGTCATACAGGTGGATTTGATAATTTCACAAAAGGAGAAGCACCATTCAAAGGTGGTCTCTTATCGATCTTTAGTGTATTTATGATTGTAGGTTTTGCTTTCCAAGGAACCGAAATGGTCGGAGTAACTGCAGGGGAAAGTGAAAATCCTGAAAAGAATATTCCAAAAGCAATCAAGCAAATCTTTTGGCGTATTTTATTATTCTACGTATTAGCGATTTTCGTTATCGGCTGTTTAATCAGTTATACAGATCCTAACTTATTAGGTGGAGATGTTGATAGTATTGCGATTAGTCCATTTACTTTAGTATTTAAACATGCAGGACTTGCTTTTGCAGCTGCTGCAATGAATACAGTTATCTTAACTTCAGTTTTATCAGCGGGTAATTCAAGCTTATACGTTGGTTCTCGTGTACTATGGGTATTAGCTGAAGAAGGAAAAGCACCAAAGTTCTTAAGAAAAGTAAACAAAGGTGGAGTTCCAGTTAGTGCATTAATTGCGACGACTCTAATTGGTGCGCTTTGCTTCTTAACTTCATTATTTGGTGATGGTACAGTATACTCTTGGTTATTAAATGCAGCAGGCTTAGCTGGTTATATTTCTTGGTTAGGCATATCAATTACGCATTACCGCTTCCGTAAAGCGTATATCGCTCAAGGAAGAAAATTAAAGGATCTACCTTATTTAGCGAAATGGTTCCCACTTGGTCCAATTTTAGCAACAGTTTTATGTTTAGTTGCTATGCTTGGAACGAATTATCATGCATTTACTGGAAAAAATATTGACTGGTATGGTATGGCAGTTTCTTATATTGGACTACCATTATTCATTCTTGGATACCTTGGCTATAAAGTAGTGATGAAAACGAAGAAGGTTAAATTAGAAGATGCTGACTTCAGCAGTGAGGGCTAATTAAATTTGACAAGCAGTTTAAAGCTCAATCTATCAAGTGTAGATTGAGCTTTTTTACGTATTATTTTACAGGATTTTGGAAAATTAATAGTGTCAATGTGTGGACTGTTGAAAAACCTTGTCGATTAGATTAGGACAGAAGCGCAGGCAGACGAAAAAGTGAATTATGTAACTTATTGTTCGAAAGGAGAAATTAAGAAATGAACAATTCATTAACAGAACTTGAATTAGAAAATCTTCGTCATATGATCGGAGGGCATAGTACAATCGCAAATAAACTAGAGGCTTATGCTCAGAATTGCACTGATCCTGAATTAAAAACTTTATTAGAAAGAGATGCTCAATCAGCAATGGAATCTAGACAACAACTCTTAAATTTTTTAGGATAAGGAGATAAGATTATGTTTCAAGACAAAGAAATGGTTAATGATTATTTAGAAGGACTAAACGCAAGCTTAACAGGTTATGCAGGATATATTAATGAGTCAGCCAACTCTGAATTAAGACAAACGTTAATTCAATTACGCAATCAAGATGAAGCTCGTCAGCGTACTTTGTACAATTATGCACTTCAAAAAGGTTATTACAAGCCTGCTGCACCAGCATCACCAGAGATTGTACAGCAATTCAAATCTGACTTAACTTCAAATCAGTAAAATATCGCAAAAAGGCATTCGAGAAATCGAACGCCTTTTTCTATTCATTTTTAAATCCGTACCAAAAATTCCTCCATATATTCGAAATCCTTGGCTTCATCTTTTCAGCCCCATAATAAGACAGTTCAATAAAGATACCATCAATTAAGCAATAATAAGACATTACAAAGTCTTCTACATTTCCTGTTCGAATTTCATTATTTTTAATCCCTTTATCAATCACCGATCTTAAAATAGTCGACATTGCTTCCTCAGATTCCATGAACTGTGTATGTAATTGCTCCTTTAAAGGTTCAGGAGAAAAAAAGACAGCGCGGTTCACGAAAGTAGATTGCTCCTCGAACTCAATATAATATTCAAATGTTACGTTTAGTATTTGATAAAGCTGTTCCTTCGCAGATAGTTCGCCAATTTCACTCATCAGCTCGTCTACTTTTTTCACATGTAGCCATAGAATGTTTTCATAAATTGTAAGAAAGATTTCTTCTTTACTTTTAAAATGATTATAAATAGATGGTTTTTGAATCCCAACTGCTTTTGCAATTTCAGTTAAACTTGTGCCTTCATAACCATTTTTAGAAAATAAGGCAAGGGCTGCTGCAATAATCTTATCCTTTGTCATCTTCATCCTCCGAAACTAACTCTTGTTAGCTAGATTATAAACTGGAATCATTGTGAAGTCTAAATATTGTTTATATTTGTTGTAAAAAAGGTTTGTTTGGCGGAGAAAGGGCGGCTTAGTTCATGATGTTGAAAATCATGGATACTTTACCCATGAATGGCTCATGAGTAAGTAAAAAAGCAAATTGCAGGGAATCAGTTCCTCATAAAGGGTTCATGAGTAAGTAAAAAGTCAAAAAGCTGAACTATACTACCTCATAAAGGGTTCATGAAGTAGTAAAAAGTCAAAAAGCTGAACTATACTTCCTCATAAAAGGTTCATGAGGTAGTTAAAAGTCAAAAAGCTGAACTATACTACCTCATAAAAGGTTCATGAGGAATTAAAAAGTCAAAAAGCTGATTTATACTACCTCATAAAAGGTTCATGAGGAATTAAAAAGTCAAAAAGCTGATTTATACTTACTAAAAAAGGGTTCATGAGGAAGTAAAAAGTCAAAAAGCTGATTTATACTACCTCATAAAAGGTTCATGAGTAAGTAAAAAGGCAAAAAACTGATTTATACTTACTCATAGAGGGTTCATGAGTAAGTAAAAAGGCAAAAAACTAATCTATACTTCCTCATAAAGGGTTCATGAGGAAGTAAAAAGGTAAAAAGCTGATTTATACTTCCTCATAAAAGGTTCATGAGTAAGTAAAAAGGCAAAAAGCTGATTTATTCTTCCTCATAAAGGGTTCATGAATAAGAAATGGTCAATCTGCAATTTGTGTTAGTTTTATTAAATATTTTGCAATGTTATAGCTCAATACTCCGAAAAAAAGCTCTGTCTAAAAAAACAGAGCTTTTTAAATTACTTTGAGTTTTCTTTATTAATTTGCAATGTAGCTAAACTAGCAAATTCATGAACTAACGTTGCAGCTAATAGTGATGTGATTTGAGTTGGGTCATAGGATGGTAGTACTTCTACGATATCAAAGCCAATAAAATTGAAGTCAGTTAATGAGCGAATCATTTTTAATGTTTCCATACTATTGTATCCACCTACTTCAAGAGTCCCAGTTCCTGGTGCACAAGATGGATCGACAAAATCAATATCAAAAGTTAGGAAACATGGTGTATCACCAATTACTTCTTTCATTTCTTTTAAAATAACTTCAAAACCACGTTCATACATTTCAGGAGTAGTAATAACATTGTAACCAAGTTCATGGCTAGCATCTATATCTCCTGGATGATTCAACGTACCTCGAATACCCAATTGGAATACCTTGTTTGGATTTAGAAGTCCTTCTTCGTGAGCGCGAATAAACGGTGAACCATGCCAGTATTTTTCATCGTAATATGTATCCCAAGTGTCTGTATGTGAATCAAAATGAATCATCGCAACTGGGCCATGTTTTTTAGCCGCTGCTCGTAGGTTTGCTAATGTAATGGAATGGTCGCCACCTAAGGCAATAGGGATAATATTGCTTTCCATTAAATCAAACATTGCGTCTTCGATCATTTTATAGCTTCGATGGATATTATGAGGAATAACCGATACATCACCAATATCAATGGCATTGCTATCGTCAAATGGATAAACCTTATGAATCGGATGATATGGGAATAAAGTCATAGAAGCTTGTCGGATTGCTTGAGGAGCAAATCGTGCACCAACACGAAATGAAGCTGCGGTATCAAAAGGCATGCCAACGATTGCTAATTTCGCATTTTCTTTTGCTGAAGGAAGTCTCATAAATGTTCCAGTTGTACAAAACTCAGGTTTTACATCAGGTGAAAGTGGATATTTCATAAAAATCATCTCCAATTTTGTTATTCCGGCTATTAACTACCGGTAGTTAGTTTAATATGATTATAGTTTGTTAAATCTGAATAGTCAAACTATTAATTTGGAAAAAGATGCTTATTTTTCAATCAAAAAAAGGGATTGGCTATTTAGACAGCTTTTTTGAGCCATTAAAAATTGCTCGCTTCATTATTTGAAATTAGTCAATTCCGTGGGATATGAGAAGGGTTTTTGTAAATAATATGATTGTTTAACAATAATCTTAGGAGGGATTTTTATGCCACAGAATCAGCAAGGAAAAGGGAATATGGGAACTAATATGAAATCAGGAACTAATCCTCAAAAAGTAAAACAACAAATTCAAAGTGATGTTAGCCATGGACAGGGAGCAATGACTTCTCGTGAGGCAGGGGCAATGCGTGATTAATAAATCCACTTTTTAGTGGTTTTTTAAAGCAGTGCATTTCATGTGAACGAATAATGAAAACTTTAAAAAATGAACCGACCATTTTTGATCGGTTCATTTTTAGCATTTAATAGTTAAATCAGTATTTAGTTAATGTCATTCACTTCGAATTCATCGTTTTTTTTGAGGTTCGATAATGATAATATCGTTTGGATAAGTGTTTGTTAAGGTTATATCGTTAAATCGATTGTTAAACCTTTCTTGTGTGTTATACATATTTTGTCTCCCTCAATGGACGAAATTTACAATTACGAGTAATCGTAAGTATTAAGAATATTTAATAGTGTATATTTATTATATAACTTTAATAAATATTCAAATGGTGTAATTTTGTCCAATACAACTTGCAAAAATTCGTCTAATGCATTGTCATCTTTTAATACCTTCTATCGATTTTCAATGCCAACTATCGAAGCAAAGGAGATGTGCCAAACTTTAGTTATAAAATAAATTTGCAATTATAAAAAATAAAGTAGATATGACAATAAATGCAATTATAAAATATCATATTCAATAAAGTGATTTCATCCTCTTTTAAAAAAGGAGAGATACAAAGTAATCTAGAATAATTAATGTACACGAGAAACTATAGTGATGGAGGGAGAAATAATATTGAATAGTAGGTTTACTCCATGTTAAATAAATTGAAAATTCTGGATTTTACACGTCTTTTACCGGGTCCTTATGCAACTATGATCCTAGCGGATTTAGGTGCAGAAGTATTACGAATCGAATCTCCATATCATCCCGACTTATTACAAACTTCACCTCCATTTGATGGGGACCAATCTGCCGCACATCAAACGATTAATCGTTCTAAGAAATCTATTACCCTTGATTTAAAAAGAGAAGAAGCTATTGAGATTATCTATAAACTAGTGAAGGAGTATGATATTGTCATTGAACAATTTCGACCCGGAGTGTTGGAAAAGCTTGGCTTAAGTTATGAGCAATTAAAGAAAATAAATTCGAAACTAATTTACTGTTCAATTACTGGTTATGGTCAAACAGGTCCGTATCGAAATCGAGCAGGGCATGATAATAACTATCTTTCATTAACTGGTATTTTGAGTTATTCAACAAGAAAGAATGAACGTCCAGTTCCAATGGGAATCCAAGTTGCAGACCAAGTAGGTGGATCGTTACACGCGATTATTGGCATTTTATCGGCTGTCATTCATCGTGAGCAAACTGATGAAGGACAATGGGTTGATATTAGCATGACAGATTGTACTTTTGCGTTGCAATCTTTAATGGGATCTGGTTGGTTAACTCAAAAAATTAATCCAAAGCCTGAGGAACACCTTTTAAATGGTGGCGTGTTTTATGACTACTACGAAACAGCAGATGGGCGATTCTTTTCAGTTGGCAGTCTTGAACCTTCATTTCGAAAACAGCTATGTGAGGCATTAGAAATCATGCCATTTCTTCCTTATTCTTTTAGTGAGGAGAAGTATGAGATAGATTTATTTAAAAATGAGTTAAAGCATGCATTTAGTAAGAAAACGTTTAATGAGTTAAAAGATATTTTTAGTAAATTTGATGCCTGTGTTGAGCCAGTTTTAACTTTTGAAGAAGCATTTGAGCATCCGCAAGTAAAAGAAAGAGGGCTTTTAGTAAACGTCCAAAGGAATGACGGAACAAATCAATTGCAAATTGGTTCACCTTTTAAATCATCTGTGTTTAAACCTACTTATCAACATGTCGGAGTAAAACCTGGGACGAATACAAAAGAGGTTTTATTAAATTTAGGATATGATGATCAAACAATTAATCAATTCATTGAAAAAGGGGTTATTAGGTCTGCTAATTAAATCTAATTATAAAATTCGGGGGTAAGCAAATGAGTTTTGGAAATGTATTATCGTTAAACGCACAAAGGCACCCAGATAAATTAGCATTAGTCTATCAAGACCGTACATACACATATTTGGAATTCAATAAAGTGGTTAATCGTTTTGCATGGGGATTACAGAAACTAGGTTTAAAAAAAGGTGAAAAACTAGCTCTTATGATGGCAAACTCTGACTTGTTTGTGATTGGTTATTGCGCTGCTTTAAAAGTAGGTGCTGTCGTCGTTCCAATTAACTTCCGCCTTGTTTCTCGAGAAGTTGAATATATTTTAGAGCAGTCGGATAGTGTGATGGTTGTTTGTGATTCAGATCTAGAGAAAGTCGTGTTAGATGCTTCAAAGTCCTCTTCGAAAGTAAGAAATATCATTACTGCTCCTCTAGCTTCATCGCCGAATTGTTTAAGTTTCTTTGATGTGTTGTCATCAATTGAAGAAGATCCCCAAGTAGAGATTTCCGGAGATGATGATTTTCATTTACTTTATACATCTGGGACGACAGGTCAACCAAAAGGTGCGCTTTTCGACTATAAACGAATTGAAAAGCTCATTAATGGATTGAGTGCGGTAATGGGACAAAGCTGTCAGGATCGCCTTTTACATGTTGCTCCATTATTCCATTGTGCTCAGCTCGTAATCTTTCTATTACCAGGTTTATATTTAGGAATGACAAATATTATTCATCGAGATTTTAACCCATTAAATGTTTTAAAGGATATAGAAAAATATAAAATTACTTTATTTTTTGGCGTTCCTACAATGTATAACTATTTACAGCAAGTTCCAAATGCTGACCAATTTGATCTCTCTTCAATAAAAAGATGTGCATACGGTGCAGCTCCTATGCCTCCTGAAATCTTAATGAAAAGTATGAAATTATTTAATACAAAACAATTTTTCAGCTTATGTGGATTAACAGAAGGGGGACCTACTGGGGTTTATCTTTCTCCAGAAGACCATGAGCACCATTTAGGAAAAACAGGAAAAACCCCTTTACTCTATACAATTATTAAGGTAGTCAATAAACAAGATGAAGAAGTTTTACCTGGTGAAGTTGGTGAATTGATCTTAAAAGGTGAAACAATTATGAAGGAATATTATAAAAAGCCGCAAGAAACAGCAGATACGATAAAAGATGGTTGGTTATATACAGGAGATTTAGCTGTAGTAGATGAGGAAGGATATATCACTTTAGTTGACCGCAGTAAGGATATGTTAATTTCTGGTGGAGAAAATATTTATTCAGTTGAAATTGAAAATATTTTATATGAGCATCATTCTATTTTGGAAGCGGCAGTGATCGGTACGCCTGATGCTAAATGGGGAGAGGTCGTAACAGCAATTGTCGTATTAAAACCAGGGCATCGTCTATCTCTTGAGGAGATTCAAACTTTTTGCCGTGAAAGAATGGCGGGGTATAAGATTCCTAGAGTTGTTGAAATTATTGAGCAGCTTCCTAGAAATGCATCTGGGAAAGTACAGAAGTTTATATTAAGAGAAATATATTGTAGTGCTAATTCAAAATAGAATTCAAAAAGAGCTCAAACTTTAGAAGTGAAAGTTTGAGCTTTTTTATTTGGTTCTTAATAAAGACCAGTTGTATAAATTGATGTGATTGTTTTTGCAATTTCTTCAATCGTATAATGCTGTTCATTTCGAACGATTTCCCATAAGTACATCTCATTTGTAAAAAACCAAGCACGCGCGACTAGTTCATGATTTAGCTCTTTTCTTGCTAATCCTGTTTTTTGTGCATATGAAACATCGAGTGATATGCGATCAATAAACTTTTCACGTATCGTTTTCCATTTGTCTGAGATGATTTCAGAAACTCCAATAGCCTGTTCAAAAATTTGCATCATATTTCGCTCATCTTCTGCCATTTTTAGAAAGGAAGTAGCTTGTTTAAAAATAATCGATTCAGCGGATTCTTTTGTTTCTGGAAAAAAGTGAGTTTCAGCAATTTCATAAAACCTTTCCATTACATTTTCCATTAACACAATTAAAAGTTCTTCTTTACCTTTAAAGTGTACATAAGCTGTTCCATAACCAATATCAGCTTTTTTTATCATTTGTGTTATCGTCGCTTTTTGAAAACCTTCTTCAAGAAATACTTCTTTAGCAGCTTCTAGTAGTTTTTGTCTTGTCTTTAATGAACGTAATTGACGCTTAGATTCTACTTTGTCATTACTCATACTACGATCCTCCAACATATGTTACTTCTAGCATATAGGTAAATTTATAAAAATGGAAGAAATGACAGGAAAACTATGTACGATTAATATAAAACCAGCGCTTTATAAGTAAAAATTTTTATTGTCAGAATATTTGACATGATGTCATTGACATGTTGTCAGTTATTTTGATATGATTTTTTCACAATAGATTTAAATAGTAGATTGATAGAGGAGGAACATTATGAATACGAAAGTTACAGAAACAACATTAGAGTACGCCAAAAAAATGGACAGTCTTGATTCACTTAGACAGTTTAGAGATGAGTTTTACTTAAATCCTGGATCAATCTATATGGATGGTAATTCATTAGGTCTACTTTCTAAAAGAGCTGAACGTACTTTACTAGAATCATTGGAAGATTGGAAGAACTATGGAATAGATGGTTGGACAAATGGAAATCATCCATGGTTTTTCATGGCCGAAAAATTAGGAGAAAAATTAGCTCCTTTAGTTGGTGCTTCACCTGAGGAAGTAATTGTAACCGGTTCCACGACGGTTAATTTACATCAGTTAGTAGCTACTTTTTTCCAACCAAATGGGAATAGAAAAAAGATATTAGCTGATGAGCTTACATTCCCATCAGATATTTATGCCCTTCAAAGTCAACTACGTATTCACGGATTAGATCCTGAGCTGGATCTTATTTGCGTAAAAAGTAAGGATGGACGTTATTTAGAAGAGGACGACATTATTAATGCAATGACGGAAGAAATTGCTTTGATTATTTTACCAACCGTTTTATACCGCAGTGGTCAAATTTTAGATATGAATCGCTTAACTGAAGAGGCTCATAAACGAGGAATTTTAATCGGTTTTGATGGTTGCCATTCAGTTGGATCAATTCCGCATTCTTTTACTGAGTGGGATGTTGATTTTGCCTATTGGTGTAATTATAAACACTTAAATGGTGGACCAGGTGGTGTAGGTGGATTATTTGTTAATCGCAAACATTTTGGTGCATTGCCAGGACTTGCAGGTTGGTTTGGTTCTAGAAAAGATAAGCAATTTGATATGGAACACACTCTAACACCTGCTGAAACTGCTGGAGCTTATCAAATCGGTACTCCACATGTATTAAGCTGTGCACCATTAATAGGATCTTTGGAGATTTTTACAGAAGCTGGTATTGATGCGATTCGAGAAAAATCACTACGAATAAATCAATTTCTAATGGATTGTATTGAACAAGAATTAGCTGAAATGGGATTTTTCATTGGATCTCCTAGAGAGGATACACGACGAGGAGGACATGTAAGTCTAGAGCATGAAGAAGCAGCACGTATTTGTAAGTCTTTGAAAGAAAACGATATTATTCCTGACTTTAGGGCACCAAATATTATTCGTCTTGCACCAGTAGCACTTTACACTTCTTATGAGGAAGTTTGGGAAGTTGTACAAACACTTAAGAAAATCATGACTGAAAAACAATATGAAAAATTTAAAAATGAACGTGAAGTTGTGGCGTAAGTTTAGTTGGCTATCTAAGGGGACAAGGGGATGAGATCATGAAGAAATCCACCACTAATTATAAAATTGAAAACGAGCAAGAAAAAGGCTTAAAAAGAGAGTTGAAAACTAGTCAACTAACAATGATTGCAATGGGTTGTGCGATTGGAACGGGCTTATTCCTTGGAAGCGGACTAGCAATAAAAACTGCTGGTCCAAGCGTATTACTCAGTTATGCAGTTGGTGCATTTATCGTTTTACTGCTCATGGGGTGCTTAGCTGAAATGACTGTTGCACATCCTACTAGCGGTTCGTTTGGAACAATTGCCGAAAAATATATTCATCCTATGGCGGGATATCTTGTTCGTTATTCATATTGGGTGGCACAAGTTCTTGCTGTTGGAGTAGAAGTAAGTGCAATTGCAGTCTATATGAAATATTGGTTTCCAACTGTACCTGGAATCGTTTGGATTGGCTTTTTTGCTGCAGTATTAATCTATATAAATGCTACAAGTGTTAATACATTTGCAACATTTGAGTATTGGTTTTCAATGATTAAAGTAAGCGCAATTGTTGGGTTTATTCTACTTGGATCGTACGTCTTGTTTGGTTCATCTAACCATGAAAATATTGGTGTAGAGAACTTAACAAATGATGGAGGATTTATGCCATTTGGCTGGTGGGGCATGTGGGTAGCCGTCTTTATATCATTATTTAGTTTTCTAGGAACAGAAATGATAGCGGTTACAGCAGGTGAAGCAAAAGAGCCTGATATTGCTGTTCCAAAAGCTCTTAAAGCAACAGTTTTTCGTTTATCAATTTTTTATGTATTAACAATTGCAATCATGCTCATCATCGTACCGTGGAAATCAGCAGGGGTTGATGAAAGTCCTTTCGTAAAGGTAATGGAAATATTAAATATACCTTTTGCATCAGGTCTTATGAACTTTATTATTTTAACGGCAGCCTTGTCAGCGATGAATAGCCAATTATATGCTTCAACTCGTATGGTTTATTCGCTTTCAAAAACTAATCATGCGCCAAAAATTTTAGGAAAAGTAGGAAAAAAAGGTGTTCCGGTAAATGCTCTTGCAGTTTCAACCATTGGTATTGTAGTTGCCGGAATCGTAAATGCAGTACTACCAGATTCCTCATATGCATTTATGATGGGTATCTCAATGTTTGGTGCCATGTTTACTTGGATGACAATCTTTATTTCACATCTATTTTTTAGAAGGAAATGGGAACAGTCAGGCGGGCGAAAATTACCAGTAAAAATGATCGGTTTCCCTTACTTCACAATATTAGGAGCCATTTTATTGTTGGGACTAACAATTACTTCTTGGTTTACTGGCTTTAAAATTATGCTTCAATTCGGAATACCGTGGTTAATTGTATTATCTGTGGCTTACTTATTTATAAATAAAGATAAGGGTCAGAAAATTCAACGTAACGATGCAGTTTTTAAGCAGAAAGTAGATAAGTTTTAATGTCCATCTTGTAAATAGGGGTGTCTCTCATTTTTGAGACACTCCTTTTCTATTTAAAGATTATTTAGCGAAAAGAGAGGAGAAAATAGTTAAGTGCAGAATTTTGTTCATAAGATTCTTTTATGTAAGTTTTTTTTATAAAGGTATTTTCTATTTAGTAAATGAAAATAGTCCGATATAAATATTCTCGAATGGAGTTGAATGATCATTAATAGTAAAGTAGAACTTGAAAATTTATCAATTGCTTATAAGGACCAAGGCAAAGGGAAGCCAATCGTTTTAATTCATGGTTTTATGGGAAGTCATGTATATTGGGAAAAAGTAGTTCCAAAGCTAGCTGAGAATTATCGAGTGATAGCAGTTGATTTACCAGGACATGGAGACTCTACAGCTATAAAAGAAGAGCATTCAATTGAAGATTATGCAGATGTGATGAAAGATTTATTAGATCAACTAAACATTAAGCAAATAACGTTGTTTGGCCACTCGCTAGGGGGCTATATTACACTTGCATTTGCGGAAAGATATTCTAATTACTTAAATGGATTTTCATTAATCCACTCTACTGCATATCCAGATAGTGAAGAAGCAAAAAAAGGTAGAGTAGCAACTAGTGAAAAAGTGAAAAATGAAGGAGTGAAAAATGTAGTTGATGGATTAATTCCTAAACTTTTCTCTCCAAAAAATATACAAACTAATAGTGCAGAAATAGAATTAGCAAAGCAAATAGGGTATAAAACTTCAGTAAATGGCACGGTTAATGCCTTAATTAGCATGAAAAATAGACCTGACCGAAATCATGTACTTAACGATACAAGTTTACCTGTACTTTTACTTGCAGGTAAAGACGATCAGATTATACCGCCTGAAAAGACTTTTTCGGTCGAAAAAGAAAATATTAAAACTGCTACTTTGAACAGTGCAGGACATATGAGCATGTATGAGTCACCTGAAGAGTTAATTAATGAAATGAAGGATTTTTTAAGTTCGTTTTAAAAATTAATTATGAAATATAAAAACGTCGGATATAAAAAATCCGACGTTTTTTATTATGTATATTGGGTGGGGTTCATGAGTAAGTAAACGAACAAGAATATGAAACTAAGTTACTCATAAGGGGCTCATTAGTAAGTTAAAAAGGAAGAATATGAAATTTGGTTACTCATGAAGGGCTCATGTGTAAGTAAAATGGGAAGAGTATGAAATTAGGTTACTCATAAAGGGTTCATGAGTAAGTAAAAGAGGAAGAAAATGAAACTAACATACTCATAGATGGTTCATTAGTAAGTAAAATCTTTAGGATTATTTTATTTGTACACGTAAAATAAGTGCTTAAAAATCATCAATTACTATTTCAAAAAGCATTTAAACACTTAAGAATATATGGAATTATTGCTGTAATTTATTAGGAAATTAAAAGTAAACTTATATAGAAAGAAAATAATTTATACATTTTGAAGATTAAACAGTTATTTCAGAAAAAGTAAGAAATTTATTAGTAGAAAATAATTTACTTCCTAATTTATTTAGTAGATTAGCCGTCTCTAAACATGTACATATTCATAGATTAACAGTGGATAAGTATTATTTGGGAGGTATTTTTTTTGGACGCTTTTTTTAGTGATATAGTAAAAAAAGTAATTGCAAATTACCCTTTAGAAGTAAAACATAAATCTTTAGAATACATTGATGAAAAAAAAGCTGATTGGCCCATTGATACAACTATCGGTGAAGTATTATTGAAGAAAGTTTTAATTGATGAAAGATATATTGAATTTATGATTTATGCAATAGATTATCTTAGAGATAATGGCGTATTTACACCAGAGGTATTAACAACCAAATTAGGTGACGGTTTTGTAAAGATGAAAAATGAATATTTTATGTTATTTGAAGCTGTTAGTGGGAGGAGACTAAATTTTGAGAGTGAAGAAGATCTTATTCTGTTGATGAATGGGATTGCATCTTTTCATAAAGCTTCAATTGGCATTGAATTAACAAATGAGCATATTTCATCCATTCAATCAAATTGGAAAAATGATTTACAAACTAAATTTTTAAAATTAACAAATTGGAAAGAAGAACGAGCTAAGTTAAAGCATCAAAATGAAATCGATAAGCTGTTTTTAAAAAATATAAATTCGGTTTTAATGCAATGTGAAAAAGCTTTAGCAATAATTGATAAATATATTGCTGAAGTAGCAGAAGAGACAGCAAAAACGAAAACATTATGCTATCATAATTTTGATGTAAACGATCTTATAGTTGGAGAAGACGAGAATTTATTTTTCTTAAATATGAGTTCGTTAAAAATGGAATTGCCGATTCATGATATGAGAAGAATTTTAAATATCATAATGAAAAAAGAAAAAAATTGGAATCCAAAGTTAATGAAGAAAATAATCATCGCATATCATGAAACCAATCCGTTAGCATGTTTGCAATACCAATTTCTTAAAGCTGATTTGTTATTTCCTCATTTATTTTATGACGTATTTTCGGCACATTACGAAAATAAGGAAATGTTATGGAGTGATTCTAGTTTAGTTTCAAAAATGAAAAAAATAATTACACTGGAATTAAGCAAAGAAAAAGTGATTTCTACTGTTTTCTTACAAACAAATGAAGCACTTTATGGTCGATAAAACTAACACCTTAAAATGATAAAGCTCAAATCCTTTTTATTTATGGATTCGAGCTTTATTTGTTATTTGTTTTTTTTCTTTCCAATCATTCCATAGTCTCTGACTGTAATATGAACATCGTAGTTTATTTTAGCTTTACTAAAAAGTTCATCCCAATTCTTACTCATTTTTTTCCACTTTTTTGGGTATTGAATTCTTACTTCGTTTCCAAATCCAGCAACATCTGTTTTATATTCATTTTGAAGCTTGTTTGTTACATTTTCTACTATTTTTGTAACTTCATCATCAGTTGCTTTTTCAATTCTTTTAACGTTTTTCTCTGCAAATAATGGTCTTAATTTAGGATTCCAATATTCTGCTACTCTACCTTCAGACACAATTTTTACGTCAAAAGAGATTTTGTCACCTTTTATATGTGGTGTAACTTTACTTTTCATCGATTCAATTTGAAACCAAGTTGGTCCATTGGATTTTTTCGTGTATGCCTTTACTGCTCCACCTTTTCCTTGAGCAGTTATCCAATTAATTCCTTCTACTTCCTGAGTATTAAGAGTGCCAACCATTTTATTTTTCTTACCGTTAAATATTGCTCCACCAGAAAATTTCGCACCTTTATCAGTCGTTTCTAATAATTGGAGGAGGAAGCTAGAACCAGAGTTCATTAATCCACCTATTCTAATTAAAGTTGTTTTACTGACAATTTCTGAAGTAGCTGCTTGGTTTGCAATTTCTACAATTCGTAATGATGGTATTACATTTTGTTCTTTTGTTTCTAATGCTTGGATGGCTTTACCTTTTGTTATAAAAATTAACGTACTTCCACGAATATCAATATCGCGAAAATATAAATCAGTAAGTTCACGTAGGTTTATTTCTCTAGCAAGTTCTTCACTAATGATAATACATTTTTGATGTGATCCAAAAATGTATCCTTCCCTACTTAAAGTTGTTTCCCATCCAGAAGGTTCTAACGAAATGCCTTCCCCGGTTACATTTATATAGGGTTTTTCGGAATTAACCCCACCTGATTTTGTAGTCAATGCCTCAGGGACTGCATATTGTAGTGTGGATTTTAATTTTCCATCATCATCCTTATCTAAGGCAGAACCTAATATAATATTTAAGTCCTCAATTGGTTTACTACTCCAGCATCCCGATAATAAAAATAAGAGACTTATATTAAAAATTGAAATGATAAAAATTCTTTTATAGCTACATTTTCTCATTTAATTTTTTCCTCACAAAAGAAATCACTAGTAGGAGAAGAGGGATGATGCCAAATAAATAAAATGCAGTATTTCCGATTGTATCAGCCATTGTTAAAGTCTGATTTATATCTTTTGGAATCATTGAGATAATGTAAATAAATGGTAATGTACCAAAAAGAAATGGCTTTATACTTTTTTTATTAAAAATTTGAGCCATTCCGAGGGTACATATATAAAATGCAATGATATACGTAGCAAAAATTTGCATAATCCAAATAACTAGAAATAATGAGTCAAATCTTTCTACAAATAGACCTTGTATATCGTAACTGCGAATATAAGTAAGTACTGGCCAAGTTTGTAATAAAACACCGTCTACTGAGAAAGCACCGACTACAGCAACAACTGTAATGGTATAAAAGACAAATGGAATACCTATTCCGAACAGAATTGTTTTAGATATTTTCGTTTTATCTTTCATAAACATAAAAATAAATAAAAACACTTCAAAACCAGAAAAAGAAAGGGAAGTTGTTTTGAGTCCATTAAGGACTGGTTTAATTCCATTTCCTAGGACAGGACGTAGGTTATCAATTTCAATAATTCCTATTCCTAAAAAAATAACTAAAAGGAAAAATAATACAGTGATTGGAAAAATAAGTTCCAACATTCTTGCTATTGGATTGATCCCACCAAGTACTAAATATAAACCAATCCACAAGAACGGAATTAAAATAGCCCAAGTAGGAGTACCTTGTAGTAAAAACAACCTAGTAGTTTCTGCCATCATCCGAACCTCTAAGGCTGAAAGGCATAGATAATAAACGATTATAATGATACTTAATGAAATTCCTAACCATTTACCAATTATTTTTTGATTAAATTGAAAATATGTTTCGTTCGGATATTGTTTACACAGCATAACGAGTAAAAAGACTAAGAGGGTAATGATCAAGCCGGATATGATTACTGAAATCCAACCATCTGGCGTTTTTACTTTGTCGGTAACACTTCTTGGTAATATTAAAATACCTGCACCAAAAATAAAATTTACGATTAGCATCACAGTTTGATTCGTTGATATTTGATCAATAGGCTTTGAATTCATCTAGTACTCCTCCTTTCTTTTGCTATTTCATCCTTCTGGTTTTTTTAGCTTGTATGCTTTTTGGACGATTTTTCATCATAAATAGTGGAGCTCTAACGACGAAATCCTTCCAATCATTAAATCGAACTGGAGCTGCGGGACTTAAGTAAGGAACACCAAAGCTTTTGAGTTTAACTAAATGACTACATACTAATAGGAAAAATAAAACGACTCCATATAAACCAAAAACACTTGCAAAGAGCATTGATAAAAAACGAAGCAAACGAAGGGCAATTCCGACATTATATTGTGGTAATGTAAATGAGGAAATTGCCGTTACTGCAACGACAATAACCATGATTGTACTTACAATACCTGCTTCAACTGCGGCCTGACCAATAATTAACCCTCCAACTATTCCTAAAGATTGCCCAATCGGTTTTGGTAAACGAAGTCCGGCTTCCCTTAATACTTCAATCGAGATTTCCATTATTAGTGCTTCAATTAATGGAGGAAACGGTACACCTCCTCTAGTGGCTGCTATATGAAATACTAGTTTTGTCGGGATTAAGCCTTGGTGAAAAGAAATAAATGCAATATATAAAGATGGAGCAAATAAAGCAATAAAACAAGCAAGATAGCGTAATAATCGTACCAATGTAGCAGCAGCCCATCTCTCATAATAATCCTCAGGTGATTGCACTAACATTTGAAATGTTACAGGGGCTATCAATGCAAACGGTGATCCATCTAATAAAATGGCAACTCGACCTTCCATTAATGCACTCATAACTCGATCTGGTCGTTCTGTACTTTGAATTTGTGGAAATGGACTTAAGTAATTATCTTCAATTAATTGTTCGATATAACCTGAATCTGGGACTGTATCAATTTCAATTCTTTTAATTCTTTTTTTTACTTCTTCAACAAGTTGAGAATCAGCAAGATTTGTAATGTACGCTATTACTAATTCTTTTTTTGATACTTCTCCAATCTCAAATCCTATAATTGATAAATCTGGAGTTTTTCCGGAACGCCTAAGCAGTGCTGTATTATCAGATAAGTTTTCAACAAAGCCAATTCTTGGTCCACGTACTAGTGCTTCTGAATCTGGTTCTTTAATATCTCTTGATTTTGTTAATGCTGCACCGATTAAAAAACATTCAGATATACCATCTATTAATAATACAATTGAACCAAATAGTACTCCCGATTTTAATTTTTTATAAGTATTAACATCTTCAATTGTACAAACTGCGAGTGATTGCTCTTTAATAAATTTTTTAATTTCATTTTGTTTTAGAGAGAGTCCATTTGTTTTTTGTTCATTTGCAATTGCAGAAAGTCCAGCCATTAACTCGCTCATTATATGACTTTGAATTAGCTCAGTATCTGATAAACCTTCAATAAAAATAATTGCAAGTTGAATTTCTGTTTCACCTAATAGAAATTCTCTAAATTTCACATCAGAATTATGTCCGATTTCATTAAACATCCGATCCAAATTTACTTGGAGATCACTGGATAAATTCTCATTACTATTTTGAGCTTCATCATTTAGAGATGCCGCATTTTCCTGATTTATTTTGGATCTCCACCGCTTCATTTAAATCACTCTTTCTCCATAAAATGAACCCATTTGAAAAATTTTGATAAACCTACAGGAACGATAAAGGTAACAAAAGCTTGGATGAAAATAGGATACTCAGGTATAAATGAAATAATCTTTTTCAACATTTAAACATCCCCAATAAAGTTTTAATAAATGATAAAGGTATTATTTCCGATTGTAGGAAAAGAATGCAGAAACGTAGGAAAAGTAATATGCATATTGAAATAAAAACATTAGAAAATGAAACAGTATTTAAATAATTAATTAATTTTAATTAAATTATTGAATATTTCCTATTTTAAAAAAACAACAAAATAGT
Organism: Bacillus sp. AFS053548; assembly: GCF_002575105.1. Lineage (NCBI taxonomy): Bacteria > Bacillati > Bacillota > Bacilli > Caryophanales > Bacillaceae > Bacillus > Bacillus sp. AFS053548. The sequence goes on along the minus strand of NZ_NUHI01000026.1, from coordinate 466,629 downwards.
ATAATAAACCTAATAGAATATGTGCGATAATACCTAATTTTCCACTTTTTATCTAGATAAAAGGTTGGGAATGTTGAATTTAAAAAGATTATTACCAAGTATGGAGAGGAAAGCTTATGAATCAGATACTTCTATATGATTTTCTTGCATTAATGAATGACAAAAAATGGAATAAAGCTGATTTGGCTAAATATTCTGGAATCCATATTAGTGATATTAGTAGAGTATTTAATAATAAAAAGCCATTATCTTTGCATTATTTAGATGCAATTACAGAAGCATTCGGTTTGGCAGAAGGATATTTTTACTCGAGCTATACACAATTATGCTTTAATCAGAATCGATATTTAGATAAACGAAGAAGTGTAGCGTTTATTTATAAATGTGCAATAAATGGATTTAAAAAAGAGTTAAACTTTATCATTTCTGAAATGTTAGAGGAAAAATCTAAGACAATACGGACTAAAAATTTACAAAATTTATTTGAGATTGCTGAAAAGTTATTTGCTGAAGGGAAAGAAAAAGAGGCTTTACCTTTATATGAAATCATTATTCATCACATGCCAGATCAAACAGCAGAAGAAGTCGCTATTAGTTATTTTAGAAAGTACTATTTAAATAGATTAACAGAGGAAGGACCAGCTACTCTTGTCCATGTACTAGAATATATGAGCTATATGCCGGATGATTTTCAGGAATTAACAATTTTATGGATTACGGCTACTTACTATATGCTAAAACAATGGGACAAAGTCCTACATTATGCTAAGCGATTAGAAAAAATGGCAAAGACTGAAAAGCATTTTGGCTACGCATTAGTATACCAAGGCTTCGCTTTAAATAGGTTAAGTAATTCTTTAGATGACGTACTTGAAATAATAAAGAAGTATGGTAAGATAAATGATTTTTTTACAGAGGCTGCAATAGGTAATCGTTATGTTACATTACTTGATTTTGGCGAGTTACATTATGTTGATGAATACTATAATTGGATTAAAGAGCGAGATGATCTTTATGTTGGCATTCCGAGGATTATAGAATCTTATGTAAAACTAGGTAGATTAGAAGAAGCCTCAGCGTTAATCAATCTTCATAAAAAAGTAATTAATGAAATGGCAACTAGTTCAAATTTGTATAAACAACAATTGTATTTAGATTTCTGCTACGCACAATCACTTTTAAAATGTGAAAATAAGCAATATATTGAAGGGCTAAATGAATTAATAAAGGTGGCTAGAAAAGTAAAGAATGCAGGAATAATAGAAAAATTTAAAATTTACTTATTATCAATTTGGCACTATCGTGATCATTTAACAGATCAATTAAATGAGGATTATATTCAAATGTTAAGTGAGGATCGGAACCAGGCGAATAATTTATATGTAGTGAGACCTTAAACTGGGCTTCTTTTTTTGTCAATAAACAGCAATAGATGAAAATACATTAGACAAATAAACCACAAGGAAATTTAAAATCCTTGTGGTTATTTTCATTTGTTACCTTATTTACATAAGTTATTAGTCTATTTTTTTATATTCCTTAAACCATTCAACGAATTTAGCAATACCGTTTTCAATTGAAGTAGTTGGACTATATTGAATATCATTTACGAGTTGATCAATATCGGCATATGTTTCAAGTACTTCTCCTGAAATCATCGGCAATAATCGAATATTTGCTTTTATACCAAGCTGCTTTTCTAAAATTTCGATAAAATAATTTAATTTCACTGGGCTATGGTTACCAATATTATAAAGTTTATAATACGAGGCGGATTCATTTGGTGGCCCATTTTTAATGATTCTTACAATTGATTCAACTACATCATCAATATAAGTAAAGTCTCGTTTCATATTTCCATAATTATAAACATCTATTGGTTGTCCGTTAGTAATTGAATTAGCAAATTTATATAATGCCATATCTGGTCGGCCCCATGGTCCATAGACCGTAAAAAAACGCAATCCAGTAGTAGGTAGATTAAACGTATGACTATAAGAATGTGCCATTAATTCATTTGATTTTTTTGTTGCTGCATATAAGCTAATTGGTTGATCTACTCGATCATTAATTGATGAGGGAGTTTTCTTATTATTACCATAAACAGAACTAGAAGAAGCGTAAATAAGGTGTTTAATTTGATGATTTTTACAACACTCTAAAATATTGGCAAAACCAACAAGGTTTGATTGGATATATGACCCTGGATTTTCTAAGCTATATCTCACCCCAGCTTGTGCTGCTAGATTAATGACTAGATCGAAATTATATTGTACAAAGAGCCCTGCTAGTAGCTCCATTTCATGAATTGAGCCATTTGTGAAACTAAAATGCTCATATTTCTTTAAAAGTTCCAATCTATCAAATTTTAGACGTCTGTCATAGTAATCATTTAGATTATCAATTCCAATGATTTGAAAACCTTGTTCCAATAGGCGTCTGCTTAGATGAAATCCAATAAATCCAGCACAGCCAGTAATTAAGATGCGCATAGTATCAGCTTTTTTAATTTTAAAAACCTCCTTATCTTACAAGAGTTGGAATATCATATGATGGATAAAACGACAAAGTTCGAATTCAAATCGAAATATGTATATAACTAGATTAGTAGAAAATACTTTTTTGATAGTATACACATATACCCTCACAATACTTGGACAAAATCATATTATTACATTAGGTCTAAACACATTTAGAGCAATAAAAGTCATAAGCAACTATTAATTACATTTCATGAAAAAGAAATGTGAATTTTTTTATGGGCTCTAAAAAAGTAGGAGGGAGAAATTGAATAATATAATAATTGAGCCATGGATCGTCGATGAACTTATTCATGATGAATTCTATGTGCCAGAATATATTGAAAAAATTGGACTTGAAGTACTTAAGTTTTATGACCTTCAAGTAAATAGCATGCAAGTAATTACGACGAAAGCTGACAAAGGTGGAGCAATCTGGAAAATTGAAACGAACGATGGTCCAAAAAGCTTTAAGCTTTTACACAGAAGACCTACTAGAAGTATGTTTAGTTTAGGGGCTCAGAAGTATTTAGTTGAGGTTCAACAGGCTAGAGTTCCAAGCATTGTTCGAACTAGAGATGGCGAGGAATATGTAGAAGCCGGTGGAAAGCTATGGTTCGTTGCAGAATGGATTGAAGAATTGGCACCAGTTTCTAAAGATTTAGAAGGTGCTAAGCAGTTATGTAATGCACTTGGTGAGTTTCATCGTTTAAGTAAAGGCTATGTACCACCGATTCAAGCAGAAATTGCATCAAGATTGCACAAATGGCCAAAAAGTTATGAAAAAGTATATAACAAAATGAATTGGTTTAGAACAATTGCCTTGGCTTATGAAGAAATGCCAGCTAGTCAGGATTTATTAAATGTAGTAGATCTATTTCAAGAACAAGCAAGAAAGAGTATGGAAGACTTAAACAATTCTGGTTACTTTAATATGGTAAATGAAGGAAACGCAAGTTGGGGCCTAGTTCACCAAGATTACGGCTGGTCAAATGGTCAAATGGGACCAAATGGAATGTGGGTTATTGATTTAGATGGAGTTGCATATGATTTGCCAATTCGTGATCTTAGAAAACTGATATCTGGTACAATGTCTGATTTATTCGCTTGGGATGCTACATGGGTAAGAGAAATGATTAACGCATATCACGAAGCAAATCCAATTTCTAAAGAATTATATGATGTATTAATGATTGATTTTTCAATGCCAAATGAATTTTATAAAAACATTAAAGAAGTACTTTATGAACCAGAATTATTTTTAGGTGAAACGACTAAACAATTAATTCAATCAATCGTTGACTTAGAGCAGTCAAAGTGGGCAACATTGAATGAAGTTCGCAACGACTGGAGTGGAAAAGAATGAAAATATTAATGGTATGTACAGAAAACCTACCAGTACCTCCAGTTTTAGGTGGTGCGATTCAGACTTATATTGCAGGAAGTTTACCTTATTTAAGTAAAGTACACGATATAACAGTACTAGGCGTTAATGATCCAACATTACCAGATGAAGAAACAATCGACGGTGTAAATTATGTACGTGTACCAGGGAAAGTATTAGAACTATATCGTGAAGGTGTAGTTGAATACATTAAAGGAAATCAATTTGATTTAATCCACATTTTTAACAGACCACGACTTGTTCTTCCGATTAGAAAAGTAGCACCAAATTCAAAAATTACGTTAAGTATGCATAATGACATGTTTAATATTGGGAAAATTGCTGTTGATGAAGCGAATTTAGTATTAGAAGAAGTTTCAAGTATCGTTACGGTAAGTGATTATGTAGGAAATGTAATTCGTGAACTTTATCCTCAAAGTGCCAATAAAATTAGAACGATCTACTCAGGTGTTGATTCTGACCGTTTCTTACCTGGTAATGATCCTAAAATGATTAGTACGAGAAACACACTTAGAAAAGAGTATGGTTTAGAAAATAAAACAGTTATTTTATTTGCAGGAAGACTTTCAGAAAATAAAGGCGTAGACCGTCTAATTAGAGCATTGCCAACACTTTCAAAAACCTTCAAAGATTTAGCTTTAGTCATCGTAGGAAGCAATTGGTTTAGTCAAAACAATGTTACAGATTATGTTGCTTATATTCGTGCGATCGCAAAAAAACAAGATGTACCGATTATTACAACAGGGTTTGTATCACCTTTTGAAATACACAACTGGTTTGCTGTAGCAGATTTATTTGTATGTACTTCATTATGGCAAGAGCCTCTTGCAAGGGTTCACTATGAAGCGATGGCAGCTGGACTTCCAATTGTAACAACTGCTCGAGGTGGGAATCCGGAAGTTATTATTCCAGGTGAGAATGGATTAATCGTAGAAAATCCAGTTGATCCAGATGAATTCGCTACCAAAATTACAGAAATATTATCAAACAAAACGCTAATGAAGAATATGGGAATAAAAGGTAGAGAACTTGCAGTTAATAAGTATTTATGGAGTCGTGTAGCAAATGAAATTCTATCTACATGGAGCCAAACTGAATATGCTTCAACTATTTCACCAGAACAATTAGAACAATTTGAACCTCAAACATTATTTAAAACTGCAGTACAAAATACACAGTTGAATGTAGCTAATAATAATGTATCTGAAGTAAACGAACAACCGACGACAGAAATCATTGAAGTAAACGAACAACCGACGACAGAAATCATTGAAGTAATCGAACCAACTGTAGAAATAAAACCAACTACAGAATCAATAGTAGAGGTACCAAAACCAGTAACTCAGTCCGAAATCAAATCTCTTGAAGAATTGCTAGGAATCCTAGTAGAGAAAGCAAAATCAGTTCCTAAAGAAAAAGTAGTCGCAAAAGTAACGAAAGAATTTTCAACTAATACGAATCCTAGAGTACTAAGACGAATTAGAAGAGTAACTGATCAGGTCGTAAATAATGCAACCTCTTATTCAAACCTAAACCAACGACCATATGCAAATGAAGTAAGTAGAGTAGAGAATAGATCTAACAATCTATCTAATAATGTTAATTCAGAACCTTTTAGATTAAAGAAAATTCCTAGCGTTACTGAAATGCATAGAAACAGAAATCGATAAAAAATCATATTTTGAGGAACTTGTCTAAATTGAAAGAGGCTGTCTCATAAGTTTAAAGACTTTTGAGGTAGCCTTTTTTAGTTTGGAAATTATTTATTGCTGATGGATTTCCGAAGAGAGCAACTTATGCAACAAGTGAACTCTATTGATCAAGTTATGAACACCGCTTAATTAAAGTTAAATTGGCTAAATTAACGCCAAAACTGGTGTAATGAATGACAACTCCTGGAACGACAAAAATGGCTAAATTAGCGCTAAAAGTAGCGTAATGAATGTAATGACATGAGTAGCAAATTTGGTTTAATTAAGGGGTAAATCGACTTGCTTAACGCCTATCCTGGTGAAAAGAATGACAATAGCGAGGATGGAAAACCTCTCTTAAATAACGATTAAATTAGCACATTAATTTAATGCCCATGCAGACGCAATTAATTTTCAAATCGCATAATGAATGTCATACCATGCAAACTTGGATTCAAGTAACATGAAAACTCTCTCAAATAAATTTATTTTGGTGCATAAATACCTATGAACATTATCTTTTAATAGATTGGTTTAGTGTGCTTAAAAAAAAATAAATTTATAGGCGAAAAAACCCTAGTTTTTAAGTCATAAACTTTCTAAACATAATAGGTATATATGGTGACAAGACCTCCTTCATTTACATATAAAGTAGAATGAACAAATGTTTGGAGGCAAGTCAAATGAAAATCCGCAAGGCTATTATTCCCGCTGCTGGTCTCGGGACGCGTTTTTTGCCAGCAACAAAAGCGTTGCCAAAAGAAATGCTACCTATAGTTGATAAACCAACTATTCAATATATCGTTGAAGAGGCTGTAGCTTCTGGAATTGAAGAAATCATTATTATTAGTGGTAGAGGCAAACGAGCAATCGAGGATCATTTTGATAAATCATATGAATTAGAAGAATCATTATCTCGAAAAAACAAGCTAACTGTTTTGGAAGAAATGCAGAAAATATCCAATATGGTGAAAATCTTTTATGTGCGTCAAAAGGAACCGAAAGGATTAGGAGATGCAATATTATGTGCTAAGAGTTTTATAGGAGATGAACCATTTGCTGTTTTGTTAGGGGATGACATAGTGATGTCTACAACACCTTGCTTACAGCAAATTATTAATGTTTACGAGAAATATAATGCACCAGTTATTGCTGTTCAGAATGTTCCTGATGAAGAAGTAAGTAAATATGGCGTTATCAAACAAAAAGAAAGTACTTACGATACAAACACAAATCTATTTCAAGTTGAGTGTCTAGTAGAAAAACCAAAATTGAAAGATGCCCCATCAAATTATGCAATTATGGGACGTTACATTCTTACTCCAGAAATTTTTGATATTTTAGAAACAATTTCTGTGGGACAAGGCTGTGAATTACAATTAACAGATGCGATTAATGAATTAAATAAAAATCAATTTGTCTTAGCATATAATTTCGAAGGTAAACGATATGATATCGGAAATAAAATCGGATTTATAATGGCTACAATTGATTTTGCGATTAATAGAGAAGATATAAAAGATGAGGTAATCGCTTTCTTAAATGAGGTCATATCTGATCATGCTCTAAATATGAAGAATCAGGAAGTGGATTAACTTGAAAATTTCTATATTAGGTACGGGCTATGTCGGTTTAACAACGGGAGTCTGTTTAGCAGAGATTGGTCACTCAGTAACTTGTATTGATATAAATGAACTTAAAATAAAGAATTTGTGTGCAGGAATTTCTCCAATATATGAACCAGGAATTGAGGAGTTAATAACTAATAATATAAAGTTAGGAAGATTATCCTTCACAACCTCATATGATAAGGGGTTAGAAGATGCAAAGGTTATTATCATTGCAGTAGGTACCCCTCAAAGAGAAGATGGGGCAGCAAATTTATCCTATCTTGAGGGTGCAGCGATTGATATCGCAAAAAATATTAAACAAGACGTAATTATTGCTATAAAAAGTACTGTTCCAGTTGGAACGAATGAAGTAGTAAAGGAAATTATTCAGCAAAATTGCAGTAAAGATATTGTTGTTGATGTGGTTTCAAATCCAGAGTTCCTAAGACAAGGCTCCGCAATTAAAGATACGATGGAAGCAGATCGAATCATTATCGGTAGCAATAATCAAGAGTCTGCTAGAATTGTTAAAGAAATGTATAAACCATTAAATGTACCAATCTTAATGACTAGTATTCGAAGTGCAGAAATGATTAAATATGCATCCAATGCATTTTTAGCTAGCAAAATAAGTTATATAAATGAAATTGCAAATCTTTGTGAAGCACTCGGTGCAAATGTAGAAGATGTAGCTAAAGGAATGGGGAAAGATAAACGAATTGGTGAAGCATTTTTATATGCTGGAATAGGTTACGGCGGCTCTTGTTTCCCAAAGGATGTTAAAGCATTATTGCATACAGCCGGGTTAAATGGGGTTGAATTTGGTTTTCTAAAGGAAACTATTTCAATTAATAATTATCAACGCGAATTGCTCGTAAAGAAAGCTATTGAACGATTTGGTATATTAAAAGGGAAAAAGATTGCATGTCTAGGATTATCGTTTAAACCAGATACAGACGATATGAGAGAAGCACCTTCTATTAATATCATAAATTCTTTAATAGAATTAGGAGCAGAAGTCATTGCATATGACCCCGTTGCAATTGACAACGCAAAAGAAATACTAGGTAACAATTTAACGTTCGCTAGTTCTATAAATGAATGTGTAACGGATACAGATGCAATTCTTATTGTTACTGAGTGGAGAGAATTTAGAGAACTTGACTTATCTAGCATACTAAAGAAAATGAAGAATCCAATCATTTTTGACGGAAGAAACTGCCTGACGGAAGAAAAAGTAAGAGATTGTGAGAAAATAGAATATTACCCAGTTGGTAAACCGTCCATAATTCAATAAAAATGAAAAAACGACTTTCAAACTAATTTGAAGTCGTTTTTGTTATACTATTCATTTTGTTCATGTAATGGACGGTAGATCGTTTTGACGAATTTATGTTTAAGATAAGGGAGAATTTTTTTTCTACGATTTACTAATCTGCCTACAATTGCCTTTTTGTCTTCCTTTGATAAAAACCAATCATCAGGTATTAATTCTACTATTTCTTCTAAAAGCAGTACCGGGAATCTTTGGATGATTTGAAGTTGTTCATTAAATTCTTCTTCACTATTTATATATTGGGACATGAATTGATGAGTTGAACTTTTCATAATATTTTGAGGCAATGTTTCTAACTCTGAAGTTAACCAGCTATAGGAGCCAAATGCTTCAGCATGGTCAATGATCCATAGTTTAAATTGATCTAAACTTTCTTCGCGAAGTAATATGTTTTTTCGGGTACGGTCTCCATTACACAGCCAATAATCGAATAAAATAATACCTGGAAGCTGTTGGTTATTTAAAATACTAGGAACTGATCCAACTTGATGTCCATTTAACGTTTCCGGTACATATAAAGAAGCAAACTGAAACTTTGAATGTTGAATTTCTTCTATGATTAGATCCGGTATTGTTTTTGAAAATTCTTCAGGAATAGAAACGATTTGAGCAAAAGGAACTGGTAAATCTAAAAATCTAGCAATACAATAGGCAACCCATTCGTTTGGTAATGTTTTCTCATATCCAGACCGAAAATATTTCACAACATAATCTCTACCATCACTAAATGTAATTAAGTGAGCATTGGATTTTCCTTCTAGTTTTTTAATATAGGAAACTGGTTCAATCATTTTGAATCACATCACTATTATTGCCTTTACCAAATTTCAGTAGATATTCGCGATAAATATCGGCTACTTTATGAATAGCAAAATTTTGTTCAACATGGTTGATCGCATTTTGCGATAGCTTTTCATGAAACTTCTTATTATCAACGATTGAATATATTTTTTTAACAGCATCTTGAACATCATGTCCTCGAAAAAGCATACCTGTTTCACCTTGAAGAACGATTTCCGAAATAGGCATTATATTAGAAGCAACAACAGGAACACCACAAGCCATAGACTCAATAAAGGTATTCCCAAATGATTCTACTTTTGTAGTTGCGATTGTACAACCACCGGATTGAAGTACTTTTGCGTATACATGAGGCATTTGTTGATAAGGAATAACCGGAAACCATTTAATTATATCGGTTAGATCTTCTTCCTTCCAAGCTAATGCAAAATCCTCTCGCTGAACGCTTTGAGCTCCTCCAATTAACCAAATTTCAATATCCGACCGTTCACTTTTTATCAATTTTGCAATTTCAATTAACATTGGCCAGTTTTTTCGCTTATCCACTCTACCGATACAGCACACAATTTTTTTATTGTTTGGAAGGATTGGATTATTTTCGGATGCGATTTCAACTTGAGCTAATGGATGGAAAAATGATGTGTCAACACCATTGTAGATTACTTTAATGGGGATATTATCTGTTAAGATGGAAACTAATCTTTTTTGATAATTAGATGGAACAATAATAGAAACAGGTTCAATGGATCTGAATTTCTTTAAATGAGGTTGTAGTTTTATAAGCTCGGGCGTACGTGCTTCTACAATAACAGGACCTTTATATTTAGCTTTTTGTAACCATTTATATGCTGCTCCCGTATCTACTACAATGATTGCATCGTATGCATTGTTTTTAATAATATCAATAATTTCGTTTTCGTCCTTCGTTAAATAGACAGGTGCAACATCTTCCATTATGTGTAATCCACCATGATCTGTTGTGTATAGAAACTCAGTATCAATGCCAAACTTTTTAAAATAAATTGAACGATTCCTCCAGCCAGCATTTACTCCACCAACTGTTAAGAGACGCCAGATTATTAAGACTTTCAAATTTTCCCCTCCTTGATTTTAGGGTATACAAATAACGTTTAAACCGATTTGAAAACTAATTGTATACACGATTACAGCTTTTGACCGGATTCAAATCTTGAATAGTAGTCCTATTTTAGTTAATTCAAATTGAGGTAAATTGTAAGGGCAGTTAACTACTAACTACAAATATTTATTAGGTTAAAAGCAGAAAAACTTAACTTTTTTTTCCTTGCTCCTAGTTTAGGGATATGATAATGTATAAGAAAAAGAAGTATTGACTGCAATTTTTAAAATTTATGAAGTATAAACTTCAATGTTGGAAGGATTAAAAATAATGGAGCGACCTAATTTTAAATTGTTAGTAAAGGAAAAATTTTCACAATTATCACCAGGGCAAAAAAAAGTAGCGACTTATATGATTGAAAATCTTGAGGAGTGTGCCTTTAAAACTGCTCATCAAATTGGAAAAAAAGCTGAAGTAAGTGAAACAACGGTCATTCGTCTTTCATATGCACTCGAATTTGAAGGCTTCAGTGATATGCAGTTATGTGTTCAAAATGAGTTTCTTCATTTAAATAAAACCGATTATATAAAAGAAAAAGAAGAGTTAAAAAATGAAGAAGGACAAAATACTTTTACAAAAATTATCGAAAATGAAGTAAATATTTTAAGAAACTTATTACAACCTTCGAATATTAAGGAAATTTCAAAAGCTATTGAAGCAATTACCTGTGCTGATCAAGTGTTAATAGTTGGTCATCGAGTATCCCATCTAGCTGCGTACTGGTTTTCGAATACGTTAAGCTCAATTAGAGGTAACGTATTGTACTGTTCTCCTGCAGGTGACTTTTATGAAAAGTTTTGTAATTTAACAGAAAAATCAGTTGTTGTTGCTTTTTCTTTTCCAAGGTATGCAAAGGAAACATTAACAATTGCAGAATGTACGAAAGAAAATGGAGTAAGTTTAATTTCAGTTACTGATCGATTATTATCACCAATCGGTCGAATAGCAGATATCGTTCTAACTACAGAAGAAAATGTGGAAAGTGGTTCTAACTCGGTAGCATCAGTTATTAGTCTATTAAATTTAGTGATTGCCGGATTATATGAAAAAGACCAAAAAAGAATTCAAATGTATCAACAAAAATTGGAAAAAATTTATTCTACCTATGAAGTGTTTATAGAATAGAAAAAACAGTTAGGAGAAAATCTGATGAATCCACAATCTTATCTAGATCATAATAAAGAAACTATTTTACAAACTTACCGGGATTTACATAAGCTAGCTGAGCCTAGTTGGCAAGAAGAACAAACAGCAAAGTATTTAAGAGAACGACTAAATGATGCAAAAGTTGAGATTAAAACGTTTAAAAATCATTTTGGATTTATTGCTGAAATTAAGGGTCAAAATGATACAGTTGTTGCGCTAAGAGCTGATATGGATGCACTAGTTCAAGAAGTTGATGGTGTTGTAATGGCAAACCACTCATGTGGTCATGATGCTCATAGTACGATGGTTTTATTTGCAGCGTTGGCGATATCTGCAAGTGGTACAAAGCCAAAACATACGATTCGATTTATCTTCCAGCCAGCTGAAGAAAAGGGTGAAGGAGCCCTTCAAATGATGGAAGATGGTGCATTAGACAATGTTATTTCATTGTTTGGCGTACACTTAAGACCAGAAAGAGAAGTACCTTTTCAAAAGGCATCTCCAGTGATCATACATGGTTCTGCTGAAACGATTAAAGGGACAATTCGAGGAATTCAGGCTCACGCATCTAGACCACAAGATGGTATTAATGTGATTGAAGTAGCTGCTGAAATAGTAAATAAATTAAAGCAAATAAATTTAAATACGGATATGCCTCATTCAATTAAAATGACCCAAATTCAAACTGAAAATGAAGCATCAAATACGATACCAGAAACGGTAAAGTTTTCACTTGATGTTAGAGCGCAAACAAATGACATTATGAATCAATTAAATGCGCGTACAGTTGAGGTTTTTGAGGAAACGATGTTTGAAACAAAAGCTAAGATTTCGTGGTCTATGGAAGAGTTTGTTCCAGCGGCCGTACAAAACGAGCAGGCAATAAAAATTACCGAAAGGGCCATTGCTGAAATGATTGGACAAGAAAACGTAGTCCCTGAATGTATTTCAAATGGTGGTGAGGACTTCCATTTCTATACAAATAAATATCCTCAAATTGCGGCTACAATGGTCGGTTTAGGATGTGGATTAACACCGGGGTTACATCATCCTCATATGAGTTTTAATTTAGAAGCACTTCATTATGGAGCGAAAATTTTAACTCAAACAGTTTTATTAGCATCAGAACAAGAACAATTAAGAGGTGGCGCAAATGCTAAACAAACTGAATCAATCTGAAGTTAAGACAGGAATTAAGATCCGGGCTCTACATTCCATCGAAGAAATGGGGCAGGTACGAGAACTAGAATCTAAAATTTGGGGACTTGAGGATTCAATTCCTACTCATCAAACAATTACAGCTGCAAAAAATGGCGGCTTAGTTTTAGGGGCATATTTTGGCGATAAAATGGTTGGATTTCAATATAGTTTTCCTGGCTATAATGGACAAAATGTTTATCTTTGTTCTCATATGCTTGGAATTGATCAAGAGTTTCGTAATAAAGGGATTGGAAAACTGCTTAAAATTGCCCAGCGAGAAGAAGCTCTTAAACTCGGATATAAACTCATTACTTGGACTTATGATCCATTAGAAACCGCAAATGGATATTTAAATATTTCTAAGTTAGGTGGAGTTTGTAATACGTATATTGAAAACTGCTATGGAGAAATGGAAGACTTATTAAATAATGGAATTCCATCTGACCGTTTTCTAGTTGAATGGTATATTGCAAAAGGAGAAGAGGAAAAGGTGAATTTGAGACCTTTTGAATTAGATGAAGCAGTTAAAAATTCACTTATAAAATGGGAAGAAAACAATGACGGAATACCAATACCGATTCATAACGATATGGATGTATTGAACGATCTAGCCTTTGTTGCAGTACCAAAAGATTTCCGAACAATTCGAGAAACGAATATTAAAATTGCAAGCCAATGGCGAATGCTTACTAGAGAGTCCTTTAAAAAATTATTTCAAAGCGAATGGAAAGTTACTGGATTTTATAAGAATTCAGACTCGGAAATACCAGTTCATTTTTATGTACTAAACAAATAGAAAAGTAATATAAAGGAGAGTTGTTCGGAAATGAAAATTAAAAAAATAATATTACGCCATATGAAGCTAGATTTATTGCATCCATTTACAACAAGCTTTGGTACTGAATATGACCGTGAATTTATTCTATTAGAAGCGATAAGCGAAGACGGTATATCAGGTTGGGCTGAATCTGTTGCTATGCTTGATCCACTATATAATGAAGAAACTTTAAAAACAAATTGGCATATTCTAGAAGATTATTTAATTCCAATCGTGTTAAATAATGATATTAACCATCCAGACGAAATTTCCGAAAAGTATTTCTCACATATTCGTGGGAACTATATGGCCAAAGCTGCCATAGAAGGTGCAATTTGGGATCTGTATGCTAAACAAGAAAATATCTCACTTTCAACTGCGTTAGGTGGAACGAAAAAGGAAATCGAAGTAGGAGTAAGCATTGGGATTCAAGATTCAATCGATTCAACAATTAAAATTATCGAAAACCGACTTGCAGAAGGCTATAAAAGATTTAAATTAAAAATTAAACCAGGCTGGGATATTGAACTGATTGATAAAGTACGTAAAGTTTATCCAACGATTCCTTTAATGGCGGATGCTAACTCAGCATATACATTAGCTGATATGGACCAATTAATTGCATTAGATGAATATAATTTAATGATGATCGAACAACCACTTGCATACAACGATATAATCGATCACGCAGATCTACAAGAAAGAATGAAAACTCCAATCTGCTTAGACGAAAGTATTCACTCACTAGAAGATGTTAGAAAAGCAATAAAACTAGGAAGCTGTAAAATTATTAATATTAAAATTGGTCGAGTTGGAGGATTAACTCAATCAAGAAAAATACATGATCTATGCCAGGAAAATGGAATTCCATTATGGTGCGGTGGAATGCTAGAATCAGGAATCGGAAGAGCACATAATATTGCAATTACATCATTACCAAACTTCATTCTACCTGGAGACACAGCAGCATCTGCATTATACTGGGCAGAAGATATCATCGAACCAGAAGTAACTGTAGAAAATGGAATGATTACTGTACCAACCAAATCAGGCATCGGGTACGAGCCACACATGCAAAATATTGAAAAATATACAATCAGTACGAAAGTATACAATTAGAATTAAATACTAGAGTAAGGAGAGGACACGAACCTAAGTTTATGGTTTGTGTTTTTTTCGTGATGATTCAAGGGCCTCTTATGAGTAAATATGGATCATCATTTTGCATTATTAAGTACTCACAATGGTGTTCCTTGTTGGTCTAACATTGAAATTTTGATATAAAGTTCAAATCAACCATACTTTTACTGGATAATGTTTAGGTTTGAATGATTCTTACTCGATTTATTGTTAGTTCTTCTATTTTTTTGAATCTGATAAACTATTTTCTCATGATGCCAAGCCTTATTTGCAGTTTTCATAGTTTTAATTGCAGACTTGGTTTTTTAAATTGCAGATTAACCAAATTTAATTGCAGTTATGGCATTTATAATTGCACATGAACAGATTTAATTGCAGAAATAGCATTTTTATTTGCACTTAACTTAAGCAAATTAAATTGCATCTACACAGGTTTATTCGTAGTCTCAACCTTTTCAACTGCATAAAAACCCAAACCTAAGTACAAGGTTTGGGTGTATTCTTTGTTCTTAATCTTCTTCCTTATTCTTGCTTTTAATCCTATCCTTGATTCTTTTTACTTGTTCTTCGTATTTCTCAATATCCTTTATTTCACCTTTACCATAGCGCACCGAGTTATATGCATTGATTAGCTCATCTTCATTCGGTATTTGTATGCGCTCCAACCACTCTTTTAATGTTTCATTTTGGTGTCGACCCATCTTGTATTTAGATGCATATTTTTGAAGTTGGAAGATCAGTTTTCTGATTTGCTCTGTTGGGGCAGAGTGTTTGAAAAAGCGTATTTTTTTCCTCTTGTGTTCTGGTATTGCATTATATTCGATGCTGATTTCTTGTTTGACAGTATGTTTTTCATTACGTATATAAGTAAGCTTTCTTATGACTAGCCAAATTACGATTAAAACGATCATCAATAATAATAACCATACCCAAGTAGGAGTCGACTCTAAAATATAATGGTGATTACGTATATTTTGTGGAAGTTTATCTTCAGCGCTTGAATTTTGGCCTAGCTTGATTTTTTTCTCTTTAATAGTGATGTGATCTACATAGTTAAAGAAAGGAGTTCCTAAAAAACCAACTGCACTAAATAAAACGTCTAGTAATTTAAAAATCCCCCACTTTAAGATCGGTAAGATTAACGATATGATTCCAGTAAGCAGGGCTGCCATACTAATAGATCCTATAATTCCTCGATAGTTTTTAATAGTATGTGTTGTGACTGCTTGTTGAAAGTATCTACCTAAACTAAATAAAATTGTAAAAATGATGATTATCCATAAGATCAAGTTCATATGAGAATAATGTGCAGTCCACCCAAAAAAGAGGACTACCAAACTTGTTAAATAAAAAATGATCTGCAATTTATTTCGTTCTTCGATCCATAACGAAGTGTCTTTAAGGAAAGCCTCAAGTCGAAAATAGATAAAGCTAGCGCATAAAATAGATGTAACTGAATTTAATCCAAGAGTATAACTGATTCCTCCAGAAATTATGGCCGCTAGAAATGGAATAACTCGTGATACTTGAGACTTTCGTAATGAGTAAAGTAAAAATAGATTTCCAATCAAAAAAATACAAATTAGTGCCAATGTAGGTGGCAGTTGATTTTTTGATTCGTATATAAAGATAACGATTAAATAGAGTAATAGATATTCTAATGAAAAAAAGTATGTAGAAAGTAAACGTAAAATCATTTCATTTTCCTTTCGACTTAATGATGTCCAAATGGAACAAGCGTTGGACTTTCTAAATCATCTTGTAGATAATAGATGCTTTGGCCACGTTTTCTCATTTGAGCGAAATATCGATCTCCATTCTTACCGAACGGGCCACATAAAATAACAACGGGAGATTTTCGTTGCTGCTTTTCTACGTAATGCAGTAATCGATCAATTGACTGTGTCATCATTGCGCCATTAATTCTAGCAAGAATATCATAAGTTTTACCTAATTGAGATTTACCTCCACCAATAGGTAAATGATAAACAGGAACTCCACTTTCCATGTTCAAATTTAGGAATATTTCATAATTAATATTTTTTATTGCAGCGTATTGGACTATATAGGCAATATTACTAGCAATTGATTCGATGTTTTCAATTATACTTAATCTAAAATTATCATGTTGAGTATCTCTTAAATTTATGATGAATGTAATTGAATAGTCAGCAGTTCGTTCATAAATTTTCGTTTGAAGTACTTGAGTTTTAGCACTAGATTTCCAATGGATTCGATGAAATGAGTCCGAATAAACATAATCTCTTGTTCCAATCGGAGCTAGAAAATCTTCAAACATACTAGTATTTGTTACAAAACTACCATATGAGTTTGTTGAAATTATTTGGTCAATTTGAGGTACAGGAATTAAAGTAGGGTAAATAATAATTTCTTTATATAAAAATGGTTTATAGGTCAAATATAGATAGCCTAAACTAAAAAAGTTTGAAATTTTTAATTCTACATGTTTAATTCTAGTAACACCTCGTTTAGTAGCTGAAAGTGGTAATGAAATCTGAATCGTTTCGTTACCTTTTAGTTGAATAGGGATAATTAGTTCTAAATCTGAATCGCTACTAACTGTTTTAAAATTTATTGCATCTACTATTGGTTCTAATTTTATTCGAACTGTTGCGTTTATAATTGGCAACCAATGATTCTGGGTGATCTTTACGGGTAAATTAAATTGTTCTCCGACGGAAACTCGAATGGGCTCCTTGTCGTTTTCGATGATAAGGTGATCAGCAATATGTTTTAAATAGTATCGACTCATCAAACTAATGATGATTAAAAATCCTCCTAAAAACATTAATAAATAGGTAGATTGATAGACATTAATGATTAGAAATATGATCCCAAAAATAGTTAGGATATCAAGTGAATTTTTACCATGTATTTCTTTATTCCAAGTCATTTATTGACCAGCTCCAGCTTCTACAGGAACTTCAACTTGATTTAAAACTGATTCAATAACTTGTATAGCATTTTTCTTTAAGGATGCCTCAAGGGTCAAGACTAATCTGTGTGAAAGGAGATAAATCGCAACGTCCTTCACATCTTGTGGAGTGACAAATGATCTATTGTTTATATATGCTTTACCTTGTGAAGCTCTCATTAGTGCCAATGTACCACGTGGACTTATGCCGAGTTGAATATCTTCATGATTTCTCGTTGAATGAATAATATTTAAAATATAATCCTCTACTTCTTCAGAAATTGTAACAGTTTTCACTTGTTCTTTCATTTCATCAATTTCTTCTAAAGTTAGTACATTTTTTAAATTCAAAAATGGAGTATTTGAACGATATGACTTCATAATGCTTTTTTCTTCTTCAAATGTAGGGTATTCCAAACGAATCTGCATAAAAAATCGATCCATTTGTGCTTCAGGTAATGGAAACGTACCTTGTTGTGATTCAATTGGATTTTGCGTTGCTATAACGATAAACGGATTCGGTAGAGGAATAGTTTCTCCATCAATTGTTACCTGGCGTTCTTCCATTACTTCTAATAAACTAGCTTGGGTTCTAGGAGTAGCACGATTAATCTCATCTGCTAATAAAATATTTGTCATAACAGGGCCGATTCGAAGCTGAAAGTCTTGTTCTTTTGGATGAAAAAATTGAATACCTGTTACATCACTAGGTAATAAATCCGGAGTAAATTGAATTCTTTTAAACGATCCGTTAATCGTTTTGGCAAAGCTTTTAGCTAATTGTGTCTTTCCAGTACCAGGGACACTTTCGAGTAAAATATGTCCATTATTAATAAGAGCGATGAAAATCATTTCAACGACATCCTCTTTACCAATTATTACGTGACTAATCTCTTTCTTTAATTGTAATAACTTTTCTGTTCTATTCATTGTTCTCTCCTTATCTTTCAAAACGTTTTAAGAATTATTAAATATGAATTGTAACCTGTTTAAAAGTCAAAAAATGCTGAACATGCTATTATTTTAATAGTTGAACATTAGTAAAGTCCAATAATTCTCAATTTTTAAAATCTATTTAAGTAAACGATTAATATTGTTTGATATTTTTAAATAAACACTGTAGAATATATTGTTTGTTTGTTAAAAAATGGAAATAACTTAAAAGGAGTACAGTCGGAAACGACAATGATAGAAGAAAGTTTTTAAGGATCTTAAAGATTATTAATTGATAATAAGGATTAAAATATTAATAGATAAAGGTTCGGATTGTTTTGTCATTCCCTTTACCATGCATTCCAATGAACCTCCCTTTAACAGGAGAGAAAAAGATGAAAAAAATAATTGTAATATTAGTAACCTGTATTATTGCTTTACTTTGCGGGTGTACAAAAAATAATCAAGAGGAACACAAAGTAAAAGAAAATAATCGAAATACAGAACAGGTTAAAGAGCAGAAAGAGCCTATAAAAAAAGTAAATCAGGTTGTTTCAAAGGTGACCGTTGGTGCCGTGGGTGACCTATTAATACATAATGAAGTTTATGAAGATGCTATGCTTCCAAATGGTGTATATAACTTTAATAAAATGTTTGATGAAGTTAGAAAAACGATGGAAAAGCCAGATATTTTAGTAGCGAATCAAGAAACGATGATTGGTGGAAAGCAATTCGGATTATCTACGTATCCAGCGTTTAATAGCCCATATGAAGTCGGAGATGCACTCAAAGGGGCTGGGGTTGATTTTGTAACACTGGCCAATAATCATACGCTTGATCGAGGAGAGAAAATTATACGAAGTGCAATTTCCCATTGGGACGCTATTCATATGCCATATACAGGTGCTTTTAAATCACAAGCAGATCGTGACCAAATTAGAGTGATAAATAAAAATAATATTCGATTTTCATTTCTTGCTTACACATTTGGTACAAATGGGATTCCCGTTCCTAAAGGAAAAGATTATTTAGTAAATTTGATTGACCTTGCCAAAATACGTAGTGATGTTGCAAGGGCAAAGAAAGTATCAGATGTAGTAGTAGTTGCCATGCATTGGGGGATTGAATATGAAAGAATGCCGAACAATACCCAAAAGAATCTTGCAAAACAATTAGCTGATATGGGAGTTCAAATTATTATTGGAAATCATCCACACGTCCTGCAACCGCCGGCATGGATCACTGGAAAAACGGGGAATAAAACGATCGTCTTTTACTCATTAGGAAATTACTTATCAGCTCAAGATGAAATCTATGAGTTAATAGGTGGCATGGGTACAATTGATGTAGTTAAAACTCAAACTGATCAAAATGTAAAAATTGAATTGGCAAATCCAAGTTTTTTTCCAACGTATAATTACTATCGGGATAATCGTAATTTTAAAATTATGTCTTTGGAAAATATTAATGATGTTAATCTGAAAAATGGCAAAATGAGATACAACGAAATAATGAACCATATGCGAACAAATATTAAGGATTTAAAAAGTATTTCTGAGGTTCATTAGCTAATGTTGGCTATTTACTTAACATTGAAGGTTGTAAATAAAAGCTTTCAAAGAGTTGAAATATAAAATGGTCAAACATATATTAAGTAAATTTAAATGATAAAATAATTTATTTATTTATGATCTAAAAATGATAAATGTTAATTATTTGAGCGGTTTTATAATAACAATAAACTCTAGTAATTTTTATTCTTAAGAAGTTAAAAATATTTAAGAGCTAATTTATAGAAAAACAATTTAAAATGATTATTATAATAAGTTGATGTTCGATTTTAATTTGCCTACAAACTGATTAACAAGCTATTATGCAATTCTAAGTAAAGGATGTAAAATTTGGTTTTTAGTGTATCCATTTTTTTGATGAATAAGTTGATTGGAACGAAGGGGTGCTCGACTCCTATGGGANNCCCCATGGAAAGCGAGCACCCCGTAGTGGAAATCAACCTCACTAAACTCCTTTTACGAAAATTTGTTTATTAATTGACAAGGTTGTTTTTCTCCAGTGTGAAAGCTTGTTTTTACAAGCTTTTTTTTTGTTTATTAATTAAAAAAGAGTATTACTCACAAACTATTTTTTAACAAAGTGGAAAATCAATTATTCTTCTTTAATTGATTAAGAAAGATGTTTAAAAACTTTTTTTGAAAAAATTTATTTATTTTTGCAGGGTTTTTAAATTTGTCTTCGTCTAAAGTTATGGAAAAGGAAAAGAGGTGATGCAATGGAGTCGGATGAACACTTAGTAAGGAATATAGTAAAGGGGAATCATCAACTATTTAAGGAATTAATAGTAAGATACCAATCAAAGGTATTTGCAGTAGCATTGAAAGTTTCAAATAACCAAAAGGATGCTGAAGATATTTCGCAAGAAGTCTTTCTCCAATTGTATCGTTCTCTCGAAGACTTTAACGGAGAATCTAGTTTGGCCACATGGATTTATCGAATTACAATGAATAAAGCAATTGATTTTAAAAGAAAACAAGTAAAACAACAGGAAAATGAAACTAGTGAATTACTTTCTACTTTACCAGAGGAGAATTTATTATCACCTGAAGAAGCTTTACTAAAAACGATTGATAAAGAACTTATTCATTCATATTTAATTGAATTGCCACAAGCATATAGCGATGTATTGAAATTATATTATTTTGAAGAACTTACCTATGGGGAAATAGCTTTGAAATTAAATGTAGCCGTTAAAACTGTAGAATCACGTTTATATCGAGCTAAACGATTAATTAAAGACAAGCATAAAGGAGGGATCATTTGAAACATTTAACTTCTGACCAACTATTATCGTATCAACAAAAGAAGCTTTCAAATAAAGAATCTCTTTTGCTTGAACAACACTTAAATGAATGTAGCTCATGCCAGGCGGAACTTGAACTATTAAATGAATTAGACATGGAATGGATGAATCCACCTGAATTCCATTTTTCAGATGAGCTAGTGAACGAAATAATGAAACAAACTGAATCAATACAGATTTCGGAAAAAACGAATGAAAATAAATCTAATACGAATTCAAAAAAAGTTCGTTTAATCCATTTAGTATTGGCTGCTGCAGCAACATTTTTATTCTTCCAATTTCAATTAACTGAACGGATTACAAATTCCAATCGTCATGTTGTACAAACGATTAATCAGACTTCTTCGTTAATTGAAAAAAGTAAAGAAATTAAATTATCAATTCCAATTCCAAAAATTTTGAAAGGAAATAAAAAATAATGGAGGTACAAACATTGAAAAAACGTAAAAAATTAGTTTATTTATTATCGATTTTACCTGGTCTTGGCCATTTTTATTTAGGATTAATGAGTCGAGGCTTACAGTTTATGCTGTTATTTTTCGGTACAGTATTTTTAACACATTTAATTTCAAGCTTTGGATTTTTTATACCAGTCATCGTATTTTATAGCTACTTTGATGCACTTCAATATCATAGTAAATACCGTGAGGACATTGAATTGGTAGATGAGCCAATCGTAAATCATCAATTTAAAATTAATAAGTTTTTAATTGGTTGGGTATTAATCGGTTTTGGTTGCTTATCATTATTAGAGAACACTTCTGATTATATTTCTAGACATTACAATATTTTTATTGACTATAATTTAGTACAAAATTTACTAATCAGTATTATTTTTGTCGGTCTTGGTATTAAATTATTAACTGGAAAGTCGAAAAAAGAAGTATGAGGAATTGGAAGGTTGGCACTATAACAGCGGGAATTATTTTAATCGCTATTGGTTTACTATGGTTTCTACAAAATTTTATTTCAATTCCTTATTCGAAGCTTCTAATTAATGCATGGCCAGTTGCTTGTATTTTATTAGGAATTGAAATTTTACTATTCAATATAGTAAGAAAAGAAGACACACTTCGTTTTCATGGATTTAGTATTTTTTTACTTACATTAATGATGGTTGTTTCATTACTATTTAGTATTGGTCACCTGTTTATCAAAGAAATTGGTTATACTTTTAAATCTAAAAATATTGAAATAAATGATTCTCAAACAATCTCTCCAACAATTAATGAAGTTATTATTAAATCAACTGATGGAGAGATAAATGTAAATGGAACTGACTCGAGTTCGTTAAAAGTAAATGGTCATATAAGAGTTCCTGATCGCGATAATAAAGACAGCGGGAAATTATCCGATTATTATTCAGTAAAAACACTTGGCGATAAACTGTTTATCGAAATTAGTGATGATGACAATCAGCTCTTTCATTTTGATAATGAAAGAGCAGAGATAAATATTGAATTACCTAAAAATATTTTAACGAATATTAACGTAAAAAATGGCTCTGTCAGCTTATCAAATAAAGATAATAAAACAGTCATTAATTCAAATGATGGTCAAATCAATATTGAAAATGTAACTGGAAACTTAGTTGCAAAAACTAGAAATGGTTCAATCAGCTTAACGAATGCAAATTTAAAAAGTGATAGTGAAATTGCAACAAATGATGGTGAAATCACAATCAAAAATATAGCTGGTTATTTAAATGCCGATACGAGAAATGGTAGCATTTCGATTGAACATGCAAATCTAGAAGGTACAAGTGAAATAATGACTAATGATGGAGAAATTAACTTAAGTGATTATAAAGGAGAAATTAACGCAAAAACAAAAAATGGTGCAATTAATGTTGAGGATGCATTATTAAATGGTAATAGTAAAATTTCTTCTGATGATGGTGAAATTCAAATCGACCTACTAACGGATAACAATCTAACGATTAATGCGGAAACAAATGATGGTAGTTTTAATGGTAATATTGGGTGGGAAATGAAAAATAAAGATGAAAATCATACAAATAAGGCAATGGTTGGAAGTGGCGAATATCATCTTAATTTAAAAACGAGGAACGGATCAATTTACGTAAATAAAGATTAGAAGATTAATATATTTAAAAAGCCCCAAATCAAGGCATGGGGCTTTTTTTACTGACGTATTAAGAATTATAAAAGAAAGCAAGGTAAAAAAGGATAGGAAGAAACCTAATTTTTAAACAAAAAAAAACCTTTAAATACATTTTGTATCAAAGGTTGTATCTAGCTATGGTAAGTGTACAGATTTTATATGAGCAAGTTTTAAATAAACATTTTGTCCACTCGCAACGGAAAGTTCTATTTGATTATTATCTACTTTATTTAAAAGCCCAATTTTCATTGGATCTGTCCCACCATCAAAAATAACAAGCTTTCCAATTTCTTTTCTAAGCTGAATTTCTAAAGATCTGTGTAAAGGAGTAGTTGATGGATGAACCGCTAGAGTTTCATTATTTAAATTATATGGTACCACTCTATGGTTATAAGGTGTGATCCATTTTAAATGTGATAAAGAGATATACATTGTATGAAATACAGGTGAGTAAAATACAAGATAATCATTTAATACGTTCATAATATAACCATGAAAAGTTATATTACCAGTTACATAGATTTCTGAAAATATTCCTTTAGCATTTAGTAAAATTTTACGATAAGAAATTGTCTCCATTTCCTGCGTAATGGATGGTTCATTAGGGTTTTTTATTTTTTCTTTCAATTCATTATTTTGATATACCAAATGGATATGCATCCAAGGGATATAATAATATTTTAAGCCGTTAAAAAGCACTAAAATATCTTGTCCTAAATCAGTAAGAATCCCTTCGAATATGACATCTCCAGATAATCTTACTGAAACTTGTTCTCCAAGCAATGTAGATACATCACTCACGTAAATCTCCTCCTAAAGGGTAATTAAATTAATGGGCAAAAAATAATTGTATCCAATAAAATAATAGTATTAATGAAATTATTGTTGTTAATGGGATCACAATTATAGTGACGCTTAAATAATCTTTCCATTTTACTTTAATTTTATTTTCCCTTAAAATGTGCATCCAAATTAATGATGCTAATGTTCCAATTGGTAACAATAGCGAACCTATATCACTACCAACTATATTAGCAAGATAGATTGCTTTTAGTGTCACTGGATCTAGTCCCATTTCAGTTAGGCTGATTGTCCCGATCATAAGGGCAGGGTGATTGTTAAAAAGATTTGACAAAACACTTACTAATCCACCCATTGCCAAGGTGGCATTAAAAAGTCCCTGGTTAACGATTGGTTCAATTTCTTTTACAATAAAATCAGTAAGACCAGCATTGTGAAGTCCGTAAATAATTACATACATTGAGAATGCAAATAAAAGAATTTGCCATGGTGTCTTTTTTAAGATATCTACAGGATTTGTTCTTAAATGGTACCATCTCCATATAAGCAAAATGAGAGAACCTAGTACAGCAACAATTTCAATTGGAATTGAAATAAATGATGCAACAAACAGTAAACATCTCATTACAAATACAAAAGTTAATATTTTAAGCATAAACTTTGTTCTTTTTCTTTTTGTTTCAACAGAAATTTTACTTTTTAACGGATGAAAATTTTTAATAAAAAAAGATTCTTCAATATCATTTGTTGAAGCGGGTAACACTTCTGGAAATTTACTTTTTAATACGAAATACATCATAATCGACATGAATAATAAGCCTAACATTGTAGGTACAAACATCATTAAGGGTTGCATATAAAGTGGCATGTGTACGATTTTTAAACCTATTAAATTTACGATATTACTTACGCCAATTGGAGCACTTGAAGCAGTTGCAATTAATGCACCTGATAATAGGTAGGGAATTTGTTGATGTGGTTTTAAACGTAGATTTTTTAAAAGAATTATTAGTATAGGTGTTGTAATTAGGATGCTACCATCATTATTAAAAAGTAAAGTCATTAAAAAACATAGTAATTGAATGTACCAATATAATCGATAACTAGAACCTTTGGCCAATGTAACTAATCGAGCTGCTGACCAATGAAAGAACCCGAAGCTTTCTAAAATAACAGCCATAACAATAGTAGCTATAATCGTAATTGAAGCTCCACCGATTTTCGTTATAATGTCGTATAAATCGTGTCGAGTAACAATTCCAGTTACTAGAATGATTATTGCACCAATTGAAGCAGGCCATGCTTCATGAATTCCTTTTGGTCTCCAGAATATGACGGCCATTGTCATAATGAAAACAAATGCTGTCATTGCAATTTCAAAATTCATTTTTATTCACCTTTCTCTAATCGGTAGCATTTTTTTGTGTCCTACTTGTCCGATTAATATACTAATATTCAATTTTACAAATCATGTACTTAGTCAGTAGACCATTTTTTTTAGTTTGTATATTTGTCCACATAGTTGAAATGTCCCGAAATGACATCGTCCTATAGGTACACATGCCCCGGAAATATCGATTTTCAAAAAAAAAAAGGTCAGCTGCTCCGCTGACCTAAATTATTTTAAAATATCATTATGGAAATTTCTTCCCATTTATATAATAACTATCTTCTTGATAGGTAATAAAAGCAATTTCAAATTCAGGAATTTTCAATGTGTTAATATGTTTTTCGATTGTAGCTGCGAAACGATCTCTAGTTTCACCACCACGTTCAAACCATTTTACTTCAATGAATGGAAAGCTTTCTACAATTTCACCATTAAAAATTGAAGTTGAATGAATACAATCAATCGTAAAATTATCAGCTCCACATTCACAAACCACTGCGAGTTCTTCGATTAAAGACTTACTAATTTTGCAAATATCATCAGTTGAAATCCCTTTAATTAATAATTGAGGCATAAATGTCCCACCTTTTTTCTACAATTATAACTTAAATTACTTTGAAAATTAAATGAGTCATTTGCTATTTAGAATATTTCTGTAGATAAAAAAACCAATAATTGGTATTGATAATCATTTTCACTTATGTTAATCTAAGATTAATAAAAGAAGTTTAAGAAATACGCTATTGTTTTTCTTAGTTCTTCGTTTGTATACACATTAAAAAGTAAAATGTGGAATGCGACCCTAGAACCCCCAAAAACCCTAAAGAAGAGAAGAACGCGCTAGGACAGTAGTTTTTCTCTTCTCCAAATTAATAACCCTGTTTTTTGACGCAGATTATTCTGCGTTATTTTTTTGTGTGAAAATACAGATTATTTCGTGAAATACCATAAAAATTATTATACTAATTTACTAATATGTAAGTTTCGAAATGTGAACAAAAAGTTAATCAAAATCTAATATTTGTCTAAAATGTGAACGTTGTGAATAAATGAGCAAATGTGTTAAACCATTGATATAAATAGGTTTTGTAGAAAATACCGTATTTTCAAATATGTCTAAAATGTGAACACTCTTTTTTTCCTTCCAAAATGGAAATTAATTGTTTGTTTTTTTAATTAAAGTATCTTACTATAACTGTGGACATTGTTTGTCATTTTAGTGACAATTTATAAAAATACTTATCTAAGAAATAATTCAAAAAAACTATTTTGAACTTTTTACTTACGTTATAGGAAGGAAGAGCGAAATGAAAAAATTTCTAATGGGCATGATGATTATGCTGGTTGCATTAGTAATGGGTGCTTGTGATAAGATTGCAGTTCTTAATCCAAAGGGTCCAGTTGCTAAAACGCAAGCGGATACGATTATCTTCTCGATGTTGATGATGTTAGGAGTTTTACTAGTAGTTTACATTCTTTATATTGTTATTCTATATAAATATCGTGCTAGTAAACTTCCAAAAGATTACGAACCTCCTCATGAAGAGGGAAGTAAAACACTAGAAATTATTTGGACTGTTATCCCAATAATTATTGTTGCAGTTTTATCAGTAGTAACTGTTAAAACAACAAATGCAGTTGAAAGTGTACCAAAAGGTCATGAAAATGATAAACCACTTGTTATTTATGCAAGTTCTTCAAACTGGAAATGGCATTTCTCTTATCCTGAACAAGGAATTGAAACTGTTAACTATGTAAATATTCCAACGAATAGAAATGTAGAATTCAGACTTTATTCATTCGGTCCTATTACAAGTTTTTGGATTCCACAATTAGGTGGACAAAAATATGCAATGAGTGACATGGTAACTAAATTAAATTTTGTTGCTTCAAATGAAGGTTCTTATATTGGTAAGAACAGTAACTTCAATGGTAAAGGCTTTGCTGGAATGGAATTTGAAGTACTAGCAATGAATAATAAGGATTTTAACGGCTGGGTTAAGGACGTTAAAGAAACAGCTCCTGCTTTAACAGAAACAGAGTTTAATAAATTACTAAAAATTGAGCATTTAGGTAGAAAGACATATACTTCGACTCATTTAGGATTTAGACCAGCTCCAGAAGGAAAAAATGCAGGACATCAACATGGTTCTATGAAGGATTCATCTGATCACCATGACATGGATAATATGGAGGGGATGAAATAATGGGCTTTAAATGGGATCACTTTTTTGTAACAGGTGAACCAATGATCTATGGCGCAATGGTGAGTATCGTTGTTGTATCTATTGCTATTGTAATTGGTTTAACCAAATTTAAAAAATGGGGTTATTTATGGAAAGAATGGTTAACAACTGTTGACCATAAACGTATCGGTGTAATGTATATTCTGTGTGCATTATTAATGCTATTCCGTGGTGGAGTAGATGCGTTACTGATGAGAGCACAATTAGCAGGACCAGATTTAAAAATATTAGATGCACAACATTATAATGAAATTTTTACAACTCACGGCTTAATCATGATTCTGTTCATGGCGATGCCTTTCATTATTGGATTAATGAACATCGTTATTCCTTTACAAATCGGAGCTCGTGACGTAGCATTCCCTTACTTAAATGCAGTTAGTTTCTGGTTATTCTTTGCAGGTGCAATGCTTTTAAACTTAAGCTTTGTTATCGGTGGATCACCTGATGCTGGTTGGACAGCTTATTTCCCACTAGCTAGTAAGGAATTCAGCCCAGGTGTTGGGAATAACTATTATGCGATATCACTTCAAATCGCTGGTCTAGGTACTTTAATGACTGGTATTAACTTTATCGTTACAATATTAAAAATGCGAGCTCCAGGCTTGAAATTAATGAAATTGCCAATGTTTACATGGAGTATCTTAATTACAAACGTTATTATCGTATTCGCATTCCCAGTATTAACTGTAGCTCTAGCATTAATGATGTTTGATCGTGAATTTGGTACTCAATTCTTTACGATGGCACATGGTAACGATATGCTATGGGCGAACTTATTCTGGATTTGGGGTCATCCTGAAGTTTACATCGTTATTCTCCCAGCTTTCGGTATATATAGTGAAATTATTGCTACTTTCTCAAGAAAGAATTTATACGGATATAAGAGCATGGTTGTCAGTATGATTGCTATTTCTGCTTTAAGTTTCCTTGTATGGGTTCACCATTTCTATACAATGGGTCAAGGCTCTGTTGTAAATGGCTTCTTTAGTATTACAACAATGGCGATTAGTATACCAACCGGTGTTAAAATCTTTAACTGGTTGTTTACATTAAGAAAAGGTAAAATCGAATTTACTGTTCCAATGTTGTACTCACTAGCATTTATTCCGATCTTTACAATCGGTGGCGTTACAGGTGTAATGCTAGCTATGGCAAGTGCTGACTACCAATATCATAATACGATGTTCTTAGTTGCTCACTTCCATTATGTATTAATCCCAGGTACTGTTTTTGCGGTAATCGCAGGATTCTACTATTGGTTCCCTAAAGTATTTGGATTTAAATTAGATGAAAAAATTGGTAAGATTACGTTCTGGACAATTATCGTTAGCTTTAACGTAACATTCTTCCCATTATTCTTATTAGGATTAAAAGGTATGACTCGACGTACTTATACTTATAGTGCAGAGTCAGGTTTCGGACCATTAAATATGATTGCTACAATTGGAGCTGTTGGGTTAGCAATCGGATTCGTTTTACTTGTTTATAATATTTATTACAGTGTACGTTACGCACCAAGAGAAACAACTGGTGATCCATGGAATGCAAGAACATTAGAGTGGGCTACAAGCAGTCCAATTGCTCCTTATAATTTCGCAGTTATTCCAAAAGTTGATTCTTTAGATCCATTCTGGAAAGCTAAAAAAGAAGGTAAATCTTTACTTGAAGGCGAGATTACAGATATTCATATGCCAAGTAATAGTGGTATACCATTCATATTAGGTGCAGCATTTATGGCATTTGGTTTCTTCTTAATATTTGAATGGTGGGTACCAATGATTGTATTTGCGGTTCCTGTCGCACTATGCTTAATTGCACGTTCTTTCCAACGCGATCATGGCTACCATATTCATAAAGAAGAAATTATTGAAACAGAGAAAAAATTACGAGGTGATCACTATGAGCAGCAGGCCTCTGTATAGTCTAGGTGAAGAGAGTTCTAATAAGATTTTAGGCTTCTGGATATTTTTAGGAGCTGAGATTGCCTTATTCGGAACATTGTTCGCGGTTTACTTCACTCTAGCAAATAACACTGGTTCAGCACCTACTCAAAAAGAATTATTTGAGATGAAAGGTGTAATGATAGAAACATTTGCCCTATTAACAAGTAGTTTTACGATTGGTTTAGTCGTAAACGCAATAAAATTAAATCACAAAAAAGCTTTTATAAGCTTCCTTGTATTAACACTAGCTTTAGGAGCAGTCTTCCTAGGAGTAGAGATTACAGAGTTCTTTACTTATGTTCATGAAGGTGCAACAATCCAAAGTAGTGGAGCATTATCAGCATTATTCGTATTATTAGGTACTCACGGTGCCCACGTATCATTCGGTATGTTATGGGGTATTGCAATCTTAATTCAAGTTTCTCGTGAAGGAATTACAGAAACTACAGCAAACAAAACATTTATTTATTCATTATACTGGCACTTCTTAGACGTAGTATGGATCTTTATCTTTAGTTTTGTTTACGTGAAAGGACTGATTGGATGAGCGCATTATTCCCTAAGCATCAAGTGGTTGGCTTCATCCAATCACTTGTTCTAACAATCATCGCTTTAAGTGTTTACTATTTAGATTTACCGTTTAAAGTTTCATTTATTATTTTAATTGTCACTGCATTATTACAAGGCGGTCTTCAGTTAATTGTTTTCATGCATATGAATGAAAATGAAAATAAAAGTGTATTATATATCAATTTAGGTTACGCAGTATTTATTGCAGTAGCAATTGTCTTTGGTACTCTTTGGACATTAGTTTGGGGTATGTAATAGTGAAAAGCTCTTCGACATTCGAAGAGCTTTTTTTGCTTTTTAAAAAGGTAGATTTTGAAGTTCTTACTTGCAAAATCAATTAATTAAGAAAAATAAAAAAGCGGTAAATCAATTAAATAGCAGGTCGTTTTGTATTGTATGTAGAAGTAAGTAATTAAAAATATTCGTGTTTATACTTATGAACAATTACATTAAAACAATGATGGATAAGGTTTGAACTGGACAAAGTATTGCGCAAAAAAAGTTAATGTCATCGATTGTTCACAATGTTATGAATAATATCTTATTTGTGATACTTATTTCTATTAATATATGTAATAGTCTAATATAATGATTGCATAATAATTAATCATATCTTGTTTGAAAAGTAATACAAGATACATAATTATTGGGTATTTATTTACTTTTAAGGAGGAAAAAAGTATGGAAATGAATGACAATTCAAACATTGCAAAGTGCCCGTTTAATCATGGTAGCACTACTACTCCGAAATCAGCTGGTACAGTAAATAAAGACTGGTGGCCAAACCAGTTAAATTTGAACATTCTACATCAGAATGACAGAAAATCAAACCCTATGGATGAAGAATTTAATTATGCAGAAGCATTTAAAAAGTTAGACTATCAAGCGATTAAACAGGATCTTCACAATCTAATGACAGACAGTCAAGATTGGTGGCCTGCTGATTATGGACATTATGGTCCATTCTTTATACGTATGGCTTGGCACTCAGCAGGTACATATCGTACGGGTGATGGCCGTGGTGGAGGAGGAACAGGTACACAGCGTTTTGCTCCACTTAATAGTTGGCCTGACAACGGAAATCTCGATAAAGCACGTCGACTGCTTTGGCCGATTAAGCAAAAATATGGTAACAAAATTTCTTGGGCTGATTTATTTATACTAACAGGTAATGTTGCTATTGAATCAATGGGCGGTAAAACATTTGGTTTTGGAGGAGGACGCAAAGACGTTTGGCATCCAGAAGAAGACGTCTACTGGGGTAATGAAACGGAATGGCTAGGGGATAAGCGTTACAAGGGTGATCGTGACCTTGAGAATCCACTGGCTGCTGTTCAGATGGGTCTTATCTATGTTAACCCAGAAGGACCAAACGGTAATCCAGATCCTATTGCAAGTGGCCGTGACATACGCGAAACCTTTGCTCGAATGGGAATGAATGATGAAGAAACAGTTGCACTAATCGCTGGAGGGCATACTTTTGGTAAAGCTCACGGCGCAGGGGATGCTGCTCATGTTGGACCAGAGCCAGAAGCAGCTCCGATTCATTCCCAAGGATTAGGCTGGCTAAGTACTCATGGCTCTGGTAAAGGTCGTGACACCATCACTAGCGGTATTGAAGGTGCTTGGACTGCAAACCCAACAAAGTGGGATAATGGTTACTTTGACTTATTGTTTGGATATCAATGGTGGCTTACAAAGAGCCCAGCAGGTGCGTTCCAGTGGCTTGCAGTAAATCCTGAAGAGAAGGATCTTGCTCCAGATGCAGAAGATCCAACCGTTCGTGTTCCTACCATGATGACTACAGCTGATATGGCATTGCGTTTTGATCCAGAATACGAAAAGATATCTCGTCGTTTCCATGAAAATCCAGATGATTTTGCTGATGTATTTGCTCGTGCGTGGTTTAAACTAACGCACAGAGATATGGGACCACGTTCAAGATATTTAGGACCAGAAGTCCCAGAAGAAGTTTTAATTTGGCAAGATCCAGTACCTGCTTCTGAATACGATATATCTGCTGCAGAAGTTGAAAAGATCAAATTAATGATCCTAGATACAGAGCTTACTATTAGCGAGTTAGTAAATACTGCTTGGGCTTCTGCAAGTACATTCCGTGGCTCAGATATGCGTGGAGGTGCTAATGGAGCTCGAATTCGACTATCTCCACAGAAGGATTGGGAAGTAAATCAGCCTGATCAACTTGCAAAGGTACTGAATGTATTAGAGAGCGTTCAAAACCATCTACATAAGAAAGTCAGCCTAGCCGACTTGATTGTACTTGGTGGTAGTGCCGCGGTAGAAAAAGCTGCACAAGATGCAGGTTTTGATGTAAAAGTTCCATTTACTCCAGGACGTGGAGATGCAATACAAAAGCAAACAGATATAGAAAGTTTTGCAGTGCTAGAGCCGATCGCTGATGGTTTCCGAAACTATCAAAAGAAACAATATAGTGTAAATTCAGCAGAGCTATTAGTAGATAAGGCACAATTGTTAGGCCTAACTGCACCTGAAATGACTGCACTCATAGGTGGTATGCGCGTACTAGGTACAAACTATAATGGCACACAATACGGTGTATTTACTGACCGAGTTGGTACACTTACTAATGACTTCTTTGTAAACTTGCTAGACATGGGAATTGCGTGGACGCCTGTAGACGGAGATGTTTTTGAAGGACGTGATCGTAAGTCTGGTGAGAAAGTACGTACTGCAACTAGTGTTGATTTAGTGTTTGGTTCAAATTCAGTGTTACGTGCGATAGTAGAAATATATGCTCAAGACGATAACAAAGAGAAGTTTGTGCGTGATTTTATCGCTGCATGGGTTAAAGTCATGAATGCAGATCGCTTCGACCTTGGATGAGGAAATATACAATATATGTTAAATAATATGGAGTAAATAAAAATCCTTCCTGATCAATCAGGGAGGATTTTACTTGATATGTACAGCAGATAAAATGGAGTAACAAAAGGATGAAATTGATACTCGTTTATCATTCTTTAAACTTAAGTTTTTGTATATTGACTAAAATCAAAAGGCAGTCATATAGACAGCCTTTTTGGAAAATATATCCCTACTTAAGCTGATTTTTTTCGATCATTTGGCAGCATAAAAGCTACTAGACCTAATAGTGGTAAGAAGCTACACAAATTCATTACGAATTTTAGGCTAGTTGCATCGGCAATTACACCTAATAATACTGCTCCTAAAGCACCCATTCCAAATGCTAAACCAACTATTAATCCACTTACTAAACCAACTTTTCCAGGAACGAGTTCTTGAGCGTAAACAACAATTACACTAAAAGAACTTGAACTAATAATCCCAATTAAAAATAATATTGGAATAACTGCCAGTAAAGAGATATGAGGTAATAATAATGCTAATGGAAATGTACCAACTAATGAAAATAAAATCATATTCCGTTTTCCGAAGCGATCAGCTAGCGTTCCACCTATGAAAGTACCTATTACGCCTGCAATCATAAAGATAAATAAATATAATTGTGTACTTTTAATCGATAAACCATAACTTTTAATTAAGTAAAACTGATAATAATTTCCTATGCCTGCTGAGTACCACGAACGGGCAAATGTAATAAATACTAGCAGGATAATAGCAAATTTTACAGCAGATGTAATTTTGATATTTTCACCAGAAGATTGACCTTTACCTTTTAATTTAAACGGGTTTTCCTTCAATTTATTTCGATACCATGTGGATACGTAAATTAATACACAAATTCCAATTGCAGCTAGGATTGTAAACCATGCAGCACCTTTTTGTCCTAGTGGTACGAAAATTAGCGCTGTAAAGATTGGCGCCAGTGAATTCCCTGTATTTCCGCCTACCTGGTAGATAGCTTGCGAGAGTCCTCTTTTTGAACCAGACGCTAAAAAGGCTACTTTTGAGCCTTCTGGGTGGAAGATGGCAGAACCTATACCAATTAATAGAACTGATAATAATACAATAAATAAATTAGGTGCAAATGCTAAGCAAAGCATTCCGAGTAGACTGGATGCCATTCCAATCGGTAGGAGAAATGGTGAAGGCTTTCGATCGGAAAAAATCCCAAAAACGGGTTGCATTACAGAGGAAGTCATATTTAGCGCAAAGGCTATGAATCCAATTTCTGTATAAGTTAAATTCATAGTCTTTTCTAAAATTGGAAATATGGCCGGTACAACTGCTTGCATAGAATCATTTAATAAATGGCCTAAACTGATTGCAAATAAAATTTGATACATTGTTGACTGATTAATAACCTTTGTATTAACTGCTGGTTGCATAATATCCTCCTTTCTTATTAACGTATCTATCATAAACCAATCTTCGGAAAATTTACACAATTTTGCCTTATACACTTTTCATTAAACTTTATGCTCATTTATAATAGAAGAAATGATAATTGTATCTAATAAGCTGCTATGCTAAGAAAATTTTAAAAGATGATAATTAATTTGTAATCAGTAGGGAGTGTAGAATGGACAACTATTCAACAGAGTTAATGAGATTTTTTAAAGAACACAAAAATAATAAAAATCGGCCCGCAATGGAAGCGTATATGAAAAAAAGATTTACATTTTTAGGTATTAAAGCACCAGAACGAAATGAACTGCTGAAACAGTTTCGAATGAGTAATGGTGAACCACCGAATTTAAAATCAATAATCGATATTTGGAACTTAGAGGAAAGAGAATTTCAATATATTGCATTAACATGTTTAGATCGCCAGTATAAAAAAGCGGAGCTCGAAAGGATTAAAGTATATGAAAAACTAGTAGTCGAAAAGTCTTGGTGGGATACCGTTGATACTATTGCTGGACGATTAATTAGTTATCATTTTTTAATCTATCCAGAATTGATTGATGAGTATGCTAATAGGTGGATGTCTTCAGATAATATGTGGCTGAATAGAGTAGCGTTATTATTTCAAATGAAGTTTAAGGAGAAAACGGATCAGGAGCGTTTATTTCATTATTGCCGCCAGCTCCAAGAAAGCAAAGAATTTTTCATTCAAAAAGCAATAGGTTGGGCATTGAGAGAGTATTCCTATATCAATCCTAAAGAGGTTGAATTATTTATCAATCAAACGAATTTATCACCTTTAAGCAAAAGGGAGGGATTAAAATATATTGATAAATTAAAGTATTAAATATGTCGATTTTCCGGGAAATAACCGATATATTTTATTTTAACTGAAAAATACTACTAATTTAAGTAAGTTGAGACATTAGTATGAAAAGGTTATAATAGGTGCATTATTGTTTTTTTAATCCAATCCTCTTTTATAGAGTAGTGTTATTTAAACTTGAGTTATGTAACCTGTACGAAATAACTAAATGAAAAAAGTTCAAAGGAGATTTAGTGTTCATGAAATCTACTTTTAAAAATATTATAAAATTATGTCTTAGTATAAGCTTAATTAGTAGCTTCTTTATACAAAAAACTGTACACGCAGAAGAAAAAAAGCTATTTAGTGATAAAGCAATTTCAATATTGGCTGATAGTGGCGAAGTAATTTATAGTAAGAACGCAGATAAAGTTGATTTCCCAGCTAGCACAACTAAAATAATGACCGCAATGGTTATGATGGATCATTTAAAAGAGAATGATAAAATTCAAATGACTAAAAGAAGCATCCAAGAAGAAAAAAGTAATTCTCAAATTCTTTTTTCTGAAGGCGAAGTTTTAGATCGAAATACAGCATTAAAAACAATGATGATTTTAAGTGCCAATGATTTAGCATATGCTATGGGTGAACGAGTTGGCGGAAATATGGATCACTTTGTAAAAATGATGAATGCAAAAGCTAAAAAGATTGGCGCAAATCACACAAATTTCATGAATCCAAATGGTCTTCACAATGTAAATCATTATACAACTGCACATGATTTAGCTTTAATTACAAAAGAAGCTTTAAAATACCCATTAATCATTAAAGCAATGGGTACAAAAGACGCTCGTATTAGTACATCTAAGCAAAAAAATGTATATATTTTTAATCGAGGAAAAATGTTTAAAAATCCTTACTTTTATGCGGGGAAAACAGGATATACAGATTCTGCTAGGAATACTTTAATTGAAATAGATAAAAAAGACGGCCAAATGATTATTAATATTTTATTACGTTCATCAAAACCGCAATATCTTCAAGATATTAAGTTATTAGATTCTTATGCATTTTCAAGAATCCATAAAAAAACGCTTATAAAACAAAGTGATTGGCAGCGAGAATTAAAAATTAGAAATGATCTAATTCAAACAAAAATACCAAACGATTTATCCTTTTTAACTGCACTAGGCGCGAATACAAATTACGATATTAAAATAAAACCTTTAAATGCAATAGATAAGTCATACAAGGAAAATGGAATTTCTAAAAATCAAAAAATTGGTAAGGTTGAAGTATGGACGAATAACGAAGAACTGTTCAGTACTGAGTTATTAGCTGCTAAATCATATGACAGACCGACCATCCTTTCTATGAATACATTTATCATTGCAGGATCGGTAATTTTACTTTTGGTGTTAATATTTTTTATTACAAAACCAAAAAGGAAAAGAGAATATATGTAAATAAAAAAGGCGAATCGTATTTTTTACGTTTCGCCTTTTTATCATTAAAGTAAGATTAATTTTAGAATTTGATAGAAAATTGCAGCCACTGTTGCTGAAATTGGGATTGTAATAATCCAAGTAATTACCATACGTTTCGCAGTACCCCAGTTTACATCTTTAACACGTTGAGCAGAACCTACCCCCATAATAGAAGATGAAATTACGTGAGTTGTACTTACTGGTAAATGTAAAGCAGTAAATGTGAAAATAATAGCTGCTGAAGATAAGTCAGCTGCTGCACCATTAATCGGGCGAATTTTCATGATTTTACCACCAACAGTTTTAATAATTTTCCATCCACCAACTGAAGTACCAATAGCCATTGCCATAGCACAACCGATACGTACCCATAAAGGAACGTCTGCACCTGCTGGTTCAATTTTAGCGGCAATTAAAGCGATCATGATAATTCCCATTGCTTTTTGTGCATCATTTGTACCGTGAGTAAATGACTGTAAAGAAGCAGTGAAAATTTGAACTAGTCTAAAGCCTTTATTAGTTTTAGATAGGTTAGAACGTCTAAAAATAGTTGCTAAAATTGTCATTACGATAAAACCAAGTGTAATTGCAATAACAGGGGAAATTAATAAAGCTTCGATAATTTTAACAAAACCATCCGCCTCTAAAACGCCAAATCCTTTTGCTGAGACAGCGGCACCGGCTA
Source organism: Bacillus sp. AFS053548 (assembly GCF_002575105.1). Classification (NCBI taxonomy): domain Bacteria; kingdom Bacillati; phylum Bacillota; class Bacilli; order Caryophanales; family Bacillaceae; genus Bacillus; species Bacillus sp. AFS053548. The sequence goes on along the minus strand of NZ_NUHI01000026.1, from coordinate 428,718 downwards.
TTGCACCAATGATTGCATGAGAAGAACTACTTGGAATACCAAAATACCAAGTTAATAAGTTCCAAAAGATACCGCCTAATAAAGCAGCGATTACGACAACTAGTCCATTTGAACCTTCAATTGTAATCGGATCAACGATACCAGTCGTAATCGTTTTGGCAACTCCTGTAAATGTGATTGCACCAATGAAATTCATTAGAGCTGCTATTAAAATAGCTGTACGTGGTTTCAAAGCCTTCGTTGAAACGGACGTTGCAATAGCATTTGCAGTATCATGAAATCCATTAATAAAATCAAACAAAAATGCAAAAATCACGATTAATATCGTAAGTAAAAATAAATGCTCCATTTTATGACTCCTTACGCATTTCGCATGATAATTTGCTCAAGTGTGTTTGCTACATCCTGCGCACTATCAGCTACAGATTCTAGATTTTCGTAGATTTCTTTATACTGAATAATTTTAATAGGATCTTTTTCATTCATAAATAATTGTTTTATTGATGTACGTAATAGCTCATCACATTGAGACTCATAATCCTTAATTTTGATTGCATGAACGCGGATTTCTAATAATTTTTTATTTGAAAGTAATTTAACTGCAAGTAAAATTTCTTCAACAGCTTTTTGAAGAATATCAACGAATTTAACCATATATTCATCAGCAGATGTGATTGAATACATTTCAAATCGAGCTGAACAATGTTCAAATCCATCTAAAACATCATCCATTTTCATTGCAAGTTGTAAAATATCTTCTCGCTCAATTGGAGTAATAAAGGTTTTGTTTAATTCAACGATTAAAGAGTGAATAAACTTATCACCTTTTGTTTCATATTCTTTCATTTCTTCTTGAAACTTCTTTAAGTCGCTTGCATTTTTTATTTTAAATTCAACGTAATACTTTGATGAAACGTGCAAGTTTTCAGCTATACCTAAAAGCTTTTCAAAGAATACATCCTTTTTTTGTCCAAAAAACATTATGATTCCTCCAACTAAAACATATAATTTATTATCACCTTCACATTTGTCAGTTAATTTTAAAATGTCAGAAACTATGTAAAAATGTCGAAAAAAGTAAAGGCCACTTTAATAATAATAATTGGTTTTTGAAATTAATCAATTAAAAACGTTTAATTAATTTACAAATTTACAATATCTTTACATTCCCTTAACAAAGTTAATATTTCGATTCCTACACTAGTTAATATTAATAATAGTATTCACAGAATTATTGACTTTATGTGAGATTTTAATTTAGCATTAGATTATACGTTTAAACTATTGGACTAAAAAAGGATGTGATGATTTTGGAAAGTACATATAAAGCATCTGAAATTACACAATTAGTAACTAAGCAAAAAGCATTTTTTCAGACTGGTTCAACTAAAACCTCAAATTTTCGAATTGAACAATTAAAAAAATTATATAAATCAATCGTAGAGAACGAGGAAGAAATAAAAATAGCCTTAAAAAAGGATTTAAATAAGTCAGATTTTGAAGCCTATATGACTGAAATTGGATTTACTTTAAAAGAAATATCGGAAGCAATCAAACAGATAAAGAAATGGATGAAACCTAAAAAAGTTAAAACTCCGATTACGCATATTGGTACAAAAGGATATATTTACAGAGAACCGTATGGAGTAACATTAATTATCTCGCCTTGGAATTATCCTTTTCAATTAACGATGGCTCCATTAATTGGTGCAATAATTGGGGGAAATACTGCTATTATTAAACCATCGGAATTAACGCCAAATACATCAATCATTATTAATAAAATAATTAATGAGAATTTTGATAAAGAATATATTGCAGTAGTTGATGGTGGAATTGAAGAAAGTACGATACTATTACAACAAAAATTTGATTTTATCTTTTTTACTGGCAGTGTTCAAGTTGGAAAAATTGTGATGGAAGCAGCAAGTAAAAATTTAACACCATTAATACTTGAATTAGGTGGGAAAAGCCCAACAATTGTACATAGCGATTCGAATATCCAACTAGCTGCGAAAAGAATTGTTTGGGGGAAATTTACAAATGCAGGACAGACTTGTATTGCTCCAGATTATATTTATGTCAACAAATCAGTAAAAAAGGATTTTATTGATGCATTAAAGAATGAAATTGTTCAGTTTTATAGTGATAAGCCTTTGTTAAATAATGATTATACAAAGATCATCAGTGATCGCCATTTTAATCGTTTAGTTGGCTTTTTGAATAATGGTGAAATCCTACATGGAGGGGAATTTGATCAATCATCCCATAAAATCGAACCAACTTTAATTTCAGATCTATCTTGGGATTCACCAATTATGTCTGAAGAAATATTCGGTCCCATTTTACCAATTCTTTCCTATGAAAATATAGATGAAGTAATCAATGAAATAAATCAACACCCTAAGCCATTAGCACTATACATCTTTACAGAAAGTAAACAAATCGCTAATAAAGTAATTGAAAGAGTTCCATTTGGTGGTGGTTGTGTAAACGATACGCTTTATCATATGGCGAATCCGAATTTACCTTTTGGTGGGGTAGGAGAAAGTGGTTCAGGAAATTATCATGGTGAGTATAGTTTTGCAGCTTTTACACATGAAAAAAGTGTCCTTTTACAAACTACTAAAATTGACTTGAAAATTAGATATCATACAACAAAAAACGCTTTACGGTTTATTCGTAAATTGTTAAAATAAAGGTTAATTGTAACTTAGTTTCTTAGCTCCTTGACAAAAGGGGCTTTTTATATTTTGAAAATAAATTATTCATTTTTACATAATAATAAAATATTAATATAGATGGGACGCGAAAATGAAAAATATAATTGAAATTGAACAAGTCGAGAAAAATTTTAGTGAAAATAATGTCATTTCTCCACTTTCATTAGAAATTTATTCTGGAGAATTCTTAACAATCTTAGGACCAAGTGGTTGTGGGAAAACGACACTTTTAAGAATGATTGCTGGTTTTGAAGAACCATCGTCAGGTGTGATCAAACTAAATGGAGAAGCAATTAATAGTTTACCTCCATATAAAAGGGATATGAATTTAGTGTTCCAACACTATGCATTATTTCCTCATATGAATGTTGAAAGAAATATTCAATTCGGATTAAAAATGAAAGGTATTTCGTTAGAAGAGCAAAAGGTCCGTGCTGACGAAGCAATGAGATTAACTCAATTAACTGAATTTAGAAATCGTAAACCTAGTCAGTTATCAGGTGGACAACAGCAAAGGGTTGCAATCGCTCGTGCAATAGTGAACAATCCAAAAGTCTTATTATTAGATGAACCACTAGGCGCACTTGATTTTAAGCTTCGTAAAGATTTACAAAGGGAACTAAAAAATCTTCAACGCGAATTAGGAATTACTTTTATCTATGTAACCCATGATCAAGAAGAAGCGATGAGCATGAGTGATCGAATCGTCGTTATGAATAACGGAAAAATCGAACAAATCGGAACACCGAAAGAAATTTATCAAAATCCAGCAAGCAAATTTGTTGCTACATTTATTGGTGAAAATAATTTCTTTGATAAAGCTGTGAAAGAAATTGCGGTTAGACCAGAAAATATTAAAGTTTCTCATGCTACAAATGAGAATAATCCTTATTCAGGCATAATAAGAGATGTAGAATTTGTTGGGACTCTAAATAAAATCTTTATTGATTTACATAAACATGAACAAACGATTATTGTCTATCAAATGCCAGATCAAACAAGTTTTAATAGAAATGATAAAGTTGAGATTAGTTGGAAGTCGGAAGATGAGGTGATTATGTATTGAGAAATGAAAAATACATAATTGCACCTACGATTATCTGGCTATTAGTTTTTTTTCTAGTACCTTTATTATTAATTTTTGGTTTTGCATTTATGAAAAATGGAATGTACGGAGAAATTGAAAAAACATTTACACTAGAAAATATTGTAAAAGTTTTTGACCCACTTTATTTAAAAGTTTTATGGACAACTTTTTGGATTGCTTTAGTAACTACAATAATAACTCTTTTGATTGGATATCCTTATGCATATACGGCTACAGTTGTAAATGAAAAATGGCAGAGGATTTTACTATTATTAATCACAATACCCTTTTGGATAAATTTCTTAGTCAGATCTTATGCATTAATTGTTATCCTTCGTTCAAAAGGGATTATTAACACATTATTAATCCAACTAGGTATTATAAAAGAACCTTTACAACTACTTTATAATACACCATCAGTCATAATGGGAATGGTCTATACATTATTACCATTTATGGTGTTACCGATCTTTGTAGCAATTGAACAATTGGATAACCGAAAATTGGACGCTGCTAATGATTTAGGAGCTACTCCATTTCAAACCTTTATCTATGTAACTCTTCCATTAACGATGAAGGGGATTTTTGCAGGTAGTATTTTAGTTTTTGTTGCTTCATTTGGTATGTTTGTCGTTTCTGATGTAATGGGTGGATCAAAAGTTGCTTTAATCGGAAATGTCATTCAAAATCAATTCTTAGCAGCAAGAAACTGGCCATTTGGTTCCGCACTTTCAATTTTCTTAGTCATTACTTCAATCGGTTTAATAGGACTATACTATTTAGCTACAAAAAATATTGGTGCTGATAAAAGTAGAGGTGAAAAATAAATGAAAAAACCTATACTTATTGGATTTTCAACAATTATCTTGATTTGTTTATATTTACCAATCTTGATATTAATACTATTTTCATTTAATAAATCAAAGATTAATGCACAGTGGACTGGATTTACGTTTGATTGGTATTTAAATTTATTTCATAACCCGCAAGTTATTGATGCCTTAATGAATAGTTTATTTATTGCTATTGTAACGACAATCCTTTCAACAATTCTTGGTACTATTTGTGCACTTGCCTTACATAAGCATAAATATAAATTTTCAAATCTTATTAGTGGGCTAGTTTACCTACCAATTGTCGTTCCAGATATATTAATGGGGCTTTCGTTACTAATACTATTTACTAATTTTCATATTGAATTAGGTAGTATCACAATTATTATTGCCCATGTCACTTTTTGTATTTCATATGTCATTATTCTTTTAGCAGCTCGACTTTCAGGAATGTCATCTGATTTAGAAGATGCTGCAAGTGATTTAGGTGCTACACCATGGCAGACATTTAGATTTGTAACTTTACCAGCGCTAATGCCTGGAATTATTGCTTCAGCACTTTTATGTTTTACATTAAGTATTGATGATTTTGTCATAAGCTTCTTTGTTTCAGGACCAGGTTCAACTACATTGCCAATTTATATTTATGGAATGGTAAAAAAAGGTGTTACACCTGAAATAAATGCAATTTCGACGATTTTAATTGTTACAATAATTTTCTTAATGGTAATTTCAGAAGTTTATCGTACAAAAGGTATTAATAATCAAGAGGAATCAGAGAAAAAATCCTATATCGTTTAGGTCTAGTTCCACTTAAAAAAACGAATCTTTGGATTAGAATTCAACTAAGGCATACTGGATTTATTTTCCAAATTTTAAGGAGGTAGTCAGTAGACATTATGAGTATATTTAGAAAAACTGCTGCAATAATGGTTTCTTTAGGCTTAGTAAGTTTACTTTTATCTGCTTGTTCAGTTGGAAAAAAAGAATTAAATATTTATAGCTGGGCAGATAATTTTGACGAGAAGGTTTTAGAATCATTTGAAAAGAAATATGATGTTAAAATTAATTATCAAGTTTTTGCAAGTAATGAAGAGTTGTATGCAAAACTAAAAGCTGGTGGTTCGAACTATGATGTAATCCAGCCTTCAGATTATATGGTTAAATTAATGATTCATCAAAATATGTTGGCTAAATTGGATAAAAGTAAAATGCCAAATTTAAATAATATTTCATCAGAATATACAAATCAAGAGTTTGATCCAAAAGGTGACTATTCAGTTGTTTATACTGGGGGATTAACGGGGATTGCCTATAATCCAAAATATGTAAAAGAAAATATAGATAGCTGGAATGATCTATGGAACCCAAAATACAAAGGTCATGTAACTTTACTTGATGACAATAGAGAAGTATTTGGAATGGGATTAATTAAAAATGGTTATTCAAATAGTTCAACAAATGAAGACGAATTGCTAAAAGCTTATAACAATTTAAAAACATTAACACCTAACTTATTAGCATTCGACACAGATACGGTGAAACAAAAGTTTATTACAGAAGATGCATGGATTGGTCAAGTATGGTCCGGAGATGCTGCATATATTCAAAAAGAGCTTAAAGATATTAAATGGGTTATACCAAAAGAAGGATCATCAAGATGGGCAGATACATTAGCAATACCAAAAGATGCAAAACAAAAAGATCTAGCTGAAAAGTTTATTAACTATCTATATGACCCAAAAGTAAGTGCACAAAATTATGAGGCTATTGGTTATGCTGATCCAAATAGTAAATCAGGACCATATCATTCAACGGAGTATAAACAAAATCCGTTTATTAATGTAACAAAAGAACAAACTGATGCAACCAACTGGATTAAGGACGTTGGGGACCAAACAGAATTATATGATAAGTATTGGACAGAATTAAAAACTGGCAAATAATATTTCAAACTAAAAAGGTTATCTCCTTAGAGATAACCTTTTTAGTTTGAGATTAATTTGTTTAATAAAAAACGAAATTGATCTCTTTCACTATGTGAAAGATTTTCGAATAAATTTAGCCACAATTCTTGACGGAAATTGAAGTTTTCTTCAATCAAACGTTTTCCTTCATCGGTTAATTCAAGCCATGTAACTCTTCGATCCCGGCTATCTCTTTTTCGAGAAATTAAGTGATTATTAACCAATTTATTCACAGCTGTCGTAATAGAACCTGATGATAATCCAATTTGTCTTCCAAGTTCAGAAGCAGTAAGTTTTTGATTTTTATATATTAAATATAAAAGCAAATATTTTGGTGGAGTTAAGGAGTTTTTTACTTCCTCATCAGTTTTTTGCCAGTTTTTTCGAACTCGAATCATTAAGCTTGTTAAATCATCTAGAAGAAGTTTGTCGTTTTCGGTTAACAAGGCAGCCCACCTCCTAAATTATGATTTAAAGTTGTTAATAAAGTGGGTATTGTACGTATAGGTTACCAATATTTTAAATCATTTTCAAGAATGCAGGGAAATTAGCCAAGATTTTTAAATTTGTAAAGTTTTGGCTGTATAGTATCTATAGTGTTTTGTAAATAGTATGATAAAAGAGACATTGGTAGGGGTGAAGTTCAATGTTTAAGTATTTTAAGTTTAAAATAAATGATACTGTTCAATTTGTAAAGAACGATGGTCATTTCTATCGAGTGATCGGGTACAGGATCGAAAAAAGTATTTATTTAAATGATGAGTACAGTAGCATTATATACGAACTCTTACGAGAATTTGATGGTCTTCAAGTTGACGCTGAAGAAGAAGAATTAGTAAGCGTATCGAACTTTGATGAATTCTACGGTTCAATGTTTGAAAAACTAGGTACATTTACAATTAAGTTTGCTAAAAAGCAAGAAGAAGTAAAGAAAACAAATATGGGTGAAGCCTCATCTGTGGACGAGCTATTAGATAAATATAATGATTATCGAAGACTGGCAATACTTTTTAAAGATTGTCTTTACGATTTAGCTGCCGAAAATGTTCTAAATGAGCTCACCGATTTTTCTGAATCAAAAAAAGATTACATGCATTAAGGTTCAGACTGTTGATAACCGCTTTCAATTAGTCTGAATTCAAATTATTTGAAACTCTAATTTACAACGTAAAAAAGATTACATGCATTAAGCATGTAATCTTTTTTCATTAGTTTTAATTGTAACAGATTTTTTTTGAAATTTACTTTCATAGACCAATTCTGTTACTTTCGCACAGATTGCAACAGAAAGAATTGTATATCCTACTTCATTCCATGATAGGTAGGATAGTGAACAAAGAAGAATGACAGCATCAAAAATAAAATATACTTTACCGATCGATATTTTTGATTTTTTGCTCATTATTATTGTTATTAAATCATCTCCACCTGTTGCACCACCACTTCTTAGAATTAACCCTAAACCAAGTCCAGCGAAAATTCCACCTAAAATAGCGGGTATCCAAAGATGATTTCCAAAATTAAATGTAATATTGGAAGTTGTTTTTTCTATTATAGAATAAAAAACAGAAAACGAGATGGCTCCGATGGTAGTATTAATTAATAATTTTCTACCTAAATACAAACCAGCGATCAAGATAATTGGAATATCGAGTAGCAAAGTTGTAATTGAAGGTGATATATTTAGTGCGTTCTTTACTAATAAAGCAATACCAATAAATCCACCTTCAGCTAAATTATTTTGATAATGAAAATGATACAGTGTAGTGGCTAAAATAAATGAACCAATTAAAATCATTAAGGTCTCACCCAAACGATTGTTACTCATTGTTATTTCCTCTTTTCGTAGTTAGTAGTTAAAAGTGCAGCTTATAAACTAACTACGTACATATAGAGCTCGTAGTTAGTTTTTTGGCTTTCTAACTACATAGCTATATATCATTGAAGAAATAACATAATCGCCTGTCAACCATAGTTTCGCCTACCTTCAGTTTTATTTTAGAGTTCTTTTGGTTCTCTAAATTAAAACTGCTAAGTGTAGGATAAGTCTTTACGTTGCCAAATGCTCCTTCGAGCAATCATGGTTACACGTCCTTTTTACCAGTTTTGTTAGAAAAATCTAACAGGTGAAAAATAAGTTCTATGAGAACTTATTCTTAATTTTATCATATGCGAAATTATTTGAAAAAAGAAAAGAATTAACAAAAATCTACAAAAAGTTAGAAGTAAGGAAAGGAATAGGTAGAAGAGGAACATGTTTCGCTGAAAAAATGTAAAATATTTCACAAATTAGACATAGCAATTTTAATAAAAAGGATATATATTATATTTGTAAACAATATTGTGAAATGTTTCACAAGTATAAATGATAAATGGGAATTAATGAACCTTAAATAGGCTGATTAATCTCCAACATCAGAGGAGGAGAGCCAAATGGCTGTTCAAGAAAAAATTGTAAATGAAATTAGTAACGCTTCTAAAATGGTAAATGACTTAGTCGTAAAAGGACAAAAAGCATTAAAAGAATTTGAAAGCTTTAATCAAGATCAAATCAACGAAATTGTACATTCGATGGTGTTAGCTGGTTTGGATCAACATATGCCACTTGCAAAAATGGCAGTTGAGGAAACAGGGCGTGGGATATATGAGGATAAAATTATTAAAAATATATTTGCGACAGAATATATATGGAATTCAATAAAAGATAATAAAACGGTTGGGATAATAAGTGAAGATATACAAACTGGAATAACAGAAATTGCTGAACCTGTTGGGGTAATTGCAGGTGTCACTCCAACAACTAATCCTACATCAACAACATTATTTAAAGCAATCATTGCGATTAAAACAAGAAATCCAATTATTTTCGCTTTTCATCCTTCCGCACAAAAATGTAGTAAAGAAGCAGCAAGAATCGTTCGTGATGCGGCAATAAAAGCTGGAGCACCTGAAAACTGTGTACAATGGATTGAAGTCCCTTCTATTGAAGCAACAAAGTGTTTAATGAATCATGAAGGAGTAGCACTTGTTTTAGCAACAGGTGGTGCTGGAATGGTTAAATCAGCTTATAGTACAGGAAAACCTGCTTTAGGGGTTGGACCTGGTAATGTACCATGTTATATTGAGAAATCTGCTGAAATTAAGAGTGCAGTGAATGATCTTATTCTTTCAAAAACATTTGATAATGGAATGATTTGTGCTTCTGAACAAGCAGTTATTGTAGATAAAGAAGTTTATGAAGAAGTGAAAGCAGAGTTAAAAGCAAATAATTGTTATTATGCTACAAAAGAAGATAAACAGAAATTAGAAAAGCTTGTCATAAATGAAGCTACATGTGCTGTAAATGGTGACATTGTTGGTAAGTCTGCATATGAAATTGCAACAATAGCTGGAGTAAATGTACCAGTAGATACAAAAATTCTTATCGTTGAATGTGAAGCCGTTGGTGCAAATGAACCTTTAACAAGAGAAAAACTAAGTCCAGTTTTAGCTGCAATTAAAGTAGATGGAAAAGAAGAAGGGTTTAAACGTTGTGAAGAAATGTTACAGCTAGGAGGATTAGGCCATTCGGCAGTTATTCATAGTAATAATGAAGAAATTCAAAAAGAATTTGGACTAAGAATGAAAGCATGTCGTGTTATTGCAAATGCTCCTTCAGCACATGGTGGAATTGGGGATTTATATAACGCATTTATTCCTTCTCTTACATTAGGCTGTGGATCGCACGGTAAAAACTCTGTTTCGACTAATGTGACAACTGTACACTTATTAAATATTAAAAAATTAGGAAGAAGAAATATGAATATGCAATGGGTCAAACTGCCACCAAAAATTTATTTTGAAAAATATTCAACTCAGTATTTAGAAAAAATGCCAAAGGTTAAAAAAGTATTTATTGTAACAGATGAGGCAATGGTTAAATTAGGTTATGTTGACGTGATTAAATATTATTTAGAAAAAAGACAAGAAAATATTCAAATTGAAATCTTTTCAGATGTAGAACCAGATCCTTCAGATGTTACTGTATTGAAGGGTGCAGATAGAATGTTATCATTTGAACCGGATACTATTATCGCTTTTGGCGGTGGATCAGCAATGGACGCAGCCAAGGGTATGTGGATGTTCTTTGAATACCCAGAAACTACTTTAGACGGACCTAAACAAAAATTCTTAGATATTCGAAAAAGAGCTTATAAATACCCTAAATTAGGTCGTAAAGCTCAGTTTGTTGCAATACCAACTACTTCTGGTACTGGTTCAGAGGTTACACCTTTTGCTGTAATTACTGATAAAGCTAACAATATTAAATATCCTTTAGCTGATTATGAATTAACGCCTGATGTTGCAATTATTGACCCTCAGTTCGTATCAACTGTTCCTAAAAGTATTACAGCAGATACTGGTATGGATGTATTAACTCATGCAATTGAGGCTTATGTAAGTGTTTTAGCTAATGATTATACAGATGGATTAGCATTACAAGCTATAAAATTAGTGTTTAAATATTTACCTATAGCATACAAAGATGGAAACGATTTTGAAGCACGTGAAAAAATGCATAATGCTTCAGCAATAGCAGGTATGGCATTTGCAAATGCGTTCTTAGGAATTAACCACAGTTTAGCGCATAAAATTGGAGCGGAATTCCATATCCCTCATGGTAGAGCGAATGCAATCTTAATGCCACATGTAATAAGATACAATGCTAAAAAACCAACTAAGTTTACAGCATTCCCAAAATATAAGCATTTCATTGCAGATGAACGATATGCTGAAATTGCTCGTTTCCTAGGTCTTCCAGCTTCAACTATTGAAGAAGGCGTTGAAAGTTTAATTACAGCAGTTATTAAATTATCTAAGGAATTAAATATAAATATGAGTATCGAAGCACAAGGAGTTACTGAAAAAGAATTTTTAGAAAAAGTTTCATATTTAGCTGATCGTGCTTTCGAAGATCAATGTACTACTGCAAATCCAAAACTACCTCTAGTAAAAGAATTAGAAGAAGTTTATCTGAATGCTTTCAAAGGATGTTAATGAATTTAAATTTTTCATTAAGGAGCACCTTAACAGGTGCTTCTTTTTTGACTAATTATATTTTGATATAATAGTCATATTGAAAGTGGTGATTAATGATGGAGTTAAAGCAACAAAATCCATGGTTTAAGGTAATAATAGGTGTTGAGCATAATAATCAAACAGTGGAGTCATATTTAAAAAATGTGTGGCAGTTTCCAAAGAAGTTGCTACATGAATTAAGGATGGCAAAAGGTTGTAGGATTAACGGAGAAATTAAACCTTGGAATACAATCCTATTGAGTGGTGACCAAGTTGAAATGCAATTGTACATAGAAGAGGATTTTGGTGTAATTCCACAGGAACAATCTATTGAGATCTGCTACGAAGACGAACATTTACTTATTGCTAATAAACCATTTGGAGTCGACACACATACGAATGAAAAAGGACAGTTAAATACATTAGCAAATGGGGTAGCATTTCATTTTCAAGAAAATGGATTGAAAACAAAAGTACGCCATATACACCGTCTCGATAAAGACACTACCGGTGGAGTCGTATTTGCTAAACACGCATTAAGTAGTTCAATTCTAGATTCGATGTTAAGTCAACGTAAAATAAAACGTACCTATACAGCTATAGTTGAAGGGAATGTTAAATCACCAAAAGGTACAATAAATGAAGCGATTGGAAGGGATCGACATCATCCTACCAGAAGAAGGGTTTCACCAAAAGGCGATAAAGCAATTACACATTATAAAAAAATAAGATATATATCAAAGTTGAACGTAACAATATTAGAATGTCAGTTAGATACTGGTCGAACACATCAAATCCGAGTTCATTTAAGTTTTTTAGGTCATCCATTAATTGGAGATCTATTGTATGGTGGGAAACAAAAATTATTGAATCGTCAAGGATTACACGCTAGTAATGTACAATTTACGCATCCTTTTACGAAAGAAAATTTATCGATTGATATCCCATACCCGTCGGACATAAAACAAATACTTAACGAAAAGTGAGATGAATGAAATGTTATTAGAAGTCATTGCCACAAACGTAAAAGATGCACTAGATGCAGAAAGCTTTGGGGCAAATCGCATCGAATTAGTTACTGGAATAAAAGAGGGAGGATTGACACCAAGTTACGCGACAATTAAACAGGTTGTTCAAAGTGTCTCAATTCCAGTGCATGTAATGATTCGACCACATAGTCGTTCATTTATATATGATCAGTATGATCAAGAAGTAATCTTAAGCGATATTGATGTATGTAATGAGCTCGGAGCAGCTGGTATCGTTTTTGGAGCCTTGACAAAGGAGAATACAATTGATGAAGATCTTTTAAAAAAAGTAACAGCTCGAGTAAAAGATATGAACTTTACGTTTCATAGAGCAATAGATGAATCAAATGATTTGCTAAAAGCTATTGATACATTAAAACAATACCCTGAGATTACGCATGTATTAACATCTGGAGGTGTTGCTAGTGCAATTGATGGGAAAGAAACAATAAAAAATATGATTGAACTGACAAAAAAATCGAATATAAAAATTTTAGCAGGAAGCGGATTATCCATTGAAAATGTATCAGACTTCACCCGATTTACGAATGTAGAAGAAATTCATTTTGGTTCTGGGGTTCGAAAAAATAACTCTGCAATTGAAGAGATTGATTCTTCTTTGATGGAAAGTTTGCAAAGAAGGTTAGTACGTAATGTTTGAATAAACCAATATTATTTTCATATAATAAAAAAGTAGTCCGCATAAACGGACTACTTATAATACAGCTTTATACAATTTTATTTATTATTTACCGATAAATTGTTGAGTCCAAGCATTTGATCTTGAATCATAACCAACACCAATTTGAGTTAAGTTAGGATTTAAGATATTTGCACGGTGACCAGCACTGTTCATCCAAGCAGTAACTACTTCTTCAGGTGTTTTTTGACCTTTAGCAATGTTTTCTGCTGCATAGCTATAAGTGATTCCGAATTGTTTCATCATATCAAATGGTGATCCATAAGTCGGTGAAGTGTGATCAAAGTAATTTTTGTCAGTCATATCTTGTGATTTTAAACGTGCTGTTTTAGATAATGTTGCATTTACAGTAAATGGTTTTAAACCAGCTTTAGTACGTTCAGCATTTGTTAAATCAACTACTTTTGATTCATAAGCTGATAATGATGCTGAATTTGATGGTGTTTCTGTTGACGGTGTTGATGGTTTAGCTGGTGTTGTCGGCGTTGTTGGTTTAGCTGGTGTAGTTGGTACCGTCGGTTTTGTTGATGGTGTTGATGGTTTAGCTGGCGTTGTTGGTACTGTTGGTTTTGTAGTAGTTGTATTTGAACCATTACCTTGTTTTAATTGAGCTTCTAATTGTTGTTTAATTGCATCTTGAAGCTTAGTCATATCAATACCAAATTTAGTTAAATCTACTTTACCGTTAGTAGTGTTTAAGCTTGGTAGATTAAAGTAGCTAAATAATACATTATTTAAATCAACTTTTTGAGTATATGGTTTTGTATCCTTATTAATTGTATCCGCGTGTACTGCAGTTACAGGAGCACCCACTAGTAGAGTAGCAGCCAATGTTGATAATGAGATTACTTTTTTCATGTCTTATTCCTCCATTTGTTTGGTTATTGTCTCGCTGTACAAGTAATACTTTAGCATGAAAACGCATGACATAATTATGGGAAATAATGGGGAGCAAAATTTGAGGATTTTTTTGGTAGTACTGTTTTAGTACAGAAACAAAATAAATCGTTGTTATGACAACTATTTTACTAGAATAATATTAAATGAGTAACATAAATTTTTGCTTAAAATTTCCATTAAAAAAGTTTGAAGTTAAGAAAACGTCATATTTTCACGTTATAATACAGGAAGAAAAATCCAGTTTTGTTGTTATCCAGTTACGATTGTAATCATTCTGTAATGAACGTATTGAGGGTGAATAATTTGAAATTATTTATTGATGATACTGGCCAGTTCCAAACGGTTTTATATTGGCAAGACTCTTTGAGGAATGATTAAAAGAATGTAAACAACAACAATTTCAACAAATATCTCTAGATTATAAGCTACGATTTAGGAAAGAAAATGGATTAGACCATATAAAGAAGTTTATTGCACATACTTGGCGTTTTTAAAATGGAATATGAAATAAATCATTAATAATAGAAGGAAAGAAACAAAACACTATAATTACATAGAACTATTTATTAAAAAAAGGACACTAATTAAATTAGTGTCCTTAAACTTTTCCTTCATATATATAGAAGCGAAATTGCATAACCCGGTTTACTTAATTAATACATGCTTCTCTATCACTGTCTTATGCACTTTATAATAATTTGCAATAACAGGAAGTATATCTTTAAAGTCCGGACATTTAATACTTGTATCTTGTAGATCAGTTAAGGTATTCATACAATCATACTCGGATTTACAATTAAAATAAGATAAAAC
This sequence comes from Bacillus sp. AFS053548, assembly GCF_002575105.1. Classification (NCBI taxonomy): domain Bacteria; kingdom Bacillati; phylum Bacillota; class Bacilli; order Caryophanales; family Bacillaceae; genus Bacillus; species Bacillus sp. AFS053548. The sequence goes on along the minus strand of NZ_NUHI01000026.1, from coordinate 413,609 downwards.
TTCTTTTTCAACTTTAAGTAATCGTCTAATGAATGGAATTGATAGAAGAGGACTAATAAATTTAATTGGCATAATGCCCACGGTAGTTTTGTTTAAATAATAGGAAAGAAAATCTTTATATACATCTTGTACAGGGTAAAGAGAGGGATCTGTAATTTGATAAGTTTTGTTAACTCCGATTTCTGCATGACTCAAATAGTAAACAGCATTAATTAAATAGTCAATGGGAATGAAATTGCAATAAGCGTTGTCTTTACCGATTTGTGGTATTGGTAAATAGCGAAGTTTTGTGAAGAAATTTAAAATGAAATAAGGTCCATCAAATTTACTTGTCTCACCAGTTTCTGAATGACCAACTACAATTCCAGGTCTTATGATGGTGATCGGAAGTTGTGTTTTTAGCTTCTCAACTTCTATTTCAGCATAATACTTGGTTTCTTCATAAAAGTTTTTAAATGTTTGTCCCATCTCTAACTCATGTTCATAAATTCTTCCTTCACGAGTACCCGAGACATAGCTAGTACTAAAATAGGTGTAACGCTTTAAAGATTTCAGTTTAAGTGCAAATTCATTTACGTTTATTGTTCCTTTCACATTTACTTCATATGCAATTTTTTTAGGGACTGCAAGGTCATAAATAGCAGCCAAATGAAATAAGTCCGTTAGATCATTAAAAAGTACATTAAGGTATTTTAGGCTGAGCCCAAAGTTTTTCTTGGTGATATCGCCACTTAAAAGTTCTATTTTTAAAAGAGTGTAATCTGGATACTTTTGATCTAATGTAAATAAGAAGTCTCGGCATTGTTTTTCAGTATTAGGAAGAACGAGTAAATAAATTTTTTGAAAAGACATTTCATTATCAAGAATTTTGAGGAGTAGATGCTTCGAAATAAATCCAGGAAATCCAGTAATAAAGTATGTTCTTTCCATTCTAGCCACCTACTTTATGTAAATTAAATCCCATTGTTTATTTTATTAAAGAAATATACATTTAATGTAAGGTTCGCTTCAATATAATACAGGTATTTTGATCTTTTTCACTATTTATAGAAGGTAAACTCAAGTTTTAGCCTATCAAGTTCCTCATGTAGCTTATTTAGTTCCTCATGAACTGCTTATGAGAAAGTATAATTCATGATTTAGTTTATTTAGTTCCTCATGAACCGCTTATGAGGAAGTATAATTCATGATTTAGCTTATTTAGTTCCTCATGAACCGCTTATGAGGAAGTATAATTCATGATTTAGCTCATCCAGTTCCTCATGAACCCCTCATAAGTATATATCCTTCAATTTTAGCTTTTTGACCAACTCATAAATCCCTTAATCAGCAAAATAAGCAAGAAAAAAGCTTGCCCATATGGACAAGCTTTTAAAATCAAAATCAATTATTTAACTTCTTTCTTCAAGTCTTCAGCAACAAACTCTACGTTTGTACCTACAACTACTTGTACGTTTTTATCGTCTAATTTAATAACTCCACGAGCACCAGCTTTTTTAAGAAGTGCTTCATTTACTTTAGAAGCATCTTTTACTTGTAAGCGTAAACGAGTTGTACAGTTATCAATATTTGTTAAGTTTTCTTTTCCACCTAGAGCTTGTAGGTATAAAGAATCACCAATTTCAGTTGTTACTTCATCAGTTTCAACTTCTTCGTCTTCACGACCTGGTGTTTTAATGTTAAATTTCTTAATTGCGAAGTAGAACACTACAAAGTAAATTACACCAAAGATTAAACCGATTAGGAGTAAAAGAATAGGTTTAGTTGCAATATTGTAGTTCAGAATGTAGTCCATGAAACCAGCTGAGAATGTAAAGCCATCTTTAATTCCTAAAGCATTTACGATACCCATTGATAAACCTGTTAAGATTGCATGGAACGTATATAGTACTGGAGCAATGAACATGAATGCAAATTCGATTGGTTCAGTAATACCTGTTAAGAAAGATGTTAAAGCTAGACCAATAAACATACCTGCAACAGTTTTACGTCTTTCTGGTTTTGCAGCAGCGATCATTGCAAATGCAGCAGCTGGAAGACCAAACATCATAATAGGGAAGAAACCAGTCATAAATGCACCAGCAGATTTGTCACCAGCGAAGAATCTGTTTAAGTCACCGTGAACTAATTTACCAGCAGCATCAGTGAAGTCACCTAAGTTGAACCAGAAAATTGTATTTAATACGTGATGTAATCCAAGTGGGATTAAAATACGGTTTAAGAAACCGAATACTGCAGCTCCGATTGGACCGATATCAATGATCCAGTTACCAACTGAGTTAATTGCATCTTGAATTGTTGGCCATACATAACCAAATATTCCTGCTAATACAAGCATAGTAGCTGACGTTATAATTGGAACGAATCGTCGTCCACTAAAGAATCCTAACCATTCAGGTAATTTAATTCCACTGAAACGGTTGTAAAGAAGACCAGCTACAACCCCTGTAATAATACCTCCAAGTGCAGCCATATTAATATCTTTATTTATCGTTGTTGTTCCTGCAGTTAATACGAAGTAACCGATTGCACCTGCAAGACCGGCGGCTCCATTTCCATCCTTTGAAATACCGATTGCAACACCAATTGCAAAGATTAATGGAAGATTAGAGAAAATTGCATTACCAGCAGCCGCCATAAACGGTATGTCTAGTAGATCAGGTTGTCCAAAGCGCAGTAAAAGTCCTGCAGCTGGAAGGACAGCGATTGGTAACATTAATGCTTTACCAATACGTTGTAAGAAACTAAGCATATTATTTTCCCTCCGAAAATTTTTATAATGATTACGCTTTCAATAATAACTTAAAAGTTTTAACTTGTCTATACAACTAGTTAAGATAAAAATTGCTATTTTCTTCCAAAAAAAATTAAAAATAAAAAGGGAAGAATCAAATCTCCCCCAATATTAAGCCATTTTATATAGTTTGTTTTTCTTTAATTATTGACCCTTTAAATGACTTTGCGCTTGAGCAATTAAACGTTTAGTGATTTCGCCACCAACTGATCCGTTTGAACGTGCAGTTGTATCGGATCCTAAAGTTACACCGAATTCGTTAGCGATTTCGTATTTAAATTGATCAAGTGCTTGTTCTACACCTGGAACTAATAATTTATTTGTTCTTGTCATGATTATCTCCCTTTCTGTAAGTAATAGCTTACAATTCTATTTTTTACATTTAGGGTTTTATCATGCTTGGTAAATACAGTCATATTAGGGTTATGTTAACTTTTTAACCAACGCTGATCCTTCAACGACGAGTACATTTTCTTGATTATATACATTCGTTTGGAGCGTTAATAATTTCTTTTCATCTCTTTTACGTACAACACTGACGATTACTTTAATTGTGTCATTAATTTTTACTGGTGCTTTGAAAAATACTTCTTGAGATAGGTAAATGGTGTTTTTGCCGGGTAGTTTTGTACCTAATACTGAGGAAATAAAGCTGCAAATCAACATGCCATGTGCAATTCTTTCCTTAAAGATGCTTTCTTTAGCAAAATCATCTAATAAGTGAATTGGATTTACATCTGTTGAAATTGCAGCAAATTGTTCAATTAACTCTGCAGTAATTTTAACTTGAAGAGTAGCTTCGTCACCAACTGAAATGGAGTCAAAATGAACTTCCTGTACATGTCTTGCACTTTCGAAAACATTCATTTTGTTTCATCCTCTCCTTGATGAAATGTCTAGCTAATCAAGAAAATTGTTTAAGCTATATCGATTATAGTTTTGTAAATGAGAATTCTTGTAAGTTTTTAAACCAATCTTCTTGTGTTTTTTGGAACTGTTGGTACATGTTCGTCCAAGCAGTGTAAGGTGTGTTATTTAATGGTTGTTTAAAAAATTGTTGAAAAAATTGTTGTTGTTGATTTGAAAATGTACTCATAGCTTGAAAAAATGGTTGATATGGGCTTTGATTCATATTTGTCCATATAGATTGAAATGGAGCAAACTGATCAACTAATTTTTTCCAAGTTTTTTCATAAGTTTCTTGATTAATTGTAGGCTTAATTTCGTTTAATAACTTAATCATTTCTTGGAACTGCTCGTAAGACTCTTGTTGTTGTACTTGAACTTGCTCGTTTAAAGTTTTCCATTGTTTTGCTTGTTCTTGAAATAAAGACTCTGTCCATTGTTGAATTTGTAATTGATTATCTAACAAATATTGAAGCATTTTTTGAAAATTCTCAGCTGCAAGTTCAGTTTGTAATTCGATTGTTTTTTCAGTCATTAGTGTTTCCTCCAAAAAAATTTATTATTGAATGCATTACTGCAATTTCAATCATCTTTAAAACTTTGATCAGAGTTGCTAAATGGAAAGAATGAATTTGTGTAAATCGAAAAAAATGTTTGGAGCATCTGATTATATTGAGTAAATGAATTATGACAAGTTTTTAGATATTCCTCTCCAGCATCTGTAATTGAGTAAATTCGCTTTGCCGGACCTTCCATTCCATATTCCCAACTAGATTTAATATAACTTTCTTTTTCAAGTTGTCTTAGAATTCGATAAACATTACTTGAATCAAGCGTAGTAAAACCTAAATCAAATAATACTTGCATTAATTTATAGCCATGCATATTCCATTGCTTAAGGCTAAGAAGTAGAAAGGGAACTAAGAAGTTTTTAGGCAATGTAATCGATTCAGAAGTTTCGTGTTTACTTTTTTTACTTGTTTCCTTTTCATTTGTTGTCATAAAGTAATGTTCCCCCCTATATCGTAGTAATGGAATCATCATCCCTTAGGTGTAATTTACACTTAGTTAAATTTATTGTCAATGTATTTTAAATATAATGAATATTAAAAAACAAATTTCGACAAGGAATGTAGAAATATCGCGAAAACATTGGATTGTTTTGTCGTTAGCTTGTTTTCTATACTTAAAAGTAGTGAGGGGGATTAACATGTCAGAGCAAAATTATTCAGATCCATTAAAAATGTGGAAGCAAATGTATGATGTAAATGAAAAATACTTTGGAAAAATGATGAACGAATATGTTCAGAAAGAAGAATTTTCCGAGTGGATGGGTTCTGTAATAGATTTTAATCTATTCTGTAAAAAGATGTTGAATGATCAATCAAAAACTTTCTTAGAGGCTTCAAATATTGCTTCTAAAGAAGATATCGCAAATGTAGCTAGCTTAGTGATTAATTTAGAATCGAAAGTAGATACATTAGAAGATCAATTATATTTAGATTCCCAACCCGAGTTAGATGTAGCAGCATTAAAAAAAGAGTTAGACATTGTGACAGTTAAACGAGATCTTTCAAAATTGAAAGCTGAAACCAAATCAATTCATCAACAAGTTAGTGAATTAAAGTCCTCAATGGAAAGCATTGAACAACTAAAGTCTTCGATGGCTAATATTGAACAACTTTTACAACAATTAACTACTAAACAACCAACAAAACAATAATTAGTTAAAAAAGGAGAAATGATAATGGATTTAGTAAATCGTGTAGCGATCGTAACAGGTGGAGCAAAAGGGATAGGAAAAGGTATAGCATTTGCTTTAGCAGAAAAAGGCGCAAAAGTTGTAATCAATTATAATAATAGTGAAGCACACGCAAAAGCAGTTGTAGATGAACTTTTTGAAAATGGTTATGAAGCGTTAGCAGTGCAAGCTAATGTTGCTGATTTAGATCAAGCGAAAGCATTAATTGATCGTACGGTTGAGCATTTTGGCCGATTAGACATTATTGTTAATAATGCTGGTATTACTAGAGACCGTAGTTTCAAAAAACTAAGTGCAGAAGATTGGCATGAGGTTATTGATGTAAATTTAAGCAGTGTTTATAACACTTGTAATTCTGCTTTACCATACTTACTTGAATCTGATAACGCTCGTATCATTAATATTTCATCAGTTATTGGTCAGGCAGGTGGATTCGGCCAAACAAACTATTCTGCTGCAAAAGCTGGTATGATTGGATTTACTAAATCATTAGCACTTGAATTAGCAAAAACAAACGTTACAGTAAATTCTGTATGTCCAGGATTTATTGAAACTGACATGGTAAGAGAAATTCCGGAAAATGTACAAGAGCAAATTAAATCAAGAATACCAAAAAGAAGATTTGGTACAGTTGAAGAGATTGCTAAAGCTGTTATTTACTTATGTGAAGGTGGAGAGTACATTACTGGTCAACAGATTAATGTAAATGGCGGACTTTACGTTTAAGTCTTACTTATAGATTACCTTTTTTAAGATCAAAAGGGGGGAAATGTGTGTTTAATTCACAAATGTTAGAAGAAGCTACGGAATCGCTTCCGAGCGGATTAAAAGAATCATACAAAAGATTGAAGAAAACTGCAGATATTCTTATAAAAGAGGGAGAACCTTTAGTAGGTCAATCTCCTAAAGAAGTGATATGGACGAAAAATAAAAGTAAATTATATCATTATATTCCAACTACAAAAAAGGTAAAAAAGACTCCAATCCTTCTTATCTATGCTTTAATTAATAAACCGTATATTCTTGATTTAACAAAGGGGAACTCTTTTGTTGAGTATCTTGTTAATGAAGGATTTGATGTTTATTTATTAGATTGGGGAACTTTTGGCCATGAAGATCGTCATTTGAAATTTGATGATATTATTCACGACTATATTGCAAAAGCGGTAAATAAGGTACTTCGTTTTTCAGGTGCAAAAGAATTATCGATGTTAGGATATTGTATGGGTGGTACTTTAACAAGTATTTACGCATCACTTTATGAAAATGCACCAATTAAAAACTTAATTTTTGTAACTAGTCCATTTGATTTTTCAGATACAGGTTTATATGGTGCATTTTTAAATGAAAAATACTTTGCACTTGATAAAGCTGTTGATACATTAGGGAATATACCTCCTGAGATGATCGATTTTGGTAACAAAATGTTAAAACCAGTTACTAATTTTGTTGGACCTTATGTAACATTATTGGATCGTTCTGATAATACAAAGTTTATTAAATCATGGCAGTTAATGCAAAAATGGGTTACAGATGGTATTCCATTCCCAGGTGAAGCATATCGCCAATGGATTAGAGAGTTTTACCAACAAAATAAATTATTAAGCGGTGACTTAGAAATTAGAGGAAGAAAAGTAGATGTATCTAACATTAAAGCTAATGTTTTAAATATTTCTGCTACTAAAGACCATATTGCGATGCCTTGCCAAGTTGAAGCATTAAATGAGCATATTTCTAGCGTAGATAAGCAGTATGTTTCGATTCCATCGGGCCATGTATCAATCATGTTTGGAGCTGTTTCATTAAAAACGACATATCCTACAATTGGTAAATGGTTAGCTGAAAGATCATAATTTCAGTAAATTTCTAGAAATCCATTCACATTAAATATTATGTTAAAAAATCTCACTTATAAAAAGGTGGGATTTTTTTTATTCAACTGACAAAAACTACCTTAAATATGATCTGAAGAAAGGAGAATAGAAGACGTGAAAAGTATTAGCGGAGCCTTATATTGGCCAACGACTTACACTGATTCTCATTCCGAACTCGAAAATATAAAGCCACTCGATGAAGATTTAGATTGTGATTTTGTAATAGTTGGCGGTGGTGAATCAGGAAGTTTATGTGCATATTTCTTAAGTCAAACGGGTGCTAAGGTCATTTTATTAGATAAGCGAAAAAAAGTTGTACAGGGAAGTACTAGTGCAAATACGGGGCTCTTACAGTATACAAATGACAAATCTTTAAATTCATTTATTAATTCATATGGAAAAGAAAAAGCTGTTCGTCATTATCAATTATGTGTAGAGGCAATTAAAGGCATTGAGGAAATGTCAAAAACAATTGAAATTAATCCAGATTTTATAAAAAGAAAAAGTTTATACTATGCTAGTAATTTAGATGGTAAAGAAATGATTGATTTGGAATATAAAACATTAAAAGAAAATGGTTTTAATGTTGAACGATATACAAAATCGCAAATTGAAGAAAAGTTTAATTTTACAAAGGAAGTTGCACTTTTCACAGGGGATGACGCTGAAGTAAATCCATATAAATGCGCACACGGCTTACTTTTATATGCTCTGAAACGAGGATTAAAGGTGTATTCGGATACAGAGGTAACACGGATCATCGGTACAGATGAAGGGGTACAACTATTTACTAAAAATAAACATACTGTTCGAGCAAAAAAAGTTATTTTTGCTGGAGGTTATGAATCATTAGAGGTAAAAAGTGAGAAAAATGCAGTTTTAACTTCGACATTTGCGATTGCAACTCAACCTCTAGTTGAGAAAAACAATGCATGGTATGAAAATTGTTTAATTTGGGAGACGGCAAGACCATATTTATATCTTCGGACTACAGTTGATGGGAGAATAATTGTTGGAGGACTTGACGAACCTACAATAATACCAGAAAAACGTGAATCTATGTTATTTCATAAAAAAGAACAGCTTATAAAAAATTTAATAGATTTATTTCCTCATTATAAAGATGCTAATCCAGAATATTATTGGACAGGTACATTTGGAGGAACTCATTCAGGCTTACCAATGATTAGACAATACGCTGAATATCCTAATTGCCTTTTTTTAATGGCCTATGGCGGCAATGGAACGGTTTATAGTTATATATTAGCTAAAATATTAAAAGATCTAGTTACTGTCGGGTTTCATCCAGACGCACATATTTATATGGATCATTAAATTTTAATTAGAATGTTAATCAATTACCAATTTTATGTATAAAAAGAGTAAAGTAGTAAGAAAATTTAATAGGTAATAAAAATATAGGAGTGTATTACATGAGTTACCATGAAATGTTTACTGAGTTGTTTTTAGGTTATATAGCTCTTTTTATTGTCGTTAAAATTAATGGGAAAACACAAATTACGCAAATAACACCATTTGATTTAATTTCGTCACTAGTGTTAGGAAATATCCTAGGAGATGGAATATATGATAAAGAAGCAAATCTACCAAAAATTCTTTTTAGTATTTTTGTTTGGGGTGCATTAATATTTGTAACTGAGGTCTTGACACAAAAATCACTGTGGGCTAGAAAGTTCTTAGAAGGTGATGCTTCAGTTGTTATTAAACACGGAGCAATTCAATGGAAAGAATTAAAAAGAAATCGGTTGGACACTGACCAATTGATGCAATTACTAAGAGCAAAGGATACTTTTGCAGTCAGTGAAGTTGCATATGCTATTTTAGAAAATGACGGTACGATTAGTGTCTTGAAGAAATCAAATTTCGACACGCCTACTAAACAGGATTTAAAAATTCAAATGGAGAAGGAATTTTTACCTGTGGTTGTAATTAGTGATGGAAAAATAATTAAAAGGGCTCTTAACTCGTTGAAAAAAGATGAAAAGTGGGTTCATAAAAAACTTTCTGAGTCAAATTTATCACTTAAACAAGTATGCTTTGCAGAATGGGATTCAAAACAATTACATTTACATACGTATTAATATAAAAATTTGAGGATGAGATAGATGAAATATTATATTTATTACTGTTTTGGAGGTACACATTCTTCACCTTTGGCTGCTGCTTATCATTTAAAGCAATTACCACTTGATCGCCAGCCGACAACGGAAGAAGTAAAGAATACTTACTTATTTAATAAACTAAAACCAAAAGATGGTGGAAAACTATTTTATCACGGTGAAGACGAAAATGGGGACCAAGTGTATACAGTAGCAAAAAGATATACCAAAAATGTGCCGACAGCGATCGAAGGTTTAGGAAAAATCTTATTAAATGAAGAAGATAAAATTATTTTATCAAGTACATCGCCAACAGTACCATTAGCTATGACTTTAGGTGGTTTTACATCAAGATTTTTACATATCGATTTTATTGGGGTTCCATTACTCGTATTAGGGGCTAAGCAAACTTATCTAAATTTGATAAAATTAGTTGAAAATACGAAAAGATATCATCACATAGCAGCTGAAAAGGTCACCGACTTATCTAATAAAAACTTCAACAAAGATTAAAAAATGGACGTTCTATTACGTCCATTTTTTAATACGACATATTTATGACATCCATAGCTTTTTTAGCATCGTTTTCGATTAACTTATTAATATTAAATACGGAATATTGACCTTGTTTTGATAAATAGCTAAAAATTTGAACATGCAAATTGTTCACCGACACTAGTTGCTTAATAAATAAATTACTTAAGTCAAGAGTAGCGGTTTCTGTAAGTGCATGCGCATACATTTTTGTTAATACTTTTGTTGCTGATAATAAATCTTCTGCACTCATTTCGCTTGCTAATTTATCGCTTTCTGCATCCCTTTCCCCAATCGTAATATTGCTCATAAATTTTAGTAAATCCCGTAAGTTATTTTCAAATAATGTAATAGAAGTTTTATATAATTCCTTTAATCCTGAATCTGTTATATTTTTTATATTTGTTTTAAGCTTATATAAATAGTAGGTAGTTGTAGCAACAATTTCATGTAATTCTAAGGTTTCATGCCAAGCCAATGTTCTCATTATTTTCCCTCCTCTATTGTACAAGTCTATTCAGTAGGAAAGGGTCATATGACGGATAAAATAAGGTAGAGGCCAAGCAGGAAAGGAGGAAAAGGGAAAAAGGTAGAAATTATTGAGGGATTGATCGAGAACTTAAAAATTCCGATTCAAAAAAATTCCGCCATTCTTTTCCCACCCAACTTATGTATATAGAAAATGTGATTCATCAATTGAGTTTATGTGTAAAGAGTGTTTTAGAAATGATTGATTTAATTAATGAGGAAGATTTAAAATTTCGACCAGTAGAAGATAAGAAATCGATCGGGGAGTTAGTTCAGCATCTGTGTGAGCTTATTGGTGCAGATATGGAAATTATGAGAGGCGTTAGTCAAGAAATGATGGTAAATTACTATACCGAGGTTGAATGTAAATCACTAGTTGATATGAAAAGATTATTACAAAAAAACTTTCATGAATTAAAGGAAGTCTATTTTAATATGAAAGAAAATGATTTAGTTGAAAAAACTACTTCATATTGGGGTCTACAATATTCTAAATTCGAATGGTTATTAGAGATTTTAGTCCACTTCACACACCACAGAGCGCAATTACATATGCTACTAGTCCAAAAAAAGGGCGATATTAATATCGCACTTTTTTAAGGACGAAATAGGGGATAGAAGAAATGATACTTTCTTCCTATCCCCTAGATCTTGCACATAATCAGTCTTTCGTTTCGTGCTGTGGATGCATAAATTGTTTAGCAGGTTGTTCTCGTTTTTTTGATTCTAATAGGTCTGTGTTTTCTGCACTTGCCCAACCAATATCATTTGTTGGATGAACCCATTCGTCGCCTGCCATAACTGATGGATCAACATCGTCAGACCAATTATTTATTGGAGAGTTAGGAGAGCTATACTTACTATCTCCAATTACTACACCCTTTGAATTTACAAAAGGTTCTTCCATTTTAATGTCTGTCCCTTTAAAAGAAGGAAAATTTGAAATATGAGGTAAAGTATCATTCATTACCGGTGAATCGATTTCAGTTTTCTCATTTTTTCTCTTCATTATATATCACCTCTACTTACAAATTATTATTTGCTATTTAGTAAATTCAATACAAAAGGACTATATTAAAAAATATTGTCCTTTTCAGAGGGGTGCAATAGAGTAGTAAGTGGAAATCAACCTCACTAAACTCCTTTTACGAAAATTTGATAATTTAATAAATAAGGTTGTTTTTCAAGAGTATGAAAAAGGACAATATCCAAAATGAATATTGTCCTCTTGTACTTATACTTCAATTGTAAAAAATGAAGGCGATAATGTTTTAGGTGAGAAATAAACTAGCATCGCATAATTACCAGTTCTATATTCTCCAGTTAGTAAGAAATGTTGGATATTAAATGAAAGTGATTCAATCAATGTGTGCTTATAAATTTCTTTTTCATTTAAATTAAGTGAAATAAAATCTGAACCTAAATATTCAGGATTTTCGATAATTCGTTTATAAATATCCTTCGCAAAATCATGATTTGTTACTTCGTCCCACCAAGGTTTACGCGGTTTATATTTATGATTTAAGTAATAATCAATTTTCATAATATCTTTAACGATCGTATCGTTTTTAATTTGGTATTGAGTTAAAAACTCATTTAGACGCTTAAATAAATCTTCAAGCTGGTGGCCGATTCTTGACCAACCTCTTTCTTCCCAATATGAACCAAATAGTTGGAAGAAATCAAATGGACTTTCAAACTCATTTTTAATTAAATATTCAATTGTACTATTTGTTCGATGGTCATTCCAATATTTTTCGAGTACGTCTTCAACTTGCTTAATTTTTACAATATCATCGAATGATAGTACATTATTACTTAAAATTTCATACGGAGCATAATCCATATATACGTATTCATGTTCATGCGCTCTTAAACGTACTCCAGTGCCTCTTAGCATTTTTAAGAACCCTAGTTGCAGTTCTTCTGGCCTTAAAGCAAAAACGTCATTGAATGTTTGACGAAATGAATTGTAATCCTCTTCAGGTAAACCAGCAATTAAATCTAAATGTTGATCTATTTTTTCGCCATCTCGTACAAGAGTGACAGTTCTGCAAAGCTTTTCAAAGTTTTGTCTTCTCATAACTAGTTCGTTTGTAGCATCATTTGTAGATTGAACACCTATTTCAAATCGGAATAAGCCTTTAGGAGCATTTTGATTTAAAAATTCGATGACTTCTGGTCGCATAATATCACCAGTAATTTCAAATTGGAATACTGTTCCTTCAACATGTTCGTCGATTAAAAATTGGAACATATCCATTGCATAACTACGACTTATGTTAAAAGTTCTGTCTACGAATTTAAACACCTTCGCTCCGTTTGCCATAAGGTAACGAATATCATCTTTGATAACCTCTCGATTAAAATATCGAACCCCAACTTCAATAGAAGATAAACAAAACTGGCAATTAAATGGGCAACCTCGGCTTGTTTCGATATATTGAATTCTTTTACTTAGAAATGGTAAATCTTCTTTAAAGCGATAAGGCGATGGAATAGTTGTTAAATCTAATTTTTCGGTCTGTGGTTTAATGATATTTTTTCCTTCATCTCGATAACCAATGCCATTTATGGTAGTGAAATCATTCCCGTTTTCAATAGCATTAATTAATTTCTTAACAGTAATTTCTCCTTCACCAATCGTAATGATGTCAATTTCCTTTACGCGATCTAACCAATAATTCACATCATAGCTTACTTCTGGCCCGCCAACAAAAATAATAACTGAAGGATCTATTTTTTTATACATACGAATAACTTCAATTGTTTGTTCGATATTCCAAATATAGCAGCTAAAGCCAAGTATTTTTGGCTTGCGTTTATATAAGTCTGTGATGATGTTAAGACTTGGGTCTTTAATTGTATATTCTGCAAGCTCTATATCATATTCAGGCTGAGCATACGCTTTAATGTATCGAATACCCAAATTAGTATGGATATATTTTGCATTTAATGTTGCTAAAACAATGTTCATTTATATACCTCGTTCTAAATTATTATCGATTTATTTTATCATAAAATAATGAGATTACTAAATTTTCAAAAGCGAAATAGAAAATGAAGGAAGAAAAGAAGCAATCCAAATATCAAATTACTTATTTATTAGGGTATTTTAGTCCCTCCTAAAGTGATTTCCTCTAACTGAAACTTGCCAGATTTTATAGTAGATTTTCTTCACATTTTTATAAAAAAGACATATGATTTACTAAATACAAAAAAGTTTCCCTAGGGAAAGAAAGGATAAACAAAATGAGTAAGAAAGTTTTATTTTTCACTTATTTGTGTAATAAAATAGGAGTACTGTCAAATCAGGATGTAAAAAAAGTAATAAATCATTAATTACTATCAAAAATGGATAAAAGTTGTAGAAAATTGATGATTGTTCATTTACTTAGAACTATTGACAATGAAGACCGACACATGACATAATTTTATTAAATAGTATGAATAGTTTGAATTTTTAACGGTGTCCAAATAGATAGTCTAAATAAGTGGAGGTGTAAATATGAGTTTATTTTTAGAACAATGGAAAAAACTTGCGAATATTAAATGTGATTTGGCTAAAAGAGATTGGTTTTATGGTACGAGTGGAAACTTGTCTATGAAAATTTCAGACGATCCATTATTATTTCTTGTAACAGCTGATGAGAAGGATAAGAGAGCACGCTGTGATGAAGAATTTATAGTAGTTAATAATCTTGGTGAACCAGTATTTGATACGGTATTAAAGCCATCACTTGAAACATTGGTTCATGCAAATATTTACGAAAAAACATCTGCTAGTTGTGTGCTCCATGTACATACTGTAGATAATAATGTTATTTCTGAATTATTTGGTGATGAGGGGCAGGTAGAACTTGAAAATAATGAAATGATTCATATTTTAACAAGTTCTTATTTTGAAAATAAAATAACAATTCCAATCATTGAGAATGCGCAAGACATGGAAACTTTTAAACGTGCATACACTCCATTTTTAACAAAGGATTTTGGGGCTGTTCTTGTTAGAAATCACGGGATCACTGTTTGGGGAAGAAGTCCACTAGAAACGAAGAAGTGGCTAGAAGGAATTGAATTTTTAATAAGTTATAAAGTAAAACTAATGATGATTCAAGGTCATAGATTAAAAGCAGGCAACTAAATACAATCAAAAAAAGCTGAAATAGTAGTGGTAAATAAATTCCATTACATTTCAGCTTTTTTATTTTATAATAAAATTATACTATTTTTTAAAAGTGATCATTTCTAGTCGGTTTTGCTAAATAAAATTTTTTAGAGAATACTGTATTTAAAGGAATTGAGCAATACTATTTGTTCATAGCTACTATTTACTAAACCTTAGAAAAAAGTGTCTATAGAATTTCACTTAAATCAAAATTAATCATTTTAAGCAGGATTTAATAAAAAGTCGTCTAATTTATAAGTAAGAACGATAGAAAAAAGAGCTATTTCATAAAATAAATAAACCTACTAAGTAATTTTGCTTAGTAGGTTTCATATTGTATCTATTTTAAATAATTTAGATAGAATGAATAATAGAAATTAATTCGATTATGAATGAAAAGGTTTGTTAAAAAACATCCTGTAGAAGGGAATCAGTCTAATGAATGAATATCAACTCAGCCGTTTATTATTATCTATTTCATTAAAAAGGGAAGAAATGGTATTTTTTGCGGAAACTAAAGGGTTAAACGAACATTTGACCTTAAAGGCCAGTCAAGAATTGGACGAGTTAATTATTTCATACCAAAAAAAATTGCTATCGGAATTAAATAAGTCATTTTCATTGAAATAATCTT
Source organism: Bacillus sp. AFS053548 (assembly GCF_002575105.1). Taxonomy (NCBI): domain Bacteria; kingdom Bacillati; phylum Bacillota; class Bacilli; order Caryophanales; family Bacillaceae; genus Bacillus; species Bacillus sp. AFS053548. Next base: position 398,289 of record NZ_NUHI01000026.1, on the reverse strand, counting down.
AAGATTGATTAATAAGTGTAAAATAATAATATAGAATGAACTATGTAAAAGAAATTGAAGGGGTATTATTATGGAAGAGACAAATAGAAAAGATATAGAGCTTTCTTTAAAGCTATTTATTGTATTATCGCGAGCTCATAGAAAGATAAATGATTCTGCAAACAAATCAATTGCTAGTTTTAATTTAAATCCAACTGAATTTGCAGTGCTAGAGCTCTTGTATCATAAAGGGAATCAACCACTTCAACATATTGGAGAAAAAATATTAATTGCAAGTGGCAGTATTACTTATGTTGTAGATAAACTTGAGAAAAAGGGTCTAGTTTATCGAAATCCTTGTAGTGCAGATCGTCGCGTAATTTATGCAGAAATAACTGAAAGTGGAAATAAACTGATGGAAGAAATCTTTCCTGTGCACGAAGAATTTTTACATGAGCAAATGAGTGATTTATCTAATGAAGAAAAAAATTTCCTAATTCACTTATTGAAGAAAATTGGATACCATGGATCTAACTAAAAAAGCTCTCATTTAATGGAGCTTTTTTTATTTTTAATCAATTATCCTTTAAAAACTACTTTTTATGCTGCTAAAAAACTAGTTCTTCTGTAATACAATTTTTAGGTTCTAAGTAAATAATTTTTAAATTTTCAGAAATTTATTTAGTTTTAGGTTTTTTTACAGGAAGTTTTTTTATATAATAGCAATATCACAAAAAATGGAGGGATTAACATGGGTTTTCAAGATTACCAGTATTCTAGACCAAATATTAAGAACCTTGGGGAACAATTTAAACGTTCACTACAAAATTTTTATGATGCTTCAACGGTCTACGAACAAGAATTAGCAATGAATGAAATCAATGATTTAAGAAATGAATTTTCAACAATGGAAAATTTATGTGCAGTTCGCCATTCAGTTGATACAAACGATAAGTTTTATGAGGATGAGCAAGCGTTTTTTGATGAGAACACTCCAATTGTTCAGTCATATGGGCAACAATATTATAAAGCATTAATCGGTTCTCCGTTTAGAGAGCAACTTGAAGAAAAATATGGCCATCAATTATTTGCTTTAGCGGAGTGTGAAGTGAAAATTCTAAGTGAAGAAGTAATTCCGGATTTACAGGAAGAAAATAAACTTACGACTGAATACGCTAAGTTAGTAGCGGCTGCTAAACTTCCGTTTTATGGTGAAGTGAAAACGTTAGCACAAATTTCAGCACATTTCGAGGATAAAGATCGAGAGGTTAGAAAGACAGCTTACGATACATACTTTGGATACTTCTCGGAGAATCAAGATAAATTTGATGAGATTTACGATAAATTAGTAAAAATCCGTACTCGTATTGCAAACAAGCTTGGTTTCTCAAACTTTATTGAACTAGGATATGCTCGTATGATGAGAACGGATTACGATGCAAATGATGTTAAGAAGTTTAGAGAGCAAGTTCTTGAAACAATTGTTCCAATCGCTACCGAATTAAGAGAACGACAAGCTAATCGAATTGGTGTAGAACAACTTTATTACTATGACGATAAATTCGAATTTGTAACGGGTAATGCAACACCTAAAGGTAATCCTGAATGGATTATTGAGAATGGTAAAAAAATGTATGATGAATTATCGAAAGAAACAAGTGAATTTTTCAATTTTATGTTAAAGGAAAATTTGCTAGACTTAGTTGCTAAGGAAGGAAAACAAGGTGGGGGATATTGTACTTATATTCCAAACTATAAAGCTCCTTTTATTTTCTCGAATTTCAACGGAACATCTGGTGACATTGACGTATTAACACATGAAGCTGGTCATGCATTCCAGGTTTATGAAAGTCGAAAATTTGAAACACCTGAGTATAACTGGCCAACTTTTGAGGCGTGTGAGATTCATTCAATGAGTATGGAATTTTTCACATGGCCTTGGCAAGAAGAATTCTTTAAGGAAGATACACAAAAATATTATTTTACACATTTAAGTAGTGCAGTTACTTTTATTAGTTATGGTGTGGCAGTAGATGAATTCCAGCATGAAATCTACGCAAATCCTGATTTAACACCTGAGGAACGCCACGGACTTTGGAAGAGCATAGAAGAAAAATATTTACCTCATCGAGCAAATGATGGAAATAGTTATTTAGAAAAAGGTGGTTTATGGCAAAGACAAGGGCATATTTACCAATCACCATTCTATTATATTGACTATACATTAGCTCAAATTTGTGCGTTACAATTCTGGAATAAAATGCATGAAGACCGAAATTCAGCTTGGTCCGATTATGTTGGACTATGCCAATTAGGTGGCAGTAAATCATTTTTAGGCTTAGTTAAAGAGGCTAAACTTGAATCTCCATTTAATGATGGCTGTATTGAGGAAACACTAGAACCTGTTAGGAAATGGCTAGCAGGAGTTAACGATCAAAATTTATAATGAATTACTCCGACTTTTTAAAGGTCGGAGTTTTTATATGGGTAGAAAAGATGAAGATATGATTCTTGTGAAGTTCAAATAACAATGAAACCAAAAAGAGAAAGAAGTATTTTCTTTCTCTTTTTGACTTGTTGGAAAAAGTGGTCGTCAATTAATCAAGTAATGCCTGCTACGAGTATGGCATTTTTACTTTGATATTAACCATTTATCAGCAAAGTATTTTCAGTCAACCCTAACTTAAGGATTGTCATGCTTCTTTGTTTTTAAGTAAAGAACAGTTCATTAACAACTGGAATAAATATTAGCATTAATAAAGTCGAAATAAGTGTACCACTAGACGTTTTAATGTTAAGGGTGGTAAAGGAGCTATTGAAGCAAATGCGGTCATTAATTTAGGTTTTAGACGTGTTTTTACCTCCCTCGATGATTGCTAGGCGAAGAGGTAGTCTTTTTTCTTTTGTACGATCCATTGATATTGAAGAACTATTTTAGGTCGTTATGCATTTAAGGGTGCCACTTGAAGAAAAAGTAGAAAAAATTCTAGTTTGGTGCGGTAAAGTCTTCCTTTCTATATATAGTGGTAAAATGATAAAAGAATATAAACGGAATTTCCAAACTTTTTATGGTGTTTTTTCTCTAAGAAAGAAAAATGTTAATTTCAACTCTGGTATGCTCGCTTTAAAATACAAGAAAAAGATCTAAAAGTCCTATACGATTTTCTTGTTCAAATCTTCTAAAAATAATTAACATAGATTTTCATTTTTTGTGAAATGATAAGATGGCAAGAAACTCATTAATTTTAGGAGGTATGAAAATGACAAAATCAAAAAAAGAAAAGGAACGATTTTGGAATGAAAGAAAGTCGAACCATCAGCCACATGATAAAGTAAAATCGTTTAAAGAATTGGACAAAGAAACAAAATAGCCATCTCCTTTACTAAAGAGTGATTGGTACTAGATTTTTTTCGTGAAGATCACTTATCATTTTCATTTGTAATCATAAAAAAAAGTCCCGTGATATACACGGGACCTGAGACTGATTTGGTAAAGAATTCTAATAAAATTTTAATAGAATCGAAATCTATGTAGTTCGAACCTTTTAAAATATGAATATAAGCAGAATCTACTATTTTAAAACTATTCTGCTGTTTTTAGTATTTTATAATTTTTATGATTTACGACTGTTAGCGCTTCCATTTCTAAATCTCTGAAGTTTTCCATTATGGATATGTCAACAATGACAGAATTTTTATTTACTTTTTGTACTCTACCTTTCAATCCCTGTTTAAACTCAATGATATTTCCTGCTTCTGCAATTTTCATGAGCATATCTCCTAACAAAGTTTTGATTTGACACCTTCTATAATGCATGAAAACGGTTTAAAGGTAAAGAGAAAATTGAAATTTTTTTACAATTTTGTCTTTTTTCATAAAAAATTATGTTTAAAAACCTTTTGAAAGGCAAAAATGGTTGTAGCACTTTCAGGAGGTTAGTTTGTTGAAAGAATGGTTTGAAGAGTTTGAAGTAGAAATTTCTAATGAAATTAAAAATTTGGTTAGTAGTAATACTCTTATAGGTGATCCAATTTTATTTTTTGAAAACATTATTTTAGTACCATTTTTTGAGATGATTTTAGCGCTAGGCGAAGCTCATTCATCATACGAGTTTGCGAGTATTGGAACAGGAGTAGAAGTAATTCCTAAAGCATTCTTAGTTTTAAAAGATGGAAAAAGTGAAGTAATTTTAGTAAATAATAAAAATATGAATTTAGCTGTTACAGAAAAAATTCTTGATGTAACTATTTAGTTTCCATTAAGAACATTCTTTGTTAATGTTAGGTTTGAAGTTTATTTCTTGTAGCGATCAAAAAATCGATCAAAATAATAAAGGGTGATTATATGGAACAAAATGAATTTATCAATTTGATTGATCAGCTAGTTAAAGGTGAGATTTCAGAAATTAGTGTTACAAAAGATGATTTTTTAGCATTTAGACAAATAATTGTTCATCGGGAGGACTTTAAGCACTTTCGTGGGATTGCTCAGCATGGAGGCCATGTAATTTATACATACTTGGAAGAAGCTAGAAGTTAACAGTTTTTGTTAAAATCTAAAGCAAAAATAATATTATTTTAATCGAGTACTCATTAAAAGTTTGCGAAAAAAAAAAGTTTTTTTAGCTTTTTTTCTTATTTCGCAAGGTGTTAATGAGTACTTATTTTGTGAAAATGTTATGACCTCATTTGACAAAAAAATCGTTTTACACTTTATTGCACTCTTCTCCATAATTTGTTAAATTTCATATATTGTTTTATTTCGAGACATATTGTCGAAATGTTTATTTTCTAAATTTAGTATCTATATGTTGTGTTTGTTCTAAAAAGGTAATACAATATGTAGGTATATAATATAAGTATTTTCAATATTCTTACATATTAACGAGGGTGATAATATGGTGATAGTTTACAGTTCAATGACTGGCAATGTTAAGCGATTTGTCAATAAAGTTAGAATGCCGTCAATCCAAATAAAAGATGGACTAAAAATTGAAGTACCGTATATTCTCGTAACCTATACTACAGGATTTGGTAACGTACCTGAAAACGTAAGTACTTTTTTGGAGAGTAATTCGGAGTATTTAAAAGCAGTTAGTGCAAGTGGTAATAAAAACTGGGGAGATTCTTTTGCAGCAAGTGCAGATAAAATAGCATCAGACTATCAAGTTCCAGTGTTATCAAAGTTTGAACTGTCAGGGACAAGTCGAGATGTACAATATTTTATTGAGGGAGTGGAAAAGCTTGAGACATATTGAGCTGAATAATGAATTGACGATTAAAAAAGATGGTTTTTTTGATCTCGCAAAAGATAAAGAAGCGCTTCTTTGTTTCTTAAAAGAAGTTGAAGATAAAAAGATTCAGTTTTCTTCCTTAAAAGAACGCTTAAACTATATGATACAAGAAAACTACTATTATAATGTTGAGATAGATTACTCCTTTGATGAAATAGAAAAATTATATGAGTTAGTATACAATGCTGGATTCACTTTTCAATCATATATGGCTGCATCAAAATTCTTTAAAGATTACGCATTAAAAACAAATGATGGAAAGCATTATTTAGAAGGATATGAAGATCGAATTGCGATCGTTGCACTATATTTAGGAAGAGGCAATATTGAAAAAGCATTGAAATTAGCAAAAATGATGATTCAACAAAACTATCAGCCAGCTACTCCAACTTTCTTAAATGCTGGAAGAAGTAGAAGAGGCGAATTGGTGTCATGTTTCTTACTAGAAATGGACGATAGTTTAAATTCAATCGGATTTCAAATTAATACAGCAATGCAGTTGTCAAAAATCGGCGGTGGTGTTGCACTAAATCTATCAAAACTTAGAGCACGTGGAGAGCAAATTAAAGAAATTGATAACGCTGCAAGTGGTGTTGTTCCTGTTATGAAGCTATTAGAAGATTCATTTTCATATGCTAACCAGCTTGGACAACGTAAAGGTGCTGGTGCAACCTATTTAAATATTTTCCACTGGGACGTAGTTGAATTTCTTGATACAAAAAAAATCAATGCCGATGAGAAGAGTAGAATTCAGTCACTATCAATCGGTTTAATTGTTCCAAATAAATTCTTTGAACTAGCAGAAAAAAATGAACCATTCTATGTATTCGCACCATATACAGTGTATAAAGAGTATGGCATTCATTTAGATGATTTTGATATAGATGAAAGATATGAAGAGTTAGTAAATAATGAGCGTATTAAAAAGAAAAGACTAGACTTAAATGCTCGAGATCTTTTAGTAAAAATTGCTGCGATTCAGTTAGAATCTGGTTATCCATATTTAATGTATAAAAGTAATGCTAATCAGCAGCATGCATTAAAGGATATTGGCGAAATAAAAATGTCTAATTTGTGTACAGAAATTTTTCAACTCCAAGAAACATCAGTCATCAATAACTATGGTGAAGAAGATTCGATCAAACGTGATGTGAATTGTAATTTAGGATCATTAAATATTGTAAACGTAATGGAAAATAAAGCGATCAGAGAATCTGTACATGTTGGAATTGAGGCATTAACAGCTGTAACAGATATGACGGAAATAGAGAATGCACCTACAGTGAAAAAGGCAAATGAAGAACTTCATTCAGTTGGTCTAGGTGCAATGAATTTGCATGGATTTTTAGCGAAAAATGGAATTTCATATGAAAGTGCTGAGGCAAAAGATTTTGCGAATACATTCTTTATGATGGTAAACTTTCATTCTATTGAAAAAAGTATGCTAATCGCTAAAGAAACTGGTAAAACGTTTAAGGATTTTGAAAAGAGTGAATATGCTAAAGGTACTTATTTTGAAAAGTATACTTCAAAATCATTTGAACCTAAAACAGATAAGGTAAAGGAATTATTTAATGGAATCTATATCCCAAATGAATTTGACTGGGTTACATTAAGTAAGCAAGTACAAGCGTATGGTTTATATAACAGTTATCGTTTAGCAATCGCGCCTACACAATCGATTAGCTATATTCAAAATGCTACTTCATCAGTTATGCCGATTGTAAATGTTATTGAATCTAGAACTTACGCAAATTCAACAACTTATTATCCGATGCCATATTTATCAAAAAATAGTTTCTGGTATTATAAATCAGCTTATGATATTAACCAATTTAAATTAATCGACTTAATTGCTGAAATTCAGCAGCATGTCGATCAAGGTATTAGTACAATCTTATATGTAAACAGTGATATCTCAACACGAGAGCTTGCTAGATACTATATTTATGCTAATAAAAAAGGATTAAAGAGTTTATATTACACACGTACTCGTAAATTGAGTGTAGAAGAATGTATAAGTTGTTCAGTATAAAATAGGAGTATTGGACTTTAGTATATAAAGAGTTCAATAGTCTAAACCTGAATCTAAATTAAATTACTTAATGATCTAAAATGAAAAGCTCGAATATAGAATGCTTTATGCATATTGTTCTATATCATCGAGCTTTCTTTATGATTAGGGGGAAATATGAATGAAAGCTGTTAACTGGAATAAAAAAGAAGATGATTTTAGTTTAGTGTTTTGGAAGCAAAATCTTTCGCAGTTTTGGACTGAAGAAGAAATTGTCGTTTCATCTGATAAAAATACTTGGAATACATTATCAAAAGAGGAACAATCAGCATTTAAAAAGGTTTTGGGTGGTCTAACATTATTAGATACTAAGCAAGGCGGAGAAGGAATGCCTTTAATCTTAGTTCATCTTAAAAATTTACAAGCTAAAAGTGTACTAGCATTTATGGGTGCTATGGAAGAAGTACATGCAAAAAGCTATTCACATATTTTTACAACTCTTGCTACAGAAGATGAAATTGAAGATTTGTTTAAATGGGTGGACGAGCATCCAATTTTAACAAAAAAATCGGAATTAATTTCTTCTTATTATTTAAATCTATTAAAGCGTGATGTTTCGGATGAAGAGTTATACATGGCAATGGTTGCAAGTGTATTTTTAGAAAGTTACTTATTTTATAGTGGATTTTTCTTCCCGTTATACTTAGCAGGTCAAGGTAAAATGACTGCTAGTGGTGAGATTATTAATCTAATTTTACGTGATGAAAGTATTCACGGTGTATTTGTAGGACTATTAGCTCAACAAATTTATGATCAATTTACTGATGAACAAAAAACTCGACTTTACAATGAAACAATGTCATTATTAGTTCAATTATATGAAATTGAGTTACAATATACAGAAGAAATTTATTCTTCAATTGGTTTAGTAGATGAAGTTAATAAGTTTATTCGATATAATGCAAACAAAGCGTTAATGAACTTAGGTTTTGATACTTATTTTGATGAAGAAGATATTAATCCAATTGTTTTAAATGGTTTAAAAACGGATACAAAAAATCATGATTTCTTCTCTGTTAAAGGTAATGGGTATGTAAAAGCAGTTACAGTGGAAAAATTAACAGATGAGGATTTTGTCTTTGAATTTTAAATGTAAGGAAGTATGTAAATGAAAGCACTAGTTTTTAGAGAATTTGGTCAATCAGACGTATTAAAATACGAAGAAATTGCAACACCTAAAATTTCAAACGATGAAGTATTAGTTGAAATGAAGGCTGTAGGTGTTAATTTTGCAGATATTTATCGACGTAAAGGAAATTATCATTTAGCAGGTGATCCTCCGTATATTTTAGGGTATGAAGGCTCTGGAATAATTACAGAAGTCGGTTCTGATGTAACGGACTATAAAGTAGGAGATCGCGTAGCGTTTGCAGATGTTCCTTTTTCGAATGCAGAGTATGTTGCTGCAAAGGAATCTCATATTGTACCAATTCCAGATGAAATTAATTTTGAAATTGCTGCGTCTATTATGCTTCAAGGGTTAACTGCACATTATTTAATGAATGATAGTTATAAAATAAAATCAGGTGATGTTGCACTTGTTCATGCAGTAGCAGGTGGTGTTGGCCAATTATTGACTCAAATGATTCTTTTAAAAGGTGGAGAGGTAATCGGATTAACCTCATCACAAGAAAAAAGAGAAAAAGCTTTATCAATCGGTGCAAAAGAAGTATTTTTATATACTGATAATTGGGTTTCACAAATAAAAGAGTTTACAAAAGAAAAAAATGGTGTAGATGTTGTTTATGAATCAGTAGGATCTACAATCATGGATAGCTTTGAATCAACAAAAGTTCACGGTACAGTTGTATTTTATGGAATGGCTGGAGGAGATCCGGTTCATATTGATCCAAGAATGTTAATGGATACCTCAAAAACACTAACTGGTGGAGACTTGTGGAATGTACTTATTTCAAAAGAAGAGAGACTACGTAGAAGTAATGAGCTATTTAATTGGATAGCAACTAAACAATTAATCGTACAACAACCTACAGTGTTTCCTTTAAAAGATGGTAAGCTTGCTCATGATCTATTAGAAAGTAGAAAATCAACTGGAAAAATCATATTATCTGTTTAATGAATTAGACCAAAACTTTTATGTTTTGGTCTTTTTTTTATAAAGCTATTTAATTGGTAATGTAATTGTAAAAGTAGTTCCATTATGATCGCTCATCACGCATATAGTACCGTTATGATTTTGGATTAGTTTTTTAGTTAAAGGTAGACCTAGTCCAGTACCGTCATCTTTAGTTGAGAAGAACGGATCAAATATATATGGTAAATCTGAAGCTGGAATTCCTGATCCATCATCTTTTAATGCAATATAAATAAAATCCTTATCAATATAAGTTGAAATGATAATTGTAAGCAGACCTTCTTTTTTTGCATCTAATGCATTATGAAATAAATTTAAAATAACTTGTACAAGTTGGTTTTTATCAAAGAAAATATGTGCTCCGATTAATTCCTCAGATAGGTAGTATTCAATATTAACATTATTTAAAACGGTCTCGCTAAATAATAGCTGTTTTATATGATTCGATAAAAAATCATTAATATTAATTGGTTCAGGTTTATAGTTCGCATTCTTTGTAATAGATAAAAAGTCAGTAATGATTCCATTTGCTCTATCTAATTCTGGAATCAATAAATCATTAAACAATTGCTTATATTGAGGTGGAGCTTCTTCTTGCAAGAATTGTAAATAACCTCTAACAGTTGTAAGTGGATTGCGGACTTCATGTGCTATACCTGCAGCAATTCTACCTGACATTGCTAGCTTTTCAGAATCCCTTGCCTCGTTTAAATTATGAAAAACACCAATTACTCTTGAAATTGCTCCATTTATATCACGGATGATACGGGTATTGATAATGCCATAGTTAATATTTAAAATTTCCTTATTGTAAAATTCTTCACCTGAATAAAGTGTTTGTAGTAAACAAATGTCTTTATCGTCTATTTTTAATAAATTTCTAATATGTCGTCCAATTAATTCATATTTAGTAATTTTAAAATCAATTGCAACTTGTTGGTTATATAGCGTAATGATCCCATCTTTATCGATAAATACTATGTGATGCGGTAAAGCATCGTAGATGGATTGCAAAGTTCTCCGACTATTAGATAAAAAGTTAGAGAATTTAGTATGTAATGGAAGTGTTTCATTATTTGTATTACATAAACTTGTATTTCTAGTTAAATGATTCGAATTTGATAATTCACGAGTTTCATTTGAAAATATAGATCCGGAAGTTATTGTATTTAAAATTGTTTCATACGATTTTACTTTTTCTTCAAGCTCGGTAATTTTATTTTTTAGTTCTTGTACGGTCTCGTTAATCATTTACACTATACTCCAATTTCTACTAAAATAAGATTATACTGTAGTCATTATATCAAACTAATTCGTTTATTTTAATGAAAATTAGAAATAATTAATTAGTAATGAAAGAACTAACGGGAGAGAAGCATGGAAATAAAGATTGGAGTTACTGGGTGGGGCGATCATGATAGTTTATACCCTGATCGGATTCACTCTTCAAAAAAATTGAAACAATATTGTATGCATTTTCCAATTGTTGAAATTGATTCTTCCTATTATAGTATTATGCCACAATCAAACTATCAAAAATGGGTAAATCAAACTACAGCTGACTTTTCGTTTATCGTTAAAGCGTACGGCGGAATCACTGGCCATTCAAGGCAAAACTATTCTAAAGAGGAACAAATTTTACTGTTGACGCCATTTTTGGAATCAATCCAGCCTTTAATTGAAGCGGATAAATTAAAAGGGATATTGTTTCAGTTTCCACCATGGTTTAATTGTAAAAAAGAAAATGTTGAATTATTAAGAACTTTGAAAAGTAAACTTAAAGGTCTTCCTGCAATTTTAGAATTTCGTAATCAGACATGGTTTTATCCTAATTTTTATGAGCAAACGTTGAAGTTTATGGAAGAGGAAGGATGGATTCATTCAATTTGTGATGAGCCACAAGCAGGTAATGGAAGTATACCAATTGTATTACATCCTACGAATCCAAATTTAACTTTAATCCGTTTCCATGGTCGAAATATATATGGATGGAATCACAATGGACAAGATAATTGGCGTGAGGTACGTTATTTATACCGTTATAATGAAGAAGAATTATACGATTGGGTAGAAAGAATTGAACAGCTATCAAAAAACACAAAAGAAATTTGTATACTGTTTAATAATAATTCTGGTGGAGATGCAGCGGATAATGCTAAACAATTAATGAAGCTGCTAGGTATTGAATTTGGACCATCTTCTACCGAGCAGCTTGAATTATTTTAATTTGATTTTCGTAAAAGAGTTATGCAACAAATATTAATAAGTAGGAATGCAACAAATGCCAGCATTGGTATTGTAATGAATCCAAACCAATTTAAATAATCTCCAGTACAAGGGACCGGACCGCACTGTGTTGCTGTTTCCTTAAGTGCAGGAACTTTTTGAATTAAAATATGATAGATTGAAATGCACATACCTATTAATGATAAAGGTAAAACATAAATAACATCTTTTATTTTATTTTTATAAAAAGCGATTCCTATTATAAAAACGATTGGGTACATAAAAATTCGCTGATACCAGCATAATGAACAAGGTGTCCAATGATTAATTACTGAAAATGATAAACTACCTAGAGTTGCAATTATACTTACAATCCAGGTGAAAAGTAAAATTGATTGCTGTTTCTTCATTCCTTACCATCCTTAATTTGATTTTCGATATTGTTATTGTACCTTTGATTGGATGTAAAGTGGTATAAAAACGACGTTAGGTCACAAATATTTAATAAAATAATTCCGGAATTTGAAACATTCAATATTAATCATTGGTAAGTAATTTGGTTGAAGTTGATTTCCACTACAGGATGTTCGCAACTTGATGTACACTAACAAAACTCAACTCTATCAATAAATTATTCACTTAGTGTTCTAGTTTTCAAAATTTCCTCATTTATATTTCAATACAATGAAAAAACCTGAGATCATAATCCCAGGTTTTTTTAGATATATTAAGCGATTGCTGCATCTAGCGCGATGACAATCATATCATTGAAAGTAGTTTGTCTTTCTTGTGCAGATGTTTCTTCACCAGTGAAGATATGATCACTTACAGTTAAAACAGTAAGTGCGTCTACATTATGTTTTGCTGCGATTGTATATAATGCAGTAGTTTCCATTTCTACCGCAAGAACTCCGTAATTAGCTAATTTTTCATACATGTCCATACTATCTCGGTAGAAAAGATCTGAAGTTAAAATATTTCCTACTTTAACATTTAACCCTTTATTCACTGCACCTTCATAGGCTTTCTTTAATAAATCAAAGCTAGCACATGGAGAGTAATCGAAACCAGGGAATGTTTGACGATTCATATTTGAATCTGTACAAGTCGTCATCGCAATAATGACATCACGAATTTTTACATCCTTTTGAAGTCCACCACATGTACCAACGCGAATCAAAGTTTTTACACCATAACTATTAATCAATTCATTTACATAAATACCAATTGAAGGTACTCCCATTCCGGTACCTTGAACGGAAATTCTTTGGCCTTTATATGTTCCAGTAAAACCAAGCATTCCACGTACTTCATTATAACAAACAACATCCTCTAAAAATGTTTCTGCGATATATTTAGCTCTTAATGGGTCACCAGGTAATAAAATTTTATCAGCAATTGCACCTTGTTCGGCACCAATATGTATACTCATTTAATATCCTCCTAAAAAACTGTTTGTAAAATATCCCATCCATTATCAGTATGTTAGTTTCTACATTTAAATAAAAAACATTCTTATTTGTATGCTACTTAAAGGAAAAAGTAAGATGGACGTAGTACATATTAAATATAGAAATACTCATAGACAAAATTAACCAATACAGATAATTTATGGCGAATTTTAATTATTGCACAGGTGATAAGATAATGAAAGAGTTTACAATTAGAATTTCAGCTTTCTTGAAGTAACTAAAAATTATTAATTTTAACTATTTAAGGGAGAATGATCTATGAAATCTCGTTTTATTGCAGCTCTATGTATAGCTATATTAATTATTCTATTAATTAGCAATCGCCTAGTTAATCATAGTATATTATCAAGTGGTAGTCAGGTTAGCCAACTAAAAGTTCAAAAGGTAAAATGGAATCTTACGACTAAAAAAAATTCACAAGAAGTAACCGTATCATCTAGAACTTTGAATGTGTTACAACGTGAAAAAATTAGAATATTTATTACGACAGATCAATTAAAATCCTATAAAGTCATTGAACCAGTTTATAATGGAGATAATCAATTTACATTTAAGTACTCCTTTAAGAAAGCCACTCCTTATTATGTTAGTATATTTTTAAATAATCAAACGCTTGATACTAAGATTTTCCAAAAACAAAAGGAAAAAAAAGAAGAAGTATTTCCGACAGCAATTTTAACAAAAAAGACTGATGATTATAGAGTATCCCTACTATATACTTCAATTCTTCCAAAAACTAAGAGTAAAATTACTTTTGATTTTGATCAATTTAAAAAACGTTCTAAATTTACAGATCAGCAATTTTATATTATGAATGAAGAAGGAACATATTTTAAGCTAATTAGTCATCCTAATAATCAATCAAAAGTAAACTATGAACTTGATTTACCTGAAGCAGGTATGTATAAAATATTTTATGAATTTAAATTAAATGATGATCAAAAATCATTTGATTTTATTTTAGACGTAAAAGACAAAGACAGCTAAGGAGTATGAAATGCATAATTTATTAATGAATTCAAAAGTATTAGTTTTTGATTTAGATGGTACTTTGTATGATGGTACTGAGCACTACGATTACTATGCTAAATTACTAGCGAATGAAATAAGTTCAGAAAAGAGAGATTCTTTTTTAAATGATTATAAAAAAATAAAAGATTATGACCATGCATTAACAATTGGAAAAATTTATGACTCAGAAAATGATTTAATCATATCGCTAGATCCAATTACATTGAAGCCAATACAAGTATTTACTTGGGAAGGGCAGCTACTTTCTAAAGAGGAGCTTCCAGAGAATTATCTTGAAAAAATTAATTATGAATTACCATATATCCCAGTAGGTGATGGTTGGTGGATGCCTTTGGTAGCGATTTATCACTACGGTGCAAGAGACGTATATCACTGTTATGATAAAACAAAAGAGTATATGGCAACAAAAGAGTTTAGTATTCCTTATATAAAAGGATTAAAAGAGGCTTTAGAAAAAGTTAAGGATTCTAAAAAATTAGTATTGTTAACGAACTCTGATCGAGAAGATGTAACTAGATTACTGAAGTTACTTAATTTAAATGATTTATTTCATCTAGAAATTACGGATGGTAAGAAGCCATTAGAAACAGAAAACCATTTTAAAAATATCATGAATAAGTTCAATGTTATGCCACATGAAATTGTGTCAATCGGTGATAATTTCATTAATGAAATTTCTCCTGCTTTAAAATTAGGTATGCATGGAGTTTACATTACAAATCAAACGACTATACAAGTTAGTGACTCCTTATTAGTTGTAAAAAAACTAGAGGAAGTATTTGAGTAACTAAAAAAAACTGTAAGCGAAAAATTGCTTACAGTTTTTTTTTTGTGCTGTGGGCTAATTTTTAACACTGATTTGAATTACAATTCCAATTTGAAGTATACTCAATTTCCAACTTATTTTTATGGGCATCATACATACTTTTGAAATGGCTATGAGAAAATAATGTTAGGATAGGAGGAAGTGTGAATGAACAAAAATCGAAAACGATACTCTCTCATATTTTCTATCTTTATTTTTTTTACTGCCTTTTTTTGTAATAACATAAATAGTGAAGCAAGAACTACAAATTACGGCTATATTACTCACCCGTTATTAATTTATTTTTTTGATGTAGGTCAAGGAGATAGCATGGTTATGATTTTACCAAATGGTAAGACTGTACTAATCGATGGAGGAGATGTTGAACATGGTGGAGTCGTTATAAAAAAACTTAGACGACTACATATAAATGCGATTGACCTATTAGTCAGTACTCATCCAGATATCGATCATATTGGTGGGTTATTAAAAGTAATGAATAGTATTAAGATAACAAAAATCCTGGATAGTGGGAAAAAATATAATTCACATTCTTATTACTTATATAAGAAAGAAGCGTATCAGAAGAATATTCCAATTAGTATTGCAAGGTTAAATGAAAAAGTAATGCTTGACCCTAATGTAGAAATTACTGTTTTAAATAGTGGGAAAAAATCGTATACAAATAATAACAGTTCAATTGTATTGAAGGTTAAATATAATGACATTTCAATTTTATTAACTGGAGATATTGAAAGGAACACTGAAAAAAGATTAATTAAAAATGAGAATATCAATGCTCAAGTGCTAAAAATTCCGCATCATGGTTCATCAACATCAACTTCAGAAGCATTTTTATTTGCTGTAAATCCTACAGTCGCAATCCTTTCATATGATAAATTTAACTTGTTTGGTCATCCACACCGGTCAGTAATGAAGCGGTTAAATCATCTAGGTATTAAGCAATATACAACGGACCAGTTCGGAGATATCGAATTATCAACAAATGGTCATAATTTATATATTGAAAAAGAAGAAGTATTGGTAGATCCTTGAAGGACAAAAACCATTACTTCTTCTTTTTTGTGGTAAAGAGGATATTAGGAATCTAAATCAGTCATTATTTGTGACGTTTTTGTTAATTGCTTATTAGTAGTATAGACAACTAGGAGTATATATCATAAAATAGTAATGAAGAAATCAAGGTACTTTTATAAATGAATGTGAATGATGATTAAGTAAACACTACTTCCTATATTGGAGTAGTGGCGAAGACTTCTTAAGCAAAGGAATGAGGAGAGTAAATGAAATCAATTATTAATGTAAAAATTTACACAGGTACAGAAGTAATTGAAAATGGTTATATTCGATATGATGAAAAAATTTCTTCTGTTGGTCATATGAATGGATACGAAAATGAAGGTGAAGAAATAATTGATGGAAAAGGAACTGTTATTATTCCTGGAATGATTGATATCCATATTCACGGAGCATATGATGTTGACGCAATGGATGCTGATCCAAACTCAATGGTAACGATGAGTATTGAAATGATGAAGGAAGGGGTAACAACCTTCTTTCCAACTACAATGACACAATCTAAAGAAAATATTAAAAATGCTTTAAAGTCTTTAAACGAGGCTAAAAAACTTGGTGCTCATTTTGAATATATTCATTTAGAAGGACCGTTTGTTAATAAAAATAAAGCTGGAGCACAACCATTAGAATATATTATTAACCCTGATGTTGAACTATTCAAAGAATGGCAAGAAGCTTCTGGTGGATTAATCAAATTAGTTACTTATGCACCTGAGGTTGAAGGTGCAAAAGAGTTAGAAAATGAGCTAGAACGCACAAATGTAGTTGGCACAGTAGGTCACTCTGATGCGATTCGTTCAGATTTTGAAGGTAGAAATATTTTCCACGCTACACATTTGTACAACCAAATGAGACCTATGCATCATCGTGAAGCAGGAACAGTTGGACATGTATTACTTGATGACCGAGTAATGGTAGAAATGATACCTGATGGAATTCATATTCATCCTGATATGGTAAAACTTGCTTATCGCCTAAAAGGTGCTAAAAAAATAAGTGTAATTACTGATGCGATGAGAGCAAAAGGGTTAGAGGACGGCAAATATGAATTAGGTGGACAACCTGTATTTGTAAAAAATAAAAGTGCAAGATTAGAAGACGGAACGCTTGCGGGTAGTATTTTAAAAATGGATGATGCATTCAGAAACATTATGGCATTTACTGGCTGTAGTCCTGAAGAGGCAGTACAAATGACATCAATAAACCAAGCTGAAGAATTTGGTCTTAAACATAAGGGCGTATTAGAACCAGGTAAAGACGCTGATTTTGTGCAAATGACTCCTGATTTCTTCGTTATTGATACAACTAGACAAGGTAAAAATATGAATGAGGTGACTTTATGAACGTAATCGTAGTAAAAAATGCAGAAGAAATTTCAAAAGTAGCATATGAAAAAATGGTAAAGGCATTTGAAGGGAAAGCGGAATTTACATTAGGATTAGCTACAGGTGGATCTCCACTAGGTATATATGAACTTTTCCGTATTCATAAACCAGATGTGTCAAACGTCATTACTGTAAATCTTGATGAATATGTTGGACTTGCTGAAGATGATCAAACAAGTTACCACACTTATATGGCAGAACAGCTTTTTAACCATTTAAATTTTAAAGAAAACCATTTACCAAATGGAAATACAAAAAATTTAGAAGAAGCTTGTAAAAATTATGAGGAATTACTACAGAAGCATCCTGTAGATTTACAACTTTTAGGAATTGGTGAGAATGGCCATATTGCATTTAATGAGCCTGGTACACCATTCGATACACCTACTCATATTGTAGAGCTTACAGAATCAACTCGTAACGCAAATAAAATTTATTTTGAGAACGAAGAAGATGTCCCAACACACGCAGTTACTATGGGAATTGGTTCAATTATGAGAGCGAAAGAAATCATTTTAGTGGCTTCAGGCATTAAAAAGGCTGAAGCAGTTAAGGAAATGTTAAATGGAAAATTAGATATTAACTGTCCTGCTACTGCACTCCAAAACCACAACAATGTAACAATTGTTGTTGACGAAGAAGCATACTCACTTAGTAATCAATAATGTTAAAACTAGATAAAAATTCACCGTTACCGATTTATTTTCAAATACAAGAGATTTTAAAGCTTAAAATTAACTCAGGAGAATGGAAACCTGGTGAGCGAATTCCCTCTGAGCAAACATTGAGTGAGATGTTAAATGTAAGCAGGATGACAATAAGACAAGCATTAAATAATCTTGTAAAGGAATCATTAATAAGTCGGAAACGTGGAATTGGTACGTTTGTATCAGTAAAAGATGGGATTGAAGTTGAGGAATCACTAAAATCATTAAGGAGTTTTTCTGAAGATATTACATCCATAGGACTGACCCCTACGAATAAACTACTAAGCTTTTCAACGATCGAAGCTGATGAATATTTAGCAGAAGTGTTATCAATTGAAAGTGGTTCTGAAATTTTTAAAATTGAAAGATGCCGTTTAGCAAATGATCATCCCATTGCAATCGAAACAACATACCTACCAAAAAAATTAGTAAATCGAATTGATGAAAAAGTATTGAATCATTCTTTATATGAATATTTTGAAGTTACATTAGGTTATTCAATTAAAAAAGCCACAAAATGGATTAAAGCATCTTTAATGACAGAAAAAGATTCATTAATTCTTGAGGTAGCGGAGGATTCCCCTGCATTAGAATTACACCAAGTAACGTTTATTAATGAGGGAATACCACTTGAATATGTAAGCTGTATTTACCGAGCTGATCGCTATCGTTTTACAATTGATATTGACCGTTAAAAAGAGTGCTTTTTTAAGCACTCTTTTTTCATCGAATAGAGGCCAAGTCAGCGGTGGTGCAAATAAAATGGCTGAAACTGCAATTAAATTTGTAGAAGTGCAAATAAAAAAGCCGAAACTGCATATAAAATTGGTAAATCTGCAAATAAAAAAGTCATATCTGCAATTAAATTCAGAGAATCTGCAAATAAAGGGAACCATACAAGAAGAAATAGAGTGAAGGAATCAAAAATAGAAGAAATTTCGGTAAAATTGATTTAAGTACCGCATAAACGTTCATAAGTAAGTAAAAAAGAGAATCTGAAACATTCATATTCAAAAGAGGTTCGTGTGTAAAAAAAAGAAAATTATGATTCCCATACATTATATTTCAATAGAAAAAGGGTGCTCCAATAAGCACCCTTTCCTCTTACTTAATTTGTAAAACAATTTTAACTGCTTCGGCTACTGAAGGAACGATATACGAAGCATATTTTTTAACTTCATCGTCAGCATTTTCCATTGCAAAGCTATTAGGAGTCAGTTCAAACATTGAGATATCATTATATGCATCACCGATACAAGCAATTTCATCAGGTTTAATTCCTAATTTTTCGATCAGTATTTGAATTGCTGAACCTTTACTTACATTAACTGGAACGATATCTAAACAATTTTTAGCAGAAATATAAGAAGTTACAAATTCAGGCAGTTCTTTTTGTAATTCTTTTTGTAGCTCAAGTAAGTCTTCATCTTCACCTAAAACTACATATTTTTTTGGGGTAATTGATTTACCTAAATCGTTTTTTAGAGTTTTTAATTCAACTGCATTCATGCTAGAGTTCTTTTCAATTTCTCTAACTAAATCCGTTTTCTCTTCGATATAGTATGTTTCATTATCAGCTACATAGATTAAAAATTTATCGTGTGAAATCATTTCGTAAACTTTATCGATTACACTTGGATGGAATGTTGCATCTAACAATGCTTCTCCATCATTTGAATAAATATAAGTTCCATTCATACTAATACGGTGAAAATTACCTTTTAAGCTTTCCATAATTTTTACGATTTCATAATCTAAACGTCCGGAAGCAAAACATAATAAAACACCACGATCTAAAAGGGTTTTTAATGCTTCTACATCATGTTCAAATAGTTGACCTTGGTGAAACATCGTCCCATCCAGGTCACTAACAAATAACTTAATCATTTTTCTTAACACCTACTCAATTTATATTTATACTTTTATATTCTATCCTACTATAATAGATTATCAAAAAAATATGATTAATTTATGAAACTTAAACTGTGTTTTAACTTTTTCAGAAAAATTATGTTATGATATAAAAGCGATTTTTTAAACTTGGGGGTGATAAAAAAAATGTCAGAGATGTCAGTATGTTATACAATCAAAAAAGTTCTAAATAATAATGTTTTAATAGCGAAAAATCCCGATCATACCGAAGTAGTTTTGCTAGGTAAAGGCATCGGTTTTAATAAAACTAGAGGAGATTTAATTTCCGAAGGTGTAGTAGAAAAAATGTTTATTTTAAAAGATGAACAAAAACAAAAACAATATAAATCATTAATCAACTTTATGGATGAAAAATTAATGGGTACGCTGCAGCAGGCGATTTATTTAATTTCTGAAAGAACAGGATGTACTTTAAATGAGCAAATTCATATTGGGTTAACAGACCACTTAATATTTGCGATTAAACGTATTAGAGAAGGCTATAATGTTGATAATCCTTTCTTACAAGAAACGAAAGCAATGTATCCTGAGTATTTTAAAATTGCACAAGAAGTTATTGATTTGATAAATAAAGAAATAGATATAAATTTACCGATCGAAGAAGTGGGGTTCGTAACACTTCATATTGTTAGTAATTTATCGATGGAAGTTGTATCGGATGTAAATAAGTTCTCTCAGATCATTAAAGATCTAGTCATCTATATAGAAGAATATTTACAAATTGAAATTGATAAAGAAAGTATTCATTATTCAAGATTAGTTCGTCATTTACGGTTTTTAATTGACCGTATATTTCATGGTAATTCATCTGAAGAGTCACCAGCTTTGGGCATAATCTTAAAAAAAGAATACCCCGTATGCTATGATTTAGCATGGAAAATTTTAAAGTCAATCCAAGCTTCATTAAATAAAAAAGCTAGTGAAGCTGAAGTAATATACTTAACCTTACATTTAGAACGACTTGTTCAAAGTAAAATTAATAAATAATTTAAGAAGCCTAAATAGAAATTTGGCGCTTTTTTAACATAGTAAATAAATAATTTTAAAAAATAGGTAATTTGTCTTGAAATTTTTAAATTCTATAGATATAATGAAAGCGAAATCATATAAAAACATAATTGAATATTGTACACATTAAACGTGTTACTGATTCGATCAGGCATGAGTTGAAAAAATGTGAATTATTATACTTGGGTAGGGGAAACTATATCCAGGATTCAATAATCTCATTTTTTCTGCTCATGCCTTTTTTGTTTGGATAAAAGGAGGAAGACAATGTTTAAGAAAATCTTTGGAGTTTTACAAAAAGTTGGTAAAGCGCTTATGCTTCCAGTTGCAATTTTACCAGCTGCTGGATTGTTACTTGCATTCGGTAATGCATTTCAAAATCCACAAACATTAAAGTACTTACCGTTTCTTGATGCGCACTGGTTCCAACTAGTCGCAAAAGTTATGGAACAATCAGGTGACATCATTTTTAGTAATCTCTCATTATTATTTGCAGTAGGTGTTGCCGTTGGTTTAGCAGGAGGAGAAGGTGTTGCAGGTTTAGCAGCGATCGTTGGATTCCTGATTATGAATAAAACAATGAGTGTGTTCAAAGATGTTGGACAATATGTTGTTTTAGATAAAACATTAAATATTGCTAAATTTGATGATCCATCATTTGCGTACGTATTAGGAATTCCTACATTACAAACAGGTGTTTTTGGTGGGATTATCGTAGGTATTTTAGCTGCATGGGCTTACAATAAATATTATGAAATTGATTTGCCATCATACTTAGGTTTCTTTGCAGGTAAGCGATTTGTACCAATTGCTACAGCAGCGTTTTCAGTATTACTTGGTATTTTAATGTGCTTTATTTGGCCGCCAATTCAGCACGGTTTAAACACATTTTCACATAATATGATTGATGCGAACTTAACATTGTCAGCATTCATCTTTGGTGTTATTGAGCGTTCATTAATTCCATTTGGTTTACATCATATTTTCTATGCACCTTTCTGGTTTGAGTTTGGTTCATATACTGATAAAACAGGTATGGTTGTACACGGGGATCAAAAAATCTTCTTTGCTCAATTAAAAGACGGAGTAAAATTAACTGCTGGTACATTCATGGTAGGTAAATTCCCATTCATGATGTTTGGTTTACCAGCTGCTGCATTAGCTATGTATCATGAAGCAAAACCTGAAAATAAAAAAATCGCTGGTGGTATTTTGGCATCAGCAGCATTAACTTCATTCTTAACTGGTATTACAGAGCCAATTGAATTCTCATTCTTATTTGTTGCTCCAGTACTATTTGGAATTCATGCAATCTTTGCTGGTTTATCATTTATGATCATGCAATTATTAAATGTTAAAATTGGTATGACTTTCTCAGGCGGTCTAATCGACTACTTATTATTCGGGGTTCTACCGAATAGAACTGGCTGGTGGTGGGTAATCATCGTCGGTTTAGTATTAGCAGTCATTTACTACTTCGGTTTCCGATTTGCAATTAGAAAATGGGATTTAAAAACTCCAGGACGTGAAGATGCAATCGCTGAAGATACTACAAGTAAGACTCCAGCTAATGAATTACCATATGAAATTTTACAAGCTTTAGGTGGAAAAAGTAATATTTCTTCATTAGATGCATGTATCACACGATTACGAGTACAAGTAAATGCAAAAGATGAAGTAAATAAAGATCGTTTAAAAGCATTAGGTGCCGCTGGAGTTCTTGAAGTTGGAAATAATATTCAAGCAATTTTTGGACCTAAATCAGATACATTAAAATCACAAATTAAAGACATTATGACTGGAAAAACGCCAGTTGTTAGTCAAGAAGCACATAAAGAAACAGCTTCAGCAGTAGATACTACTATTGAAGAAGCGATTATTAATCCAATTGAAGGGGAAATAATCCCAATTACAGAAGTACCAGATCAGGTATTTTCTGGAAAAATGATGGGTGATGGATTTGCGATTATTCCTTCAGAAGGTACAGTAGTATCTCCAGTAGATGGCGAAATCGTAAATGTATTCCCAACTAAACATGCAATTGGTATTCTATCAAATGGTGGAAAAGAAATTTTAATCCATATTGGTATTGATACTGTAAAACTAAATGGTGAAGGCTTTGAAGTACTGGTATCACAAGGTGAGAAAGTAACAAAAGGTCAACAATTAGTTAAAATTGATTTACACTTTATTCGTGAAAATGCACCTTCTACAATTACACCTGTTGTATTTACAAACTTAGCTGAAGGACAACAAGTTGTTATTGAAAAACCAGGTAAGCAATCAAAAGGTGAAGTAGGCATCATTAAGATTAAATAAATCTAATTAAATAGACGAAAAATGTTTGATTTTATAAGGGGTAGTATAGTTGACACTATGCACCCCTTTTAATAGAATATTTATAGTAGGCCAAACGTCTATACCAAAAATGTAGATTTAATCACAAAGGAGATAAATTATTATGGAAAAAACTTTTAAAGTAACAGCTGATTCTGGAATCCACGCTCGTCCAGCAACATTATTAGTAAATGTAGCAGGTAAATTTAATTCTGATATTAATCTTGAGTATAATGGTAAAACAGTTAACTTAAAATCAATCATGGGTGTAATGTCTTTAGGAATTCAACAAGGAACTGAGATCAAAATTAGCGCTAACGGTGAAGATGCAGAACAAGCTATCGCTGCAATCGATGATACAATGAAAAAAGAAGGTTTAGGCGAATAATGTCTTTACATATTAAAGGTATTGCCGCTTCTAGTGGAATTGCAATTGCAAAAGCATTTCGCTTAGAAAATCCTGAATTAAACATTGTTAAAAAACAAATTTCAGATATTGATGCTGAAATTGCTAAACTTGACAATGCAATTCAAGTTTCTAACACTGAATTAGAAAAAATTCGTGATCACGCGAATGCTGAACTTGGTGAAGACAAAGCTGCAATCTTTTCTGCGCACATCTTAGTTTTAAATGATCCAGAGCTAGTTAACCCAGTCAAAGATAAAATTAAGTCTGAAAGTGTCAACGCTGATTTTGCTATGAATGAAGTTGCTTCAATGTTCGTTCAAATGTTTGAAAGCATGGATAATGAATATATGAAGGAACGTGCTGCAGATATCCGCGATGTTACGAAACGTGTAATGGCGCATCTTTTAAGCGTTACGATTTCTAACCCTGCAAATATTACTGAAGAAGTAATTATTATTGCAGAAGATTTAACACCATCTGATACAGCACAATTAAACCGTAAATATGCTTTAGGTTTTACAACTGATATTGGTGGTCGTACATCTCACTCAGCGATTATGGCTCGTTCTCTTGAAATTCCTGCTGTTGTAGGGACAAAAGAAGTAACAAGTAAAATCGAAAATGGCTTAATGGTCATTGTTGATGGATTAGATGGTCATGTAATAGTAGATCCTTCTAACGAAGAATTAGAAGAGTATAAAGCTAAAAAAGAAAAATTCGAGCTTCAAAAAGTTGAATGGGCTAAGCTGAAAAATGAGCCAACTGTAACGAAAGATGGACATCATGTTGAGTTAGTAGCTAACATTGGTACACCAAATGATGTAGAAGGCGTTATTAATAATGGTGGTGAAGGTGTTGGCCTTTACCGTACTGAGTTCCTATATATGGGACGCGATAACTTCCCATCAGAAGAAGAGCAGTTTGAATCATACAAATCAGTTCTTGAAAGTATGGGTGATAAACCGGTAGTAGTAAGAACACTAGATATCGGTGGAGATAAAGAATTATCTTATTTACACTTACCAAAAGAAATGAACCCATTCTTAGGTTACAGAGCGATTCGTTTATGTTTAGATCAGAAGGAAATATTCCGTACACAATTACGTGCATTACTTCGTGCTAGTGTATATGGTAATTTAAAAATTATGTTCCCGATGATTGCAACTTTAGATGAGTTTAGAGCTGCAAAGGCTGTTTTATTAGAAGAAAAAGAACAGCTATTAAAAGAAAATGTTCAAGTCTCAGACAATATCGAAATTGGTATGATGGTAGAAATCCCTGCTTCTGCTGTTCTAGCAGATGTATTCGCTAAGGAAGTTGATTTCTTTAGTATCGGGACAAACGATTTAATCCAATATACAATGGCTGCAGATCGAATGAATGAACAGGTTTCATATTTATACCAACCATATAACCCATCTATTTTAAGATTAGTTAAAATGGTAATCGATGCTGCAAACAAAGAAGGTAAATGGGCTGGAATGTGTGGAGAGATGGCTGGAGATGCATTAGCTATTCCTTTACTTGTTGGATTAGGCTTACATGAATTCTCTATGAGTGCTACTTCAATCTTACCTGCTCGTAGTCAAATGGCTAAACTTTCTAAAGCTGAAATGGAGATATTAGCTGAAAAAGCTTTATCTATGTCTACAGCTGAAGAAGTTGTTAACTTAGTTAATAGCATCTAAAATAAAACAACAGAATTTAAAGTATTTTGTCTACAAACTAAACAACAGGGCAACCTGTTGTTTTATTTTTAACATTATATATATTCTGTATGATAATCTACCGAATCGAAAAGTTCCTACTGTTGACAAATTCGCTTCTTTAATTTAGTGTATGTTTAAATTATTAAACGAATAAGATTATTTTTGGATAATAAAAGTAGGTGGCAGATTTGAGTAAAGAGGCAATTGAAGTATTTAGAGAATGTATTCCCTTGTTCCAAGCGTTAAGCGATCCTTATAGACAGGATATCATTTTAATGTTATCAGAAGGTGAGGCGCTAACTGTTAATGAAATTACGGAAAAAACTTCATTATCTAGGCCGGCTATATCACATCATTTAAAAATATTGCGTGATAATCAATTAGTACAAATTGAGCAAAAAGGCACACATAGATATTATTCATTAGCAATTGATTCTTCTCTAGAATTACTTAAGAAACTAATCATTACTGTTGAACAACATTGTTAATGAATCGTAATGACATAAAAGGGACTCCGACTTTTGTCAGAATCCCTTTTACTTTTCATTTATGATTAAATCCAAATAGACATTTCTTTT
Source organism: Bacillus sp. AFS053548 (assembly GCF_002575105.1). Lineage (NCBI taxonomy): Bacteria > Bacillati > Bacillota > Bacilli > Caryophanales > Bacillaceae > Bacillus > Bacillus sp. AFS053548. Next base: position 372,149 of record NZ_NUHI01000026.1, on the reverse strand, counting down.
GCAGAAAAACGTGTTGTATGATGTCCTGGTACTTTTTCTTTACCAATGGCAATCAACATCGTTGGAATGTAACGATCATCAGTTAAGAAAGTTTCTTTAAACGCTTGTTCGTTAAATCCTCCGATTGCACAAGTGTTCCAACCTTTTGCAGAAGCAGCCATTATTAATTGCATACCAGCAAGAGAAGAATTCAAGATACCTTGTTCACGATTACGCTGCTCTGTTGCATAAGCACCTTCAACATTGGCTTTTAATTTGTCTTTTGCTTCTTGAGTCATAAAACCAGCTTCCACAGCAGGTCCGAAAACTAAGTCAACATTTTTTGCTGATTGTGTATCGGCTAATACAGCTATTACACATGAAGCATCTTTAATTTGACCTTGGTTATATGCAACAGGTAATAATTTACCTTGCGCGTTTTCACCATGGAATACAACGAATTTCCAATGTTGTAAATTCCAAGCAGATGGTGCAGTCATTGCAGCATCAAGAAGTTCAGTAATTTCGCTGCTACTGATTTCAGTAGAAGAGTCGAATACTCGAGTAGAGTTTCGTTCTTTAATCATTTCAAAAAATTGTTCATTTTTCATATGAAAATACCTCCAAAAATTAGGTGCATTAAATACATTTTTATGTACTTTTTTAATATAGATAGTTCCATTATTAGAGTCAACAAATTAGTGTTGAAATAACCTAAATATAATTTGAAATAAGGTTAAGTTCGCTTATTTTTTTATAAGAATAGATCAGGCTTTTTTATTAATATTTTTTATGTTAGTTTAGTTATGGATATAAAAAGAGGAGTGTGTAATATGGAAGCAATTAATTTAAAAGATTTACAAGTTGGATTTATCGGAATTGGCGTTATGGGTAAAAGTATGGCAAAGCATTTAATCAATGCAGGTGCAAAATTACATATTTATAACCGTACAAAAGAAAAAGCAAATGAGTTAATTGATTTAGGTGCTACTTGGTATGATACACCTAAAGAATTAGCACCAAATTGTCAGGTTATTTGTACGATGGTCGGCTATCCAAGTGACTTAGAGGAAGTATACTTTGGTGATAATGGGATTATCCAATCGGCTTCAAAAGGGACAACATTTATCGATTTTACAACTTCGACACCAACTTTAGCTAAAAAAATTGATGAGTTAACAAAATCAGTAGGTATGTCATCATTAGATGCACCTGTGTCAGGTGGAGATTTAGGGGCAAGAGAAGCTAGATTAGCAATTATGGTTGGTGGAGAAGAAGAAACTTTTCATAAAATGTCCACATTATTTGATGTTTTAGGAAAAAATATTGCGTATCATGGAAATGCTGGTAGTGGACAACATGTAAAAATGTGTAATCAGATTGCAATAGCTTCTGGTATGTTAGGAGTTTGTGAAGCCCTTGCATATGCTTCAGCAGCAGGATTAGATGGAGAAAAAGTATTAGGAAGTATTTCTACTGGTGCAGCGGGTAGTTGGTCATTATCCAATTTAGCACCTCGTGTTTTAAAAGGCGATTTCGAGCCGGGGTTCTATATTAAACATTTTATAAAAGATATGGGAATCGCAATTGAAGAAGCCCAAAAGATGGAATTAAATCTACCAGGACTTTTACTTGCAAAAAAATGCTACGATGAACTGTCTAAAAATGGTTTAGATGAAAAAGGAACTCAAGCACTTTATACTTTATACGATCCGTCTCACCACATTCAATAATTTAATGAATAGAGGTTAACAAGTGCAAAATTTTCAACTTGCAAAGTTTTATCAACGATTAAGTGCGTTTTTATTCGATACATTTATCGTTTCAGTAGCTTATGGGATCATTATCGCTATTATTACGATGAATCCTGAGAAGATATTAAGTCGTTTTAATTCTACATCAGGAAATTCAACGGTCGATTTAATTGTTATTTCAATTATTATGATCATATTATTTGTAGTTGTTCCACAATTTAATAAAGGGATGACATTTGGTCAAAGATTTTTAGCTATTAAAATGATAAAAGATAACTATGAAGAAACGACAATGATACTATTTTTCATACGTTTTATCTTTATAGCAGGAATATCAGTTCTATTTTTAGGTGTACCATTAATAGTTAATGTCTATTTAATGTTATTTAGAAAAGACCATAAAACAATTCAGGACTTGTTATTTAAAACAAGAGTAATACAAGCTAGATAAAAAAGCAGGGGAGAGGATCTAGAAATCCACCCCTGCTTTTTTATTTAATTTCTAAGACTAGTTACAAACTCTTCTAATCGATCACATGCAATTTCTAGTTCTTTCATTGAATAAGCATATGATAATCGAATATATGAATCTCCAAATTCAGAAAAAGCTTCTCCTGGAATAACCGCTAGATTATGTTTTTCTACTAGATTTAGTGCGAACTCCATGGAAGGCATATTGAATTCTTTAATTGATGGGAATAAATAAAATGCACCTTCTGGCTTAATACAAGGTAGTCCTAGCTTTTCTAATCGGTCAATCATATAATTACGTCTTATTTTATATTCCTTTGCCATTTCAATTGGAGAATCAATGCAATCAGTTAATGCTGTAATTGCTGCATATTGAGATATTGATGTAGCGCATGATACGTTATACTGATGCACTTTTAAGATTTCCTGAGCTAAATAAGCAGGTGCATAGATAAAACCAATTCTCCATCCGGTCATAGAATGTGATTTACTAAGACCGTTTATGACAATTGTCTTTTCTCTCATTCCAGGGTAACTAGCAATAGAAGTATGAGTCGTATCATATGTCAGCTCACTATATATTTCATCTGATAAAATGAATACATCTTTCTGAGATAAGTAGTTAGCTAAATTCTCAAGTTCCTCTTTCGTTAATGTGACGCCTGTTGGGTTATTTGGATAAGGTAAAACAATACAACGTGTTTTTTCAGTGATGTGTTCTTCCAATAATTCAGGTGTAATTTTAAAACTACTATTAGATGTATCTACAAAAACTGGTTTTGCTCCACAAGTTTGAATAATTGGTGCATAGCCAGGGTAGATAGGTGCAGGAAGAATAACCTCACATTCATCGTTAAGGATTGTTCTGAATGTAACATCGAGTGCTTGACTAGCCCCTACTGTAACGATTACTTCGTTCGTTGGATCATATGATAAAGAATAATTTTTCTTTAAAAAATTAGAAGCAGCATTTCTAAGTGCAGGCAAACCAGCATTAGGAGTATAGACTGTTTGGTTTTGATTAATTGCATGAATAGCAGCTTCTTTAATAGGTGTTGGAGTTGGAAAATCAGGTTGACCCAATGTTAATGCAATGACATTGTCATATTTTTCGATTTTTTGGGCAAATTTTCTAATACCGGAGATTTGAATTTCTTTTACACTTTCGTTTATATATCTGTTCATTTTAAATCCCTCTACTTATTATTTTTATATTAAAATTAAACTTTTTAATCGAACTATTCAATGAAATTTTCTTCATTTTACCATATAATAAAAAAAGTATTTAGTAGTGAAATAATTTGATTGCCTAAAGAAGGTGAGTAATAACATGTTACAAGTAATAGGAATCACTAAAAATAAAGAAATCGATCGTAATATAACAATTGCAGATGCAAAATCAAATAATTACTTATGGTATTGGGTAGATATTGATGAGCCTACCGAAGATGAGATTCAACTTTTATCAACCGAATTTAATTTTCATCCTTTAGCGATTGAAGATTGTTTGGAATATGTACAACGACCTAAACTTGACTACTATGAAGGATATCATTTTTTAATATTGCACGAATTAAATAAAAAAGACTTAGAGGAGACGGAACTAGATATTTTTGTAAGTGATCATTATGTTATCACATTTCATATCCATAAAAGTCCGACAGTACAACTAGTTTTAGATAATATAATGTCAGATCGTCGAGCTTCAAAGAGTCCACTTCATTTAACACATCGAATTATTGATGAGCTTGTTGATAGTTATTTTCCACTAATTTATCGTTTGGAGGATGAACTATCAGACCTTGAAATTGATCCATTAAAGAAACAAGTAAATAATGCTGTAGAAAGATTATATGATATTAAATCTGATTTATCGAAATTAAGAAGGACGATTTTACCAACTCGTGATTTATTATATCGAATCCTTAATTCGAATCGATTTAAAGATATATCTGAACATCGAATTTATTTTGAAGATATACACGATCATCTAATGAAGCTTTCGGATATGATTGAGACGAATCGAGATTTAGCTTCCGATATTCGAGAAAGCTATTTTTCATTAAGCTCAGAAAAAATGAATAATATTATGAAAACATTAACAATCATATCATCTTTCTTTTTACCACTAACGTTTATCGTAGGTTTATATGGAATGAATTTCCATTATATGCCAGAATTAACATGGAAATATGGATACTTATTTATTTTAATTTTAATGGGATTTGTTACGATCTTAATGTACATATTTTTTAAAAGAAAAGGTTGGTTTTAAGTCGTTAAGCACTTAAGCTTGACGACTTTTCTTATATTTTAGAATACTTTGTAATAATGTGACGTTCTATGTAGAAATGTTTTTTTCGAATTTTTTGTATTAATAATTAGAAGTTTAAATAACTATGTTATAATTTGTTGAAAGAAGGGGTGGAGGACACTTTCATGCTGCAATTAAAAGATTTATTAATTCAATTTGCAATCATAATCATTCCGGTCTTTTTATACGAAATGTTCTGGCTTAGTAGATACCACAATACAAGCCCGAAACAAAATAGAATATTAGTTGGATTGCTAACTTTTTTTAATATTTTTATTTGCTTGCTTTACCCAATTCACATTAGTGAAAGCATGGCTATTACTTTTAGTATTTTATTAATCTATTCATCTATTTTATATGGTGGAAGATTGATCGGAACGATTATTATTTTAACGAAAGCAGTTTTTGTGTATTTGCTATATGGTTTAGCATCTTTGAAATCTTTTCCGTTTGAAGTGATTTCGTGTATCTTACCATTTATTGTTTCACCACATTGGGTTAGTTTTTCTAAACGAAAGAAATTTGCTTTAAGTATATTAATGCCAATTTTATTTTCGTTCAGTATGGTCTGTTTGCTTTATTATGAAGCAACGGTAAATGGTATAAAAGAGTACCAATCAGATCAAACAATTTTTTCGGCGTGCATATTTTTTACTGTTTTAACAATTACAATGCTGTTTCATGTTTATTTAAGAGAGTTTTTATTTGAAAATGCTGAAATTCGTGTTCAAATGCAGAAATCAGAGAAATTAAATATGGTGAGTGAACTTGCGGCGAGTGTAGCTCATGAAGTCAGAAATCCATTAACGGTTGTAAGGGGTTTCATACAGTTAATTGAGAATCAAGAAAGTGGAACGAATCGAGAATATATGAAACTTGTATTAGCTGAACTAGATCGAGCTGAAAATATCATTTCGGATTATTTAAACTTAGCTAGACCTCAAATTGAAGAAAAGAAAATAATCAATATGACAGAACAACTGAATGAAGTAACAACATTAATGTCAAGTTACGCCTCACTGCAGGGTGCTTTCTTACAAGTAAATGTAAATGAGGATATGTATACTGTCGGAGATCGAGCTAAGCTTAAACAGGCAATCATTAATGTTCTAAAAAATGGTGTAGAAGCTATAAAGGACACGAAAGGCTATATTAAAATTGAAGCAAATATTGAGAAAGAAAGAGATCGAGAGTACATACGAATTGTTGTTAAAGATAATGGAGTAGGTATGTCGAAAGCTCAATTGGACCGTTTAGGACAACCTTTTTATTCTTTAAAAGAAAAAGGAACAGGTCTAGGATTAATGGTTACTTTTAGTATTATCGAAGCTCATAAGGGAACGATTGAGTATTTAAGTGAAGAAGGCAAAGGGACTGAAGTACATATTGTCTTACCAGCTTATCATCAAGAACAGAGTGAAGAGGTATAATAAAGAGAAGGGAATTTTCCCTTCTCTTTTCAAACTAAAAATCTTTAAATTCATAATATAGTAAAAGTGCTAAATAATAAGTAAATTATTTTACTGACTTAGGTTTAAAAAAGAGTGATTTTATTGCATTTTTCCAGTCTCTTTCCTTTGAAGCAGCTACCATCTTCTTTGTTTCCTGTAATTCTCTAATCATCCTCATTAATTGAGCATCTCGACCAGATTCTTTTGATTTAATTTCTTCAAACATTTGCTCTAATTTTTCATCTTTTTCTTCAATTACTGTTGCTAACCCTTGAAGCTCTTCACTTTTTTCTTCAACTGAATATAATATTTTTTCTAACTTTTGATCCTTCTCCAAGTTCTGTTTGATTAATGTTTGATTTTGAGTTAGGATTTGTTCATTTTGATATGCTAGATTCGTAATTTGGGACATAAACTCTTCAAACATAATTTGATTAGAATTTGTCGGTACAAAAGTAGTAACATTCTCTTTCGAAACGATCGGTTCCGTAACAAAGGTTGATCCATTTAACTTTGAAAGAACTACTTCATCAGGTAGTTTTTTATTTTCCTCAAGTACTTGTTCAACAGTCATTTCTTCAAAACGATATTCTTGGACTACTTCATCCTCAGAATTTTGATCTGTTTGTTTTGATAAAGCATCAGATACTATAACATGCTCTTCTTTTCGTAAAGACTGTTCTACTACGACTTCTTCAATTATTTCTAATTGTGATATGGAGTCTGCAAACGTCTCAATATCTTGTGAAAAAGAATGCTCCATTATGCATTCATCAATTGTTTCTAGTTGTGAAAGTGATTCTTCTAAATGCTTTGTATCTTGTGAAGTTATTTGACTGTTCTCTACTACTTCGATTGGTTCTAATTGGGATACAGACTCTTCTTCTTGTAAAAGTGAATGATGGATTAATTCCGAATCAATTGTTTCAAATTTGGAATCTGCTTCTTCAACAATATTCTTCTGTTTTATTTCAATTAATTCCATTTCATTCTTCATGTCAAAATTTTTATGTATGTTATTTTCTAGAGGAATATTCGGGGTGTTATTTGTAACGTTTTCAATATTTTTTTCTGTCATTTCATTCTCAATTGAAGTTGTTTCGATTACATGTGCTTCAGATTGACTTTGAACTGACTGGTTATTTAAAGCATATTCAACTGATTGTAAAATATTTTCATTCTTTTGGTACTCTTTAATTATCATTTGAAATAATTCGAAATCGTTTTGATTATAGATCCTAGTATCTTGGTTCTTTGTAAAATGATATTCTTTCTTTTCTAGTTCCTTACTAATCTCTCTTACACGAGATTTACCTATTTTTAATTTCTTTGAAATGTCTTTACTTGTAAAAATTACTGACATTTGATATCCTCCTGAAAAATATGTGTTTTTAGAACATTCAATACAAAGTTAAATTTTTCCTACCTAATCTACTTAAAATAATTCTACAATGTATAACAAAGTCCATATGATTACTAAAATTAAAATCAATATATGAGGAAAAATAGTGAAAAATAGAAAATATTACTTAAAAAGTAGCATAAATTCGACTAAAAAAAAGAGAGTGACTCAATGTGTAATCACTCTCAAACCAAATCTTTAAATTTGTAATCTAATCTATCAAAAAGTAGACATAAAGTAATCTATTGATCCGAATTAGTCTGCTTATTTGTTTTTTCTAATCCTGCTTCTTGAAGTACCGCCTTTTGAGCTTGTCCTTTTTTACCTAAATAATTATGCTTAGCACCGAAGTATAAAATAAAAAGGAATGAAATTATATTAATTACAGCATCAATTTGTTCATTATTTAGGAATTTAAACCCAAAAGAATTTAGTAACAATTGAAGTGCAAATAAGAACCCAGCAACATAACGAATAATATCTTGTAAGTTATTATTACCGAACATATCAATCACCCCCTATTCATAAAGTATGCTTGTCTCAAGTAATAGGTGAGACAAATCTACTAAAATATGAGAGGGAAATAATGATTTTCTGTACATTCAAATAAAAAAAGGGAAGGATTGAAAACCCTTTAATTTAAAAGGTCTTTAAATCTTCCCATTTAATCTATATTAATGTTATTTTAGTAAGAATTGTTTCAACCTATTTCTCTTGCTTACCTTTATTTTTACGAATTGGTTCACTCGGAAAAGTAAATGTAGAGTTATTTAGAAATGAAGAAGCTCTTAAAAATTGCCCTGGGGTATTTCTTCGGTAGTTAGATCCGTTGTTAGATCCGTTTTTAAAATGGTTTTCAGATTTAACGTTTTGAATACCTAAGAAATGATGAAGTATTTTTTTGGCATAGCTTAATGACATGGATACTTTTGGGTTACGATGAGTATTTTCTAATATTCCTAAATGCGGGAGAAGTTTAAAGTCTTCTTTTAATGGTGGTATATGAAAGAAAAAATCTCCACAAGCAATCAACACATCAGATTGTTGTTTACTTGACTTGGGATTATTTGAAAAATGTAATCCAACTTTTTTAGCAATTCCTTTATCAATAAGCTTTAATATAGCTTGTCTTTTTAGTGAATATAGTTCACTTGGTTCAAGTGCTGTTTTAGCATGTTTATTTACAACAAATATTGCCTGAAAAATTTCTTCATTTGTAAAATTTAGTTTATTCAGGCTAGGTTCTTTCGATTTCATGCTTCTTGGTTACCTCCGAAAAATAATAGATATGAGTATATTATATCTTTAGTTTAAATTTTTTCAAATCAAATCTGGAGAAGTGGTTATATAATAAAAAGCTAATCGAAATAATATTCATTAATGCGACTAGCTTTTTTATTTAATTAGTATGGATAGGGTCCTATATTACCTGGAGAATTTAATCCCGCATTACTAGGTAAAAAAGCACCAGGATTTACAGGTGGGTAAGGTTGTTGGTATCCAGGGTAGCCACCACCGAAGCCACCACCGAAGCCACCACCAAACCCACCACCGTACGGAGGATATGGTGGATATGGTCCGTATGGCGGATAATAAGGTGGTCTAAACGCAAGTGCACCTAACGCGAATCCGCCTGCTAATCCCGCTAATCCTCCTATTATTGGCAAAAATGGGAAAAAAGGAAGAAAGCGTTGTTCGTTATGATCAAAGTAGTAGGATGGAACATGATCTTCTCTATAATAATGATTTATATTAGGGTGATATTGATAATTCATTTATTTAACCTCCTCTCTTGTCTTTAATGTTAGTGTATGGTGTACTAAAATAATTGAGCAAGTACCCATAAAAATAGGTAACCAACCTAGTATGGGTGAGAAATGTGAGGAATTTTAATTCTTAATCATTTTTACTTTTTGATTTGACCTGTAATTTTAATTGATACTATTTCAGGTGGTGTAAATAGGCGAATTGGTAGTTTAGTTGTTCCAATTCCATTTGAAACGACTAAATGACTATTATATTTACTTGATAGGGTATAAACACCTCGGTTGTATTTCTTTGCATATGGAGGCATTATAAAGGATTTATAAAAAGGTAAATAGATTTGTCCGCCATGGCTATGGCCAGAGAGCTGAAGGTTTATCGGATAGTTTTTCGTCAAATCAGCAATGTCAGGTTCATGTGCTAGAACAACTGTATAACTATTTTTTTGAATTCCTTCTAAAATGTCATTATATTGTTTGTTTCCTAGCATATAATCATCGAGACCGATAAATGAAACTTTTTGTTTTTGAACGTAATAAGTTTTTTCTTCGTTTTTTAATAATATAAAATTGCTTTCGGTTAACAGCTCTTCGTATTGTTCAGTAAAATAACCTCCATGATCATGGTTACCGTATATTGCAAGCTTTCCTATTTTTGGATTAAGTTCTTTTAAAAGCCGAATAACTTCATTCTTGTAAGAAAACTTTCGTATATCACTAACCAAATCCCCAGTAAAAAGAATAAAATCAGGCTTCATTTGGTTTAAATTTTTTACAACCTTTTTAAATCGCTCTATATCTTTTTTATTATTAAAGTGAGTATCAGAGATTTGTATTAATTTAATAGTAGTATTCGCATTTAACCGATTGTCTGAAAATGTTAAATGCTTAGTTCGAATTGATGTTGGCTCAACATAAACTGAATAATAGATTGTACAAATTAATAGTAAAAAAAATGATGTAAGTTTTATTTTCAATTGTCCCCCGACCTTTTTAAAGAAATAAATACCGCATACTATATTAAATAGTTTAATTGTTAAAAATATTCTCAAAATAATAAAATGTTGTTAAACTATAGAATACAAAGGGAGTGATACGAGTGAAGGATAAGGTTGTGATCGTTACTGGTGGCTCTAGTGGAATGGGGAAAGCAATGGCTATGCGTTTTGCAAAGGATGGTGCAAGAGTAGTCATTGCCGGAAGAGATTTAGAAAAATTAAATAATGCAAAAGAAGAAATTGAACAATTTGATGGTCAAGTATTACCAATAGCTATGGATGTAAGGGATCCTGAATTAATTAAAAATATGGTAAATGAAGTTGATCAAACATTTGGAACGATAGACTTCTTAGTAAATAATGCGGCTGGTAATTTTATTTGTGCTGCAGAGGATTTGTCTGTAAACGGTTGGAATACGGTTATAAATATAGTTTTAAATGGAACCTTTTATTGTAGTTCTGAAGTAGGCCGGTATATGATACAACATAAAATTAAAGGTGCGATTACAAATATAATTGCTACATATGCTTGGGATGCGGGTCCCGGAGTTATTCATTCTGCATCAGCTAAAGCTGGTGTTCTTGCTATGACAAGAACTTTAGCAGTTGAGTGGGGTAGGAAATATGGAATTAGAGTCAATGCGATTGCTCCTGGACCTATTGAGCGTACAGGTGAAGCGGCTAAACTATGGCTTTCTGAGGAATTAGAAAACCGCACAATACAAAGTGTACCACTAGGCAGATTAGGTACTCCAGAAGAATTAGCGGGACTTTGTGCGTATTTATTTTCAAATGAGGCTGGTTATATTAATGGTTCTTGTTTTACAATGGATGGAGGACAGTCCTTACATCAATACCCATTCTAGAAGGAGGTTCAAAATGGATCCTTTAGACGTAATAAGTAACTTAGATAAAGTCGTACCATATTTTCAACCAATATATGGAGCCGATACACAAAATTGTGTAGGAGTAGAGGTTGTTGGTAGACTAAAACTTGAAAATTTACACAGCCTTGAATTCTTCTTTGCAAATGATTTGGTGCCAGATGACTACTTATTAGAGGTTGACAATCATATATTAATTCAAGCTCTCGATGAAGTTGTACAATCTAAATTCGATGGTGGTATTTTTATTAATCGTCACCCTTCAGCGCTTCTTTCAGATGACCCAGAAAATCTTTTATCGATTTTCCAATCATATGAAGAAAAGGGCATACAACTAAATAAAATTGTCATTATTCTTCAACATCAACTTTTTTATGGTTTTGAGAAAGAGCTAAAAAATTTAATTACATATTATCAAACTTATGGTATTAAATTTGCGATTAATAGCGTAAATGAGAAGTTAATTAACTTAGAAAAACTTCGGTTCTTATCTCCTGATATCATTAAAATCGATTTTAAAATGGTTCAACAACTTCATACATCATCATTTCAAGATTTATTAAATTCCGTAATTTATGTGGCAAGAAAAGTAGGGGCATCGATGTATTACGATGGAATAATCGATTCAATTCAGTTAAGAAATGCATGGAAGAATGGTGGAAGATTCTATCAAGGCGCATACTTGTTTATACCACAACCATCAATTAGTCAGTTAAATCATGAATGTGAGCCACTAAAGAATGATATCTTAAAATATATTCGAGGCGAAAAGAACAAATTAATTGCGCTTAGAGATATGACTAATTTAATACAACAAAAAGTCGAATCGACAATTAATAAATTTAAATTAGGAGTAGATTTAAATTCATTTTTAATGAATATATCAAGTGAATTAAATACCTTTTGTTTTAGGATGTATATTTGTGATGAGGATGGTTTTCAGCAATCAGCTAACTTGTTTAAAATTAGTGGTGAGCAGTGGGAGCTTCAAGAAAAGTATAAAGGTAGAAACTGGAGCTGGAGGCCGTATTTTTTAGAAACCGTTTTGAAAATGCAATCAAATGATCAGGGTCAATTATCAGATATGTACAGAGATATTGAAACCGGTGAAAAGATTCGAACGTTTTCTTATCCAATGAATAATGGAAGCTATTTATATATTGATTTAAGTTATGATTTTTTATTTAAACATAATGAGTTACTTTTTTAATGACTCTCTATAGATTTAATCAAAAAATGACTGTCGCTTTGAAAAAAGGCAGTCATTTTTTTGTAGTTAAAAAAAATTGTCAATTAAATAAATAATTTCATGATTTTAGTTCAGAATGCTCGCTTTTTATTGGAGTGAAAGACTTGAGCCACCTCGTCACGTTCTTTCCTCTTAAGTCTCAGCCTTCCCACATCTCCAATAATTAATAATTTTATTTAAAACAAGAAAAGACAAGTACGATTGGTATTCTTTGTCTTCTTAAAAACTCTTCTTCGCTTTTAAAATGTATTTGTTGTGGAGTACCTTCTTTTAATTGATCAATCCGGAATCCAGTTTTTCTTAAAAGAGTAAAATATTGTTCAATTGTGCGATGGTTTTTGACTACTGTTTCATTTATCCATGGTTCTTTTCTTTCGCCAGTTCGAAAGTAATCGTCTACAATCCAGTTTTCGCGTCGATCTCCTGATTGTTTACTTAAAAAGGAGGCAGTAGTTAATGGATGTTGAACACTAAATATAAAATGGCCATTTTCTTTTAAGCTCTTAAATATTTTTTGAAATAATAGCTCAATGTTTGAAATATAGTGTAGTACAAATCTAGAAGTGACAAGTTCAAACGAATTTGTAGGAAAATGATAATCCTCTATTGTAGTATGTTGGACGGTACCTACTGTATCCTTTAAATTGCTCAAGGCTGCTTTAATCATGTGCTCTGATCCCTCGATACCTGTATAGGTTCTAGCTCCAAGTAGTAGAAGTTCATTACCAAATGATGCGTCACCACAACCTAAATCTAATATGTTTTTTCGATCAACATTCCCAATTAGTTCATTGATGATTGGTCCTTCGATTGCATTGTTAGGACTATCATCTCTATTCTTTCGTCGAATGTATTCTGTAAAAAAATCATCTTGATTGTAAACCGTTGAACCACGATATTCCATCATAACACTCCCTAACCGTTCAAAAATTTTTAAAAAATTGAAAGTTGACACAAATTAACTAACTTTAACATTAAATATGATCTAGATAAAGGGAGAAATTACCCAGAAAAATTTTGATTTGGAGCATAGAGTTTTGGTTGATTGTAATCAAAAATCGACGAATACATATATAAAAGCCTATTTTAATTAAAAGTAGTGTTTTTCTCTGTCAACTAATGTAAAAAAGATAAGAACGATTCGTGTAGTAAATTTCAATATAATAATGATACGATTAGAAAAAGTTTAGCCCGAGGAGGATTTTATTTGCGAGGACTTATTTCGAAAGTTCTTTTTGCATCGTCCGTCATGTTTTTTGTTTTTCATTTTATCGGAGTTGGGTAATGATAAACTAATTTGGGACAAGTCCTTGAAACAATCTTAAAAGAAATGTAGTATAGATTGATAAAAAACACCTAAATGAATGTTCATTTAGGTGTTTTTAATTTGAAAAGGGAGAAAATTGATAATAGATTAACGTTTTTGTAATGCGGCTTCAATTTGCTCCATCTGAACGCCTCTAATTACCTCATCATCAATTATTAAAGTAGGTGTTGAGTATGAATCTAACTCAAACATCATTCTTTTTTTAGCACTTTCATCTTGTGATACGTTATATTCAACATAAGAAGCATTCATTTCTTTTAAATAATTTTTCAAAAATTCACAAGGAGGGCATCCATCTTGTGTGAATAATTCGATCTTCATAAAACGACATCCTTTTTTTATTTTTTCTTAAAGCATTTGTATAAAACTATTATGACATAGAAAAATATAGGATATAAAGAAATTTGTTTTTTAGTTGATTCACTATTTTTCTTGAATTTATCTTGAAATACAAGTATTCTTATTAATGGACACTTACATAGCTGAAATCTATCAGAAGTTTTTTGGATAGAAATTGTAAGAAAGTAAAACCTATATTTAGGGAATGACACATGGTAGAAAGGAGTTCTAATATGTCTTTATTATTAGGAATTTTAGAACGCTTAGAAAGTTTAAAACAACAAGCTACGAACGGTGAGGTTGCTCAAAGATATTTTGAAGTTAACGGTGAAAGAAAGTGTAGCGTAAAGTATTCTGAGAAAAATGAAACATTTGAATTAGAAGTATTTCAACAAGGTGAAAAACCACAAACGTTCCCATTCGATAATATCGATATGGTAGCAATTGAAATATACGAAATTATTTCATAGGAAAAGAAAAAACAAGCTTTGCTTGTTTTTTCTTTTTTTTTAATATTTTATTACAAAATAGTAAGGTCGTGCTAATCCCAATTCTTAATGAATACATTATTATGTATTGTTATGAAAAGGGAGGTCATATACGTGAATAAAGATCAGTATCGATTTTACAATGTAAGTGAAAGAAATATGAGTTTTGATCATGTAGTTGATCGGCTATATCATTTTGTAAAAAGTGATCCTAATAAACAATATCGACTTTCCATTGGAACAGATTCTCAGGTTCATAGTAATGGAACTAAGTTTATTACAGCACTTCACTTGCATAGGGTAGGTAATGGAGCTTGGGGATGTTTACATACTTGTTGGCATCACAAGAAAATCCGAAATTTAAAAGAGAAAATATTTCTAGAAACGATGTATAGTCAAGAAATAGCTTTTTTATTATCACCTTTTCATTTAGAAAAAATTTTTAGTCCTCTTCATGAAAATGCTAATTCGAATAATTTTAGTTTTGAAATTCATCTAGATATTGGTACGATTGGGCTAACGAAAGAGTTTATACAAGAAATGACATCTAAAGTAAGTGCAATGGGCATCATTCCTAAGATAAAACCTGATTCTTACACAGCATTTAGTTATGCAAATAAATTTACAAAATAAGAAGTTTAAACTAAATAAACATTGATTAAAATGAGGATTAGGAGGGATGATGGATGCTAAGTGAACAAAATTTCACAGAAGATGAATTGTCTTTATTGGTTGACACAGTGATGAAACAAAATTATGCAATTGAACTCATTTCATCACAGATAACTGATATAGAAAATGGATTAATGGATGCAGGCGAGGATCAATACGAAAGATTAATACATTTATATCAAAAATTAAGGGATTTAGGGCTATGAAGACAAATATAGATGAACGTTTAGATAATAAATTATTTATCTAAACGTTTTTTTGTTTTTTGAATAGTTATAGTTAAATAAGTAAATTTTTAAGAAAAGTTAAATTGGAAAGGGGTTACAAATCTGATAATATAGGGATGGGGACATAGTCCTTAATCGAATAAAATAATGTATAGGATTTTTTCCATACAGATGATTAGCAAAGTTGTATGTGTATTGATTTGATGTTTATCCATGAATAGATAATTTCTACCATTTTTAAATACTTTTGCTTTTCTATTGGGGGACGATGTTTTTGATTAGTATTGATGGTTCACAATTTTTTGAACATAAAGTAGAAGAAGTCATTATTTCAAGTGAAAAAGTAGCTCATGTACAAATTGGTAATAGTTTGGAGCATGCATTATTAGTACTTACAAAATCTGGATATTCTTCAATTCCAGTGTTAAATCCAAAGTTTCAGTTGCTAGGTTTAATTAGTACATCTATGATCTTAGATGGAATACTTGGATTAGAAAGAATTGAATTTGAACGTTTAAGTAATATGAAAGTTGAAGAGGTAATGGGTACTGAAATACCATTATTAAAAACGACTGATACACTCGCTAAAGGGCTTGAATCAGTAGTTGATCATCCTTTTGTATGTGTGGTTGATGCTAATAATACTTTTGAAGGTATATTAACTCGTAGAGCGATTTTAAAACAATTGAATAAAAATGTTAGAAGATATAATAAGCATTAACGAATAAAAAAGTAAGTCATCATCAAATTGACTTACTTTTTTAGTATTTTTTTAAAAAGAAGTGTTGAAGAGCCTGATTCTATTAGGTTTAAAGGCAAGGGGGGATTATATGCAAATTGATGATATACGTTTAATAATTACTTTGTCTGAAGAGAAGAATATGAGGAAGGCCGCAGAGAGGTTGTTTGTTTCTCAACCTGCTTTAAGTCAAAGGCTACAAAATTTAGAGAAGCAGATTGGTAGTGAATTGTTTATTCGTTCTCAAAAAGGGTTGATTATTACTGCCTCTGGTGAAATCATATTAAACTACGCGAAAAAGATGGAAGAAACGTATCAAACAATGTTAGAGCAGTTGCAAATTTTAAAATCCGATATTTCGGGTACTTTAAAGATTGCCGTTTCATCTGTTGTTGCGCAATACTGGTTACCGCCAGTTTTAAAAAAATATGTTTCGAGCTATCCAGAAGTACAAGTTTCACTTTTTACCGGTTGGAGTAGCGAAATTACAAATCGCTTATATGAAAATGAAGTTCATCTAGCAATTGTTCGAGGAAACCAAAATTGGTTTGGAGAAAAGGAATTACTTTTTTCTGATGAATTATTATTAGTTGATACAAAAAAACATAGTCTTGAGGAATATAAAACTATACAAAGACCATTTATTCAGTTTAAAAGTAATTCAAATTATTATCAGCTGATCCAGTCATGGTGGTATGAGCATTTTAATTCATTACCAAAACATGAAATTGTAGTCGATCAAATTGAAACATGTAAGCAATTTGTATTAAATGGTCTAGGCTTTGCGATCTTACCTTCCTCTGTATTACATGATGTTAGTGATGAAAATATTATTAAAACACCTTTAATTACAAAAGAACAATCAGGGTTATATCGCGATACATACTTACTTTATAATCGAGATGCGATGAAATTAAAACAAGTAGAAGGATTTATAGAATCAATTCGAAAAAAAAATAAAGATTAAACGACAAAATGTTGCTAGTTACTTACTAGATTTGATAGAGTATTCTTATTGATAATAATAAAGGGGGCAATTCATTATGAAATTAATGGACGCAAATGAAATTATTGCATTTATTGCAAATAGCACAAAAAAAACACCTGTAAAGGTTTATGTAAAAGGTCAATTAGACAAGCTTACTATTTCTGAATCAGTTCAATCATTTATTTCTCAAAATTCTGGCGTTTTATTTGGTGAGTGGGATGATGTTAAAGTAATCCTTGAAGAGCAAAAAGAATACATAGAAGATTATGTAGTAGAATCAGATCGTCGTAATTCAGCGATTCCACTTTTAGATGCTAAAGGTATTAAAGCTCGTATCGAGCCAGGTGCTTTTATTCGTGATCAAGTTACGATTGGTGACAATGCAGTTATTATGATGGGTGCTGTAATTAACATCGGTGCTGTAATTGGAGAAGGTACAATGATCGATATGAACGCGGTACTTGGTGGACGTGCTACAACAGGTAAAAACTGTCACGTTGGTGCTGGCGCTGTTTTAGCTGGCGTAATCGAGCCACCATCAGCAAATCCGGTTATTCTTGAAGATAATGTACTAATTGGTGCTAATGCAGTAATTTTAGAAGGTATTAAAGTGGGTGAAGGAGCAGTAGTAGCTGCAGGTGCAATTGTTACTGAAGACGTTGCTCCTTACACTGTGGTTGCAGGTGTTCCTGCTAGAAAAATCAAAGATATCGATGATAAAACAATTTCAAAAACTGAAATCATTCAGGCTTTAAGACAACTAAATCAATAATAACAAGAAGTAAGCGTAGAATTTATTTTTCTACGCTTACTTTATAGACATTATACTAAAATAAAATTTCAGAACTGATTACCAGCGATTGTCTTTCGAGGCGCGAAGCCTGATAAGGAGTGGAGTTACATTAGACGGTAATGAGCACCGCAGGCAGACGAATCAACGAAGAAAGCGCTCGTTTGGTGAGCAGTCTGAAGCGTAGAATTTATATTTCTACGCTTTTTTTGGAGGAGTTAAAATGGATTCATTTATTAAAATTAGACGGGATTTACATTTAATCCCTGAACTTGGATTTCAAGAATTCAAAACACAAGCGTATTTACTAGATTATTTATCTAGTTTAGATCATGAAAGAATGATAATTGATACATGGAGGACAGGTATTTTCGTTCGAGTAAAAGGGTTGAAATCTACTAGAACGATTGGTTACCGTACAGACATCGATGGATTACCAATGAAAGAAAACACAGGATTAGAGTTTTCATCCATTCATGAAGGTAATATGCATGCCTGTGGTCATGATGTACATATGAGTATTGCACTTGGTGTTCTAACTAACCTTGTTAATGAGCCAATAAATGACGATGTCGTATTTATTTTTCAACCTGCAGAAGAAGGTCCTGGGGGAGCGGAACCTTTACTTAAAAGTGAAGAATTTAAACCATTTAAACCAGATGTAATTTATGGTTTACATATAGCACCTGAATATCCTGTTGGTACAATTGCAACGAAACCTGGTATGTTATTTGCTCATACATCAGAGCTATTTATTGATTTTCATGGCTTAAGCGGTCATGCAGCTTTCCCTCATTTAACGAATGATATGATCGTTGCATCAAGTCATTTTATCACTCAAGTACAATCGGTTGTATCAAGAAATGTTAATCCATTAGACAGTGCTGTCATTACGATTGGAAAGATAACTGGTGGTACAGTTCAAAATGTTATTGCAGATCATGTTCGAATAGAAGGTACGATGCGAGCATTAAGTGAAGAAGCGATGCTAAAATTAAAAAATAGAATTGAGAGTCTTGTGAATGGATTTCAAGAGAGTTTTCAGTGTAAAATAGAAGTAGATTTTGGAAGTAATTACTATGGAGTAATAAACGATGAATCGTTGACGAATGAATTCTTTAATTTTGCGAGACAATATGACGGTATTGAGGCCGCCCGTTGCAATGTTGCAATGACAGGTGAAGATTTTGGTTATATGACAAAAGAAATTCCAGGCCTAATGTTTTGGATTGGCGTAAATTCTGAATTCGGACTCCATAACCAAAAATTAAACCCAGATGAAAATGTGATTCCTTTAATGATTCGATTTATTTCGGACTTTATGAAACAATCACAATGAAAATGATTTCTAGTTAATAATAATTATAAATTAATATTGACTTTAAATAAGTAGTTTACTATAATATCACTTGTATGATAAATAGTTACATAAATATTGGAGGTAATAACGATGGCAGAACGTTTAGTAGGAAAACAAGCACCACGCTTTGAAATGGAAGCAGTTTTAGCAAATAAAGAATTTGGTAAAGTAAGCTTAGAAGAAAACATGAAAAACGATAAATGGACAGTATTATACTTCTATCCAATGGACTTCACTTTTGTATGTCCAACTGAAATCGTAGCAATCTCTGATCGTTACGACGAGTTTGAAGATCTAGATGCAGAAGTTGTAGGTGTTTCTACAGATACAATTCACACTCACTTAGCATGGATCAACACTGATCGTAAAGATAATGGCTTAGGACAATTAAAATATGCATTAGGTGCAGATACAAACCACGCTATTTCTCGTGACTATGGCGTATTAATTGAAGAAGAAGGTATTGCATTACGTGGATTATTCATCATCAGCCCAGAGGGTGAATTAATGTACCAAGTAGTACACCACAACAACATCGGTCGTGAAGTTGATGAAGTTTTACGTGTACTTCAAGCTTTACAAACTGGTGGACTTTGCCCAGCTAACTGGAAACCAGGTCAAGCAACTCTATAATTCACAGTAATTAAGAATTAATGTCAAAGGTCTAACTTATAGTTAGGCCTTTTTAAACACAATAACGAAAAGTGGAAGGCGTTTGCTAAAGACCCGACAAACATAGGGCAAGGACCGAGAAAAGTTGGTTTTTACTTTTATCGGTCATTGACTTATGACCTCGAGGCTCTAACGCCTGTAACATTACAAACACTAAAGTAGAACAAGCTCACTTTAAAGCAAATGAAACAAGTAGGAGGACTATAAAATGAGACTTCGCTCACCAATGCCTGAATTAGATGGGGCAACAACAGTATTAAATGGAGAAATTCAAAAAGAAAACCTAATCGGTGACAAACCAACATTAATTCATTTTTGGTCTGTTAGTTGCCATTTATGTAAAGTAGCAATGCCAAACATTAATGCTTTTAGAGATGAATATAAAGATCGATTAAATGTAGTAAGTGTTCATATGCCAAGATCTGAAGATGATTTAGATATTGAGAAAATTAAAGAAGTCGCACAAGAACACGGAATTACACAAACAATTTTAGTTGATAACCAACATACAATTACAGATGCATTTGAAAATAAATATGTACCTTCATATTATGTATTTGATAAAACAGGTGTATTACGCCACTTCCAAGCTGGAGAAGGCGGAATGCCAATGTTAGAAAAGCGTGTTAATCGAGTATTAGATGAAGCGGCAAAAGTAGAATAATTTTTAGATTCAACAATCTTGAGGGGAGACTTTTTTAAGTCTCTTTTTTTAAAGTCTTTTTTGTATTTCTGTAATCTTTATCTTGAAACTAGTAGAAAGTGTATTTTATAGGTATAATTAAAGAAAACTAATCTGTAGTTTAAGGAATTATTCTGTAGGAGGAAAAAAGTTTGGAGATTCAAACAATCGCAATCTTTATCTTATGGTTGTTTTTATATGCCTACATGATTATTGCTTCAATTGATTTTGGTGCAGGTTTTTATGCGTTTTATGCGATTACAACTAAAGAAGAACCAAAATTAATTGGCTTAATAAATCGACATCTTTCATCTATTTGGGAACTTGCTACATTATTTTTCATTTTCTTCTTTGTAGGTGTAGTTGGTATATTCCCAAGGGTAGCATATTATTATGGTGTTCCCCTATTAGTTCCGGGTAGTGTAGCAATGATTTTTTTAGCAATTAGGGGATCATTTTATACTTTTCAGCAATATGGAGGAAATAGGAGTAAGTTCTTTTTAATTTTGTATGGTGCGACAAGTCTATTAATACCTGTTACATTATCTACTGTTTTAACAATATCTGAAGGTGGATTTATTATCGAGAATGGAACAGATATACGATTTTATCCATTTAAATTAATTACGAATTCTTATTCTCTATCCGTTATGCTATTGGCTGTATGTTCAGTCTTATTTATTAGTGCAATGTTTTTAATTTATTCTGCAAAATTAATCAATGATTCGGAGTCCGAAATTAAATTAAGAAAGTATGTACTAGTCTGGTCATTGCCAACTATTATTTCGAGTATCATCGTATTTTTATCAATGAAATTACATAATAAAGTTCATTTTGATCGAATGCATAATGTATGGGAATTCTTTCTTATCTCTTTGATTTGCTTTTGTATAGCAATTTATTTTGTTATAAAAAGAAAAAGATATGGTTTAGCGTTTATATTAGTATTATTGCAATATTTCTTCGCATTTTTTGGGTATGGAATAAGTCATCTACCATTTATCTTATATCCTTATTTAAGAATCGAAACAAGTTTTGCTAAGAGTAGTTTAGCAATCGTACTAATTATTCTGTTTGTTGTATTTTTTATCTTATTTACTGTGTATTTTATATTTTTAGTTCTTAATAAACCTTTTTTTATGAAAGTGTTTTTAAAAAGTAATGAAAAAAATGACTTTCTAGATTAATAAAAAGATAAGAACTTATTATTAGGGAAAACCACGAATTTATGAATTCTGTGGTTTTTTATTATTTATAGGCTCTGTTAAAGCAGATTGGTGATTTTCTTATGCAACAAAATGGCAGTTGAGTTGAAGAAGAAATTGGGTTTTTATGGTAAAGTCAAATATTGTTTACGGAGTTCTATTTTTAAAAAATATTATATTTTAATCGCTAATCTTTCTTATTAAACTAACGCAATGCGATAGTTACATAAAAATAAAACAAGAGGTTAATAATTATGGATACTCAAAATCTATATAAAAAAATAATTGCAAATGTTGAACTTTTTGATATTCTTTCCGATTACTTTGATTTTGAATTAGTAGAACCTAATTTAAATACAAAAGATTATTTTTTTAGAATTGATGATCCAGCTACAGTTATAGCACAAGATGCAACTGGTGGTGTTTTTGCTTTGATTGGTAAAGCTAAAACAGATTATTTACCAGTAATTTTTATTAGTTCAGAGGGACAAGTGGGTAAAGTAGGAAACAACTTTGTAGAGTTTTTTTCAATAATGATCTCTTGTCCTTATTGGAGAGACTTATTGAAGTTCTCTGGAAATGGTCAATTTTCTGAAATGAAAAAAGCTTATCCACTGCTAAAAGATGAGTTACTAGAGGACTTCCCTGAAATTGAGACTGTTATGAGAAAAGTTACTTCCGAATTATCCTTAAATTTAATTACAAACCCAGTCGAAGCTTTATATGAGGCAATGACTTCACAAACTAACTTTATTGTTTATTCTCTCGAAGGTGAGGAATTTGAATCGTTATTTAATTCACACATAGTAACTGATAATCCACTATGGAAAAAAAAGCTTCAATAAACATAGAAATATAATTTGTTATACAACTAACACAAGCAATAGTTGTATAACTTGTCTTTTAAAAAGGGAGAGTTTTGTTTGAATTTTATTGAGTTTGGAATCGGTAATACTTGGTTAGTTAGGACAGAAACAGAGTTAGAAGATGGGACTGAATTTGAAGAAAAGGGAATTATTGGACCAGTAAAAATTAATTCTTTATATATAAGAATCTGGCTAGCTAAAACAGTTATAATAATTGACACTAAAGAAGGCTTTAAACGAATAAAAAAGAAACGTAATCATTTAAAATTTATTTTTGGGTTTAGTAGTTGTTAATTACAGTATAAGAGTATTCAAAAATTCACATTTAAAATTAACAGAGCTTTTTTATAAAAAAAGGGCGATTTCAAAAGTATTTTGACTTTTGAAATCGCCCTTTTATCATGTACTAATGATTAAACTTCCATAATAATTGGAAGAATCATTGGTTTACGTTTTGTTTTTTCGTATAAGAAAGGTGATAAAGTATCAGTAATTTCATTTTTTATTTCTGACCATTGAGAAGTTTTACGTTCCATGATTTTGTTTAAATGAGTAGAAATCATTGCTTGTGCTTCATTTATTAAATCGCCACTTTCTCTCATATAAACGAAACCGCGTGAAATGATATCTGGTCCTGCTGAGATTTTAAATTCCTTCATATCGATACTTACGACAACGATTACAAGACCTTCTTCAGATAAAATTCGACGGTCTCTTAAAACGATATTACCAATATCACCGATACCGCTTCCATCAATATAAACATTACCAGAAGGTACTTTACCTGCAACCATAGCCTCATCTGCACGAAGAGCTAAAACTTCACCATTATCCATGATAAAGCAGTTTTCTTCAGGTACTCCACAGTCCATAGCAAGCTTAGCATGCATGCGCTGCATTCTATATTCACCGTGAATTGGCATAAAATACTTAGGCTTCATCAGTCTAAGCATTAATTTTTGCTCTTCTTGACCACCATGACCACTAGTATGAATATCATTTAATGAACCGTGAATTACTTCAGCACCAGCACGGTATAGTAAGTTGATAGTACGGTTTACGCTCATTGTATTACCTGGAATTGGTGAAGAAGAAAATACTACAGTATCTCCAGGAATAATTTGAATTTGACGATGTGTACCATTTGCTATACGTGATAATGCAGCCATAGGCTCACCTTGACTACCTGTACATAAAATTACTAATTGATTAGCCGGAATACGATTAATTTGAGATGCGTCAATAAATGTATCCTTAGGACATTTAATATAGCCTAAGTCATGACCGATCTCGATATTCGCTTCCATACTTCTACCAAAAACAGCAATTTTACGTCCATTTGCAATAGCAGATTCAACTACTTGCTGAAGACGATGAATGTTTGAAGCGAATGTTGCAAAAATAATTCGACCGTCTACTTTACGGAAAATTTCATTAATCGTGTCTCCAACTTTTCTTTCAGACATTGTAAAATGTGATACTTCACTATTTGTACTGTCAGAAAGTAGACATAAAACGCCTTCCTTACCAATCTCAGCCATTTTTGTTAAATTAGCTGTTTCTCCAACTGGTGTAAAGTCGAATTTAAAGTCACCTGTATGAACGACTTGTCCTTGAGGAGTTTTTACAACAATTCCGTAACAATCTGGAATACTGTGAGTAGTACGGTAAAAAGTTACGCTAGTTTTTCTAAATTTAATGATGTCGTCTTCTTTTATTTCAATTAATTTAGCTTTTCTTAAAAGACCGTGCTCTTCTAGTTTATTTTTAATTAAGCCAAGAGCAAGTTTTCCACCATAAATTGGAATGTTTAATTCTCTTAATAAATATGGAATACCACCAATGTGGTCTTCGTGTCCGTGAGTGATAAATAAACCTTTAATTTTTTCCTCATTTCGAACTAAATAGGAATAATCAGGTATAACATAGTCTATCCCTAGTAGCTCATCTTCAGGGAACTTGATTCCGGCATCTATTAATATAATTTCATCTTGATATTGTACTGCGTATGTATTTTTACCAATTTCCCCTAAGCCACCTAGTGCGAATACGGCAGCTTGATCATTTTTAAGAAATTTCATAAATTACGCTAGCTCCAAAATTTTAAAGCTTTCACTTTGTTTTTCGAATTCAAGATGAGCACCGGTTAAAGCTTGAACAAGCTCAATATTATAATTGAAAGGTAATAATTTCGCACGAACTTCTCTTTCACTATCTGCTTCTAAATAAACTGTTTTAGTTTTTTCTCTTACAGGTACCTCTAATGGTAATTCCTGATAGTATACTTTAAAAATCATTTAAATCTCTCCTTGTCAAATCACTATCTTCTCAATATTATAAGTGATTTTCTATATATTTTCATTCTTTTTATTGAAGATTACCTAAAATACGGTTATTTTAAAAAAAAATTTGAAATTATTGAGATA
The DNA here is from genome assembly GCF_002575105.1 of Bacillus sp. AFS053548. Classification (NCBI taxonomy): domain Bacteria; kingdom Bacillati; phylum Bacillota; class Bacilli; order Caryophanales; family Bacillaceae; genus Bacillus; species Bacillus sp. AFS053548. The sequence continues at coordinate 347,103 of NZ_NUHI01000026.1, read as the reverse complement.
TATTTCTTCTTTTTCAAAAATTGTTTTAGCCGCTTTTTTAATTTTTTTCTAAGTTTACGTAACATTAGTTTTACCTCCTAGACATGAAATTAAACTTATATGTAGAGAACACGGACATAGTATATTTATGTGTAGTATTGATCGAAAAAACATTTTCATTCAATATAATCCAAAAAGCAGTTAAAATAGAGGGTATCTTAAAGTTAAGGGGAGAAGAATGTGAAGAAGTTATATGGAGCTTTGTTTTTATTAAGTATTATTTGGAGTACATCTTTTTTATTTATTAAGCTCCTTTTAAACGACATAGGGCCAGAAGCAATTGTATTTTATCGCTGTTTCTTTGGTGCTATGACATTATTAATTATTATGTTAATAAAGAAGGTAAAGATTGATTATAAAAATTTACCTAAAATGAGTTTAATTATTGTCATCTCATTATTTAATCATGCTATACCGTGGCTTTTTCTTTCTTTTAGTGAGACCCATCTGCAAAGTAATGAAGCGGCAGTATTAAATGCTTTTACGCCAATTGCAACACTCATTATTGGATATTTTTTCTTTTCGCAAAAAATTCATAAGAAACAATGGATTGGACTTATGATTGGGATCATTGGACTTATGATTATGATGAATCTTAATCCATCAACAATTTTCTCGGATAATATAATTTATTCAATATTAATGTTATTTGTTACTTTTTGTTATGGGCTTGGTTCACATTTAACTAAAAAGTATTTACAACAAATTGATGTAATGATTGTTTCATTTTTAACTTTAGGTATTTCTGGTGTATTCAGTTTTTTTTATATGGTCGTTGTAGGGAAGGGCACTCTAAAACCATTTGTTAATTTTGAAGTTTTTGGTGGTGTGTTTGGATTAGGCGTTATATGTTCGGGGTTGGCATATTTATTATTTTATTATATGGTTAAAGAGGGAAGTGCAGAATTTGCAACAATGGTTACTTATATAGTACCTGTATTTGCTTCTATTTGGGGATTTTTCTTTTTAAATGAACCTTTATCTTTCAAAATGATTATAGGACTTTTAATCGTACTTCTAGGAGTATTTATTACGAATAGTAAACAGAAGTCAAAAATGAATAACTCAAAAGCAAATGCAGCGTCTTAGTGAGGAGAGAATAATATGACTAAACCAATCGTTTTTTTTGATATTGATGGAACGATTTTAAATCATGATAAAGTAATTCCGGAAAGTACAAAGAAAGCAATTTCGGAACTTCAAAATAAAGATATTCACGTTGCGATTGCAACTGGTCGTGCGCCATTCATGTTTAAAGAAATTCGTGAAGAGTTAAATATAAATAGTTTTATCAGTTTAAATGGACAATATGCTGAATTTGAAGGTGAAGCTATTCACAAACATGCCCTACATCCAGAACAACTTCACCAATTTACTCAAAAAGCAAAAGAACTAAGTATTCCGCTAATCTATTTAAATAACGAGACAATGAGAGCGTCAATTGATTCACATCATCATATAAAAGAAGCAATGACATCGATTAGAATGCAACACCCTGAAGTGCAGCATGATTTTTATCATAATCGTGAAATTTACCAAGTCTTACTGTTCTGTGAAGAGCATCAAGAGCCATCTTTAACCGATGGGTTTAATGATTTTAATTTTATTCGTTGGCATGAGTATTCGTCAGATGTCTTACCAGTTGGAGGATCTAAAGCGAATGGGATACTTCAAATGGTAAACCACCTTGGATTTGATATGCAAAATGTAATCGCATTTGGTGACGGATTAAATGATTTAGAAATGATCGAAAAAGTTGGTACGGGTATTGCCATGGGTAATGCAGTCGATCCTCTAAAAAAATTAGCGAACCATATTACAACGAATGTTGATGAAGATGGAATTTTAAACGGTTTAAAATGGGTAGGACTTCTTTAAGTTTGTAGACAAAGTACAAAAACTTGAATATTAGACTTAAAAGAGCGATTGGTTTTCCAATCGCTCTTTTTTATTTTCTCTCTAAAGGTGAAGCACCTTCTGGGGGAGAAAAAGGATTTGTTTTATTAATACGATCATAAAACAATACTCCATTTAGATGGTCAATTTCATGCTGGAAGCAAATTGCTGGTAATCCTTTTAAACGGATTTTTACTTCTCCTAATCTCGTGTCAAAACCAGCAACTGTTATTCTTGCGTAACGTGGAACATATCCAGGAACATCACGATCAACAGATAGGCAGCCTTCACCACCTGATAAATAAACTTCCTCAACAGAATGACTTATAATTTTAGGATTTAATAATGCATAACTAAATAAATTTCCCTGTAAATCAGTAACATGAACACCGATGGCTCTTTTAAGAATTCCAATTTGTGGTGCAGCTAATCCGATACCTGATCGTAGACCGTATTCGGCAGATATTTCTGGATTTTGACTATTTATAACATACTCTAATAATGAATTAGCTAAATTAATATCCTCTGCTGATGGAGGTAAGCTTACTTCACTCGAGATTTCCCTTAATCTAGGATCGCTTTCTCGAATTATATCTTTCATTGTAATCAAATGAATTTCACTCCTGTCTAATATTTCATAAATATAAGTATGTACTATTTACTAGTATTATTAATTTAGTCTAACAAATCTTTTTTAAATTGTCAGTCACAAGGCAATAAAATGGAAAAAGGAGCGATAAAATATCGCTCCTTAAAGTTTGTGGTTATACATTAATAATAGAGGCTAACTAGTGTGAATTATAAAACGAAAGCTGCACCAACGATAATTAATAAAATGAATAGAACAACGATTAATGCGAAACCGCTGCCGTAACCGCAACCGCATCCGCCACCGTAACCATAACCAGGGTATCCACCTTTTCCACCGTATCCGTAACCGTACATATAATAACCTCCCTTTAAACTGTTTCCGCATATAGCGGATACTACAAATTATGAAAAACTACATAAAGTGTGTGGGTATGTGACCATATTATTTTTTAGGACGTATAAAAAGTGTGAAAAGATGCAACATGGAAATAATAATCAAAAAAAATGGGTGAAATTATGTATAAAAAATTCAATTCTTTATTTTTTGTAATAGGCATACTCTTTATCCTTTGTTCGGGTTGTACTTCTCAAGCAAAACAAAAGAATTTAGTCATAAATCAACTAGCTGAAATTGCAAAAATGGAACAGAAATTTCAAAATGCTGGAGAACGTATTCAAAAACTGGAAATAAAAGAATTGGAGTATTATGAAAAAATTTATTTATATAAAATCAACGAAGTAAATAAAAGACAAGAATCGGCCAAACAAGCAATCAATTTATTAAATGAACGGAAAGAACGAGTCAATGAGGAGTCAAAATTAATTCACGATATAGACATAAAAATTAAAGAACTTCAAACAATAAATATTGAAACGAAGGATGAACAGTTTCGAAATGAAGTTAATAACTTTATAAAAACATGGAGAGAAAGAACTGAGTTATACGATAAATTGAATTCAAAATATAAAGATGCAATGGAAACGGATCTTTCAATTTATAACTTATTATCGCAGAAAAAAGTTGATTTAAAAAATGTAAAGAGTGAGACAAAGGATACAAATCACATTTATAAAGATGTCATTAAATATAATGATCAATTAAATCTTTATACTCAAAAATTAAATAATTTACAAAAAGACATATATGAAAAATATGGTAAATAACAGATTGGGACTAGAATTACTAAATAAAAATCGTTGTAGTACAGTTTGAAATTTATGATAAAAAAAATCCTTTATTAGCTATTTGAGTATAATTTAAAGGAGTTTCTGTTATTGTATAACAGATTGCTGTTTCAAAGGTAGTACAGGGTTAAAATTTTATGACAAATTTTCCGAAAAATCATGAATAAAATAATACAACAAAATATTTGACGAGTTTATGAACGTGTTATAAACTGTACTAGTGTTCAATGTTGTACTATTGTAATACACGAATAGTATAAGTACAGATTTTAATTATAAGTAAAGTTACTTGTAATTACTCTTAAGAAAATACACATGATGGATAAAAAAATAAATCCTCCATAATTAAAGAAGGGTGTGGGTTTTAGTGGCAACTACTACGAAGAAAGTAGCTGGAAAGGAAACAACAGAAATGAAGAATACACAAACTGTTTCTGAATTAATGGATCAAATGCTTCAATTTGGTGATTCAGTTGGAACTCTTCAAATTTTAAATGAAGAGGGCGAAATCGTTAATGAATCAGCGATGCCTGATTTATCAGACGAGCAATTAAAAGAATTAATGAAACGTATGGTATGGACTCGTGTTCTTGATCAACGTTCAATTTCATTAAACAGACAAGGTCGTTTAGGTTTCTATGCTCCTACTGCAGGACAAGAAGCTTCTCAATTAGCAAGTCAATTTGCTCTTGAAAAAGAAGACTTTATCTTACCTGGTTACCGTGATGTACCTCAAATGATCTGGCACGGTTTACCATTATATAAAGCATTTTTATGGTCTCGTGGACATTTAGTAGGAAGCCAAATTCCTGAAGATGTAAATGCAATCTTCCCACAAATTATTATTGGTGCTCAAATTGTTCAAGCTGCAGGTGTTGCACTTGGTATGAAATTGAAAGGCCAAAAATCTGTTGCCATTACATATACAGGTGACGGTGGATCTTCTCAAGGTGATTTCTATGAAGGTATGAACTTTGCTGGTGCTTATAATGCTCCTGCGATTTTCGTTGTTCAAAATAACAGATACGCAATCTCAACTCCAGTTTCTAAGCAATCAAAAGCTAGAACAATTGCTCAAAAAGCAATTGCAGTAGGTATTGCAGGTATTCAAGTTGATGGTATGGATCCATTAGCAGTTTATGCAGCTACTTCAGAAGCTCGTAAGCGTGCAGTTAATGGTGAAGGTCCAACATTAATTGAAACATTAACATTCCGTTATGGCCCACATACAATGGCTGGTGATGACCCAACTCGTTACCGTACAAAAGATACTGAAAATGAGTGGGAAGCAAAAGATCCAATCGTTCGTTTCCGTAAGTTCTTAGAGAAAAAAGGTCTTTGGACTGAAGAAGAAGAAAATGCAATTATCGAAGAAGCAAAAGAAGCAATTAAAGATGCAATTAAACTTGCTGACCAAGAGCCAAAACAAAAAGTTACTCACTTAATGGCTAATATGTTCGAAACAATGACAAGTAATATAGAAGAGCAATATGCAATTTACAAAGAGAAGGAGTCGAAGTAAGTCATGGCGCAAATGACAATGATTCAAGCTATCACAGATGCATTACGCGTTGAAATGAAAAACGATCCAACTGTAGTAGTATTCGGGGAAGACGTTGGAGTAAACGGTGGTGTATTCCGTGCAACTGAAGGTTTACAAGCAGAATTCGGTGAAGCGCGTGTATTCGATACACCACTTGCTGAATCAGGTATCGGTGGATTAGCAATCGGTCTTGGAATTGAAGGATTCCGTCCAGTACCAGAAATCCAATTCTTCGGATTCTTATTCGAAATTTTTGACTCAATCGCTGGTCAAGCTGCTCGTATGCGTTACCGTACAAGTGGTCGTTTTACTTCACCAATTACTTTCCGTTCACCATTTGGTGGTGGGGTTCATACACCAGAAATGCACGCGGATAGTTTAGAAGGATTAATGGCTCAAACTCCTGGTTTAAAAGTAGTTATTCCATCAACACCTAAAGATGCTAAAGGTCTTTTAATTTCATCTATTCGTGATAATGATCCAGTTATCTATTTAGAGCACATGAAATTATACCGTTCATTCCGTGAAGATGTACCAGAAGGTGAGTACACAATCGAATTAGGTAAAGCGGATGTTAAACGTGAAGGTAAAGATGTATCTGTATTTGCATACGGTGCAATGGTTCACGCTGCATTAAAAGCTGCTGAAGAATTAGAAAAAGATGGCGTATCAGTAGAAGTTGTTGACTTACGTACTGTTCACCCATTAGATATCGAAGCAATCGTTGCGTCTGTTGAGAAAACTGGACGTGCAGTAGTTGTACAAGAAGCACAAAAACAAGCTGGTATTGCTGCAAATGTAGTTGCTGAAATTAATGATCGTTGTATCCTTTCATTAGAAGCACCAGTTGTTCGTATTACTGCAGCTGATACTGTTTACCCATTCTCAGAAGCGGAAACAGTTTGGTTACCAAACCATAAAGATGTAGTTGAAGGTATTCAAAAAGTTTTAAACTTCTAATAAGTTTATAACAAAAATAGAGAAAGGTATTTGATGAATTCATCAATACCTTTCTTACATTATTAGATAAAATATATTAAAAAATTAATTTAACTTTGTTCGGAGGTAGAAATCTGTGTCAAACTCAGTGGCAAGTCTATTTGAATTTAGATTACCAGATATCGGTGAAGGTATTCACGAAGGTGAAATTGTAAAATGGTTTATTAAAGCAGGCGACGAAGTAAATGAAGATGATATCATTTGTGAAGTTCAAAACGATAAATCAGTAGTAGAAATTCCATCACCTGTAAAAGGGAAAGTATTAGAAGTATTAGTGGCAGAAGGAACAGTTGCAGTTGTTGGTGACGTTTTAGTACGTTTAGATGCACCTGGATATGAAAACATTAGCTTCAAAGGACAACATGCTGAAGAAGCTCCAACTACTACTCCAGTACCAGAAGCTGCTGAAGCAGTTCAAGCAAAAGTACAAGAATCTTATGAGCAAAGTGAACCAAAAACAGATGCTGCACCACTATCACCTGTTGCTGCAATTGAACCAAAAGCTCATGTAATTGCAATGCCATCTGTACGTAAATACGCTCGTGAGAAAAACGTAGATTTACGTATTGTACCAGGTTCTGGTAAAAATGGCCGTGTAACAAAACAAGACGTAGATGCATTCTTATTAGGTGGAGTAGCACCAACTGCTGCAGCACAAACAGAAGTTGCTGTTGAAGTTGTAACAGAAGCGCCAACACAAGAAGCTCCTAAAGCAATGCCAATTCCAGAAGGAGCATATCCTGAAACTCGTGAAAAAATGAGTGGAATTCGTAAAGCAATAGCTAAAGCAATGGTTAACTCTAAACATACTGCTCCTCACGTAACATTAATGGATGAGATAGATGTAACGAAACTAGTTGCTAGCCGTAAAAAATATAAAGAAGTTGCAGCTGCGCAAGGTATCAAATTAACATTCTTACCTTATGTTGTTAAAGCTTTAACTTCTGCATTACGTAAATTCCCAGCCTTAAATACATCAATCGATGATGCTACTAGCGAAATCGTACACAAACATTACTATAACATTGGTATTGCTGCAGATACTGATAAAGGTTTATTAGTACCAGTTGTTAAAGATGCTGATCGTAAAGCTATCTTCTCAATTTCTGCTGAAATTAATGAATTAGCTACTAAAGCTCGTGATGGTAAATTAGCTCCTGCAGAAATGAAAGGTGCTACATGCACAATCACAAATATCGGTTCAGCTGGTGGACAATGGTTTACTCCAGTAATTAACCACCCTGAAGTAGCGATCTTAGGTATTGGTCGTATTGCTGAAAAACCTGTAGTATTAAATGGAGAAATCGTTGTTGCTCCAGTATTAGCGTTATCATTAAGCTTTGACCACCGTATTATCGATGGTGCAACTGCTCAAAACGCATTAAACCATATTAAACGATTATTAAATGATCCAGAATTATTATTAATGGAGGCGTAAGATAAATGGTAGTAGGAGATTTTGCAATTGAACTAGATACGGTCGTTATCGGTGCCGGTCCTGGTGGCTATGTTGCAGCAATTCGTGCAGCACAACTTGGACAAAAAGTTGCTGTTATTGAAAAAGGTAATCTTGGTGGGGTATGTTTAAACGTAGGTTGTATTCCTTCTAAGGCATTAATTACTGCTGGTCACCGTTATGAAACAGCTAAGCATTCTGAAGACATCGGTATTACAGCAGAAAATGTAAAAGTTGATTTTACAAAAGTTCAAGCTTGGAAAAGCAGTGTAGTTAATAAATTAACTGGCGGTGTAGCTGGTTTATTAAAAGGAAACAAAGTTGAAGTTATTAAAGGTGAAGCATACTTTAATGATGCTAACACTCTTCGTGTAATTACTGAAGAATCAGCTCAAACTTATACTTTTAACAATGCAATCATCGCAACAGGTTCAACTCCAATCGAAATCCCTGGTTTCAAATGGAGCAACCGTGTAATCGATTCAACAGGTGCATTAAACTTACCTGAAATTCCAAAAAAATTAGTTGTTATTGGTGGCGGCTATATTGGTATGGAATTAGGTACTGCTTATGCTAACTTTGGTACACACGTAACAATTCTTGAAGCTGGTGACGAGATCTTAAATGGTTTTGAAAAATCTATGAGTTCAATTGTTAAACGTGGATTAAAGAAAAAAGGTAATGTTGATATCGAAACAAAAGCTTTCGGTAAAGGCGTTGAAGAAACTGCAGATGGCGTTAAAGTTAAATTCGAAACAAATGGCGAAATGAAAGAAATCGAAGCTGATTACGTATTAGTAACAGTTGGACGTTTCCCGAACTCTCGTGACATGGGCTTAGAAAATGTTGGTGTTGAAATTAACGAACGTGGTGTTATTACTACTGATAAACAAGCTCGTACAACAATAAATAATATTTACGCAATTGGTGATGTAATTGCTGGTCCTCCATTAGCACACAAAGCATCTTATGAAGGTAAAGTTGCTGCTGAGGCAATCAGTGGTATGTCAAGTCAAATCGAATACTTAGCAATCCCTGCAGTAGTATTCACTGATCCAGAATTAGCAACTGTTGGTTATACTAAAAAACAAGCAGATGAAGAAGGATTAGCTGTTAGTGTAGCAAAATTCCCATTCGGTGGAAATGGTCGCGCATTATCTCTAAATTCAACTGATGGATTCGTACAATTAGTTTCTCGTAAAGAAGATGGAGTACTAGTTGGTGCTCAAGTTGCAGGTGTAAATGCATCAGATATCATTTCTGAGCTTGGTCTTGCAATTGAAGCTTGCATGAGCGTTGAGGATATTGCTCAAACAATTCACGCTCACCCAACATTAGGTGAAATCTCAATGGAAGCTGCAGAATTAGCGATGGGTCATCCAATCCACATTTTAAAATAATCTCTAAAAAACCTCCTATAATTTATAGGAGGTTTTTTACTGTTCATATTCATTTAAAACGCTTAATTTAAAGCTTAAAGTAGTTTGTTGAACTTAGACACATTAAGCGCAATACGATGGCAAAATAACGAAAAAAACGACTGTCTTAACCTCCTATTTGTTAGGAGGTTTTTTTGCATGATTAAGGCATGTCTCGCATAACGTTTAAAAAACAAACTTTCTAGTATTTGATGATTGATTGGTGGGAGTATTGATGCGAAAACAATTAATAGTATTAACGATTCATCAACTATTTTGGGTAGGATTTTCATTTGTTTTATACTTGTCGAAAAGGGATCAATTATATTCTAAAGTCATATTGTTTTTAGTATTCTTTTACCAGCTTTATTTAATTGCAAAATACGTTGGAAACACAAGAAAAGCAAGTATTATTATTACTTGCTTTTATGCTTCGATATTTTTCTTTTGTCAGGCGATCGTAAATTTATTTTAAAATTATCGTTTGTAAAAATACATGATTCGATTGTTAAATAATTCAAGCTTTGCTTCAATTTTTTGAGCTAAATATCTACATAGCTCATTTGCTTTTCCTTTATCACCATAAGTTGAGTTTGGTAACAGAGTAATCACGATATTTTTATCATCTTGAATTGAAACAACAAAATGTTTATAACGAGAATCATCGCTCTGTAAATAAAGTGCATCTTGGTCATCTAATTTTTTATTTGAAATAGAGTAAGGAAAGGAAACCCTTTCATAATTCCAGTCAACTTGTTGACCGATCTTAGTTGAAGATTGTATGTATTCATTTATTAAATTATTTATTAAATCTAAATTTGCTTCTTGGTATTTTGATTTATCCACTAATTGAATGGTAGCTTGTTGAACCATTTTTAAATTTTCCCCCTAAGATGTTTTTATGAAAAACATCACTTTTAATCTTTTTTATCATAACATTATTTCAAATTTTTAGACAAGTATTCGGTATGAATTTAGTTTTTTCTTCATATGTATTAACTTACAATACTAAAACGGAGGAGTGGAAACAATGTTTGAGAAATTATATGATGATCACGAAAATGTAAGAGTCCGATTTGTTGGCTTCGTTACGAACGATACAAGATATGATATTGGTATTGTATATACGAACATGTTCTTTGGAAAGCCACTCGTCATCTGCATGCAATCTAGACAATGCATTGTATTAGATCGACAGGATGTTTCATTTCCAAGTCAGTTGAAATTTTTATGTAAACTAAAAAGTGAGGAAGAGGCAATGGAACTCGCAGAATATTTAGCTGACTGGCTACCGTCACCAAGTATAGAAGAGAGCTATGAATAAAAAATGTGTTATACTAATTGAATCGCATTCACCTTATAAAACCCCTTGAATAATCTAGTATTAGAAAATTTAAGTTATACTTATTTACCACTTGCGTAAATAAGTATAACACATTATAATGAAGTTAGTTAATTCATACAACATTATGAAAGGGGTTACAAAGATGGGAACGTTCGTATGTAAATGTTGTGAAAAAACAGTAGGTCATTTTGAGGATGAAAAAGTAACAACTCTTTACGTTAAAAACTGTGAAGATTGTGAACCAACTGATAATGAAGTTTGCTAATTATAATTAATTAAAACATAAGGTCTAATAGAGTAACTATAGACATCTATAAATGAAAATTTCCACAAGGGGATCGTTTTTCCTTGTGGTTTTTTATGTTTTCTTTAAGGGAAAAAATATTTTTAATTCACGCACAAAAAAAGGGAGACCCCATTAAGAATCACCCACTTTTCTTTTTATGCAATTTGAGTTTGATCTCCAATTCTTGCAGTTATAACGTCGGATGAAGCTTCACTCGTTATAACTGGTATTAATTTTGAATTATCTTTTAAATATTGAGCCATTTCGTTCGAATCAATTCTAGTATTTAAATTTGTTAAAAAGGCAGAAACCATCGCAAAAGGATATCTATGCATATTTAAATGGTAAATAATCTCTGGTAATGAACGTATTCCGATACCATGACCATAATAATAATTACTTCCCATGGAAACAGTGTTTTCTCCTTGCCATTCTGGAGTCATTGGGTCAACTTCAGGATTTTTTATATAAACAACGTCACCAGGAGCTGGACGATCAACTTCAGACGTTAAAATAGCTAATTTTGGGTCGTAATTCCAAGTGTATAAGTATATGCCATTATCGAATAGTTGATCAAAAATTTCATAGCCGAAAAGATCTAGCAGGGCTTTATAAAATACCATTATGATTGCAGTTGCACATTCTGTTGCGTAGAATTGTCCGTTGCGAAAAATATCATAAATACCCATAGAAGTTCTTATGCCTGGCCTAAGTCTAAATCCACCCATTGGTGTGCGAATCCAAAACATAGGATTACAATATGCTCTTCTAAAAACCCTAAATTGTATGCCACTTGTTAATAAATCTTTAGAAGCCTGAAGTACATAAGTTCTAATTGTCAAATCAAAAGATAATTCACGGTCTGATTTATAAATATGAGACTTTTTACTGTTTTTTAAACTAGACAATATTTCTTGATAAAGTTTATTATTCGAATCTTCGCTATTTTTTAATGAAGCATGAACAATTTTATTATTCACGACTATCAAAGAGTCCACATCCTTACATAAAAACAATTTTTTCGTGCGAAATCAATATAATTACCTTACCTATCATATGCCTATATAATTTAGATGTGATTTTGAATACAAAAAAACTAGGATTCTTTTCCTAGTTTCTTCATGAAAGCTTTCGTTATTTTAATACTTTTAATGTTAATAATTCTTCATCTTCTGGTCCTTGAACAGGTAGTCCTGCTTCAATATTCTTTTTAATATAAACTAGATTTTCAAGTGTAATTTCTTCACCAGGTAAAAAGATTGGAATTCCAGGTGGATAAACCATTACAAATTCAGCAATAATTCTACCGACAGAATCCTCAAGTGGAACAGATTCTGTTTCGGAGTAAAATGCATCCCTAGGAGAGACTGCTAAATTTGGAATCGTTGGGATCTCAACGTTTAAATTTGTATTGTGCTCCGAGATGTCAAATTCAGTTACTAATACTTCAAGTGCATGAATTAACTGCTGAATGTCTTCTTCACTATCGCCTGGTGTTAAAATGCAAAGAACATTATATAAATCAGACATTTCAACTTCAATATTAAATCGCTCTCTTAACCAAACTTCAACATCATGGCCCGTTATACCCAGTTTTTTTACGCTGATTAATATTTTGGTAGGATCAAAGTTGAATGTAGCCTCTTTACCAACTAAATCATAACCAGGGCAATATAAACCATTGATTGAATTAATTTTATTTCGTGCGTTATTGGCTAGTCTAATAGTATTCGTAAGTAATTCTTCACCAACAGTTGCTAATCTCTTTCTTGCAACATCTAGTGAAGCAAGCAATAAATAAGATGTTGAAGTAGTTGTTAGCATACTTAGTACAGATTGTACTCTGTGGACATTCACAATGCCTTCTCTTACATTTAAAATGGAACTTTGAGTCATAGAGCCACCAAGCTTATGTACGCTCGTAGCGGCCATGTCAGCCCCTGCTTGCATCGCAGAGATCGGTAATTCGTTATGGAAATGAATATGTACACCATGCGCTTCGTCAACTAATACGGCTAAGCCATGTGAATGTGCTAATTCAACAATGTTTTTTAAATCTGCTACAAATCCAAAGTATGTAGGATTAATGACTAATACTGCTTTTGCATCAGGATTATTTAAAATGGCCTCTTTCACTGCATTTGTTGTAATACCGTGTGAAATACCCAATTCACTATCAATTTCCGGATGAACAAAAATTGGTGTAGCGCCTGAGAAAATGATTGCAGATAAAACAGATTTGTGAACATTTCTTGGAACGATAATTTTATCGCCAGGTCCACAAACGCTCATTACCATTGTCATGATCGCTCCACTTGTGCCTTGAACTGAAAAGAATGTGTGGTCTGCATCAAAAGCTTTTGCTGCAAGATCTTGTGCTTGTTTTATTTTACCTTTTGGATGATGTAGATCATCTAAAGGAGCAATGTTGATTAAATCAATCGATAATGCATTATCACCAATAAACTCTCTAAATGTTGGATCCATTCCATTTCCTTTTTTATGTCCTGGAATATGGAATTGAATAGGGTTCTTCTTTGCATGTTCTAATAAAGAAGAAAATAACGGCGTTTCAATTTGTTTCATTTAACATACACCCCATTTAATGAATAATAGTGTTTTTCGGAAGTGATATGTTTGTAAACAATTTAACTGTTTACTCTCATTAAGTTATAAACTGTCTTACCTTCATTTGAAAAACAAAAAGATTATATCATTCTATGAATTTTCTGTATAGAAAAATATTATAAATTTATGAAATTTTATTCATCTGAATGAAATTATATCAATTTTTAAAATAAGAATGGAATTTAAAAAATGTGTTAAAATGGAATTAATTAGAAAATAGTAGGAGTGAAGTAAATGGATTACCAATACCCAATTTCATATGATTGGACAACAGATGAGACAATCGAGATAATACAGTTCTACACATCAGTAGAAAAAGCATATGAAAAGGGAATAGATCGTGAAGTGTTAATGGCTACATACAAAAAGTTTAAATCAATTGTACCTAGTATTGCAGAGGAAAAAAAATTATGTAATGAGTTAGAGGAGATATCTGGCTATTCTGCATACAGAGTCATGCAAAAAGCTAAAAATGGTGCTCCTGGTGATAAAATTAAAATGTAGTATTAAATAAGTTAATCGTTAAAAATTAAATAATAAGAAAAATTATTAAGTAAAAAATAGAAGCCCATTAAAGGATCATTAGCTACCTTCAATGGGCTTTTCTTATATAGGTATTGTTTAAGTAAATCAATTTCATATTTCGTCCTGTCGAAAAATGTGTAAAGAATGGGCATAGACTTTTGTTTTTGACATATGTATAATTAAACAACACTTATATTAATTCAGTTTATACTTATCTTGTATAAAGGAGTTAAAGTATTATATGTTTCTATAATACGATGGATTAGTTCTTCCTTTGTAAGTGTAATTGCTTCATCTTTTGCAATTGTAATTCCACATAGGTATTCTGCTTTTTTTACATCATGAAATCTTTGAATACCTTTATTGAATTCATCTTTATTCATTTTACTTTTTTGTATCACATCAGGCTTCATATGATCGTAAGATACAACAAAATCTTTTGGAATCATTTTGTAAAGTTTATTTTTATTCTTTTCAAAATTTATGGCAATCGATTGCTTATTTGGACTTTCATAAATAATTCCAAAGTAAACAAACAAGTGAGTACCCCACAGTCCAAATTGGAAATGAGGAAGCATCTTGTATCCACGATTATTTGTTGCAAAAGCAATCCAAGTATCTTTTGGAGCATTCACAGTACGTCGAGCATGCTTAGCAATATGGCCAAAAAAGTTTTGATCAGTTTGCACATTTAAAAAAGGTAATATTTCTTCTTCAATTTCTTTAAATTTTGGTTGAATTTCATTTTGTATAGCACTCATTCTAGTTTCTAATGTTGAGTCAGTTGTAAATATTTCAAAATCACTTTCTTTAAAAAAAGTTTGAGTCATTTTTGAACCCCCTAATTACATTATCTAATTAGTATACCATGTTTGTCCAAAACAAATGGGTAATATGTTTCTTCATAAAACAGTTACATTATAAGCTTAAATAACATATATTAGTAGCAAGATAAAAATCAGAAAATTTTGTTAATTAACTTTTACAGTTTGTTTTGCCAACTTATATTCTATGGAGGGATAATGATGAGACAAGTGATTAATGCGTTAAAAAGAACTGATGCAGAAAAGAGAATTCCTGTACTTAGATTAGAATTAGATTACGAACTAGCTACACTATTCGATGCTATGACAGTCAATGATAATGAAGCAATGATTGAATCTAAGAAGAAATTAGAATTATTAAGATTAGAATTAATTCGTCTAGAAGCTTAGCGAGTTTATTTACCGAACCTTTAAATAGGTTCGTTTTTCTGTGCGCTAAATCTTCCGCTAATTGCCCAATGGTCTATCGTATGCCCACCCTCCAAAATAGTTCCTCATCTTACATAAAAATCATTTCATTAGGTTTTTTTAGGTTAAAATTGGTAAACTGATAAACAGGACCATTAAATATAAGTTTTAGCACGTAGAGTTTGGAGTGTTTAATTATGAATGTAGACTGGAAAGAAATTGAACAATTCGCGAGGAAATTGCTTCAAGAGGCAGCTGAAAATATTAAAAGCTCTTTATACGACTCCATAACAATCAATACTAAATCAAACGAAAATGACTTAGTAACAAATAAAGATGAAGAAATTGAAAAATTCTTTTACGAAAAAATAAAAAAGAAATTTCCAAATCATTACTTACTAGGTGAAGAAGGTAAAGGCGATGATTTGGATCAAGTAACTGGGGTTGTTTGGATTCTTGATCCAATCGATGGAACGATGAATTTTGTTCACCAAAAACGTAATTTTATGATTTCTTTAGGTATTTATGAAAATGGAATCGGTAAAATGGGTTTTATAATGGATGTAATACATAATGAACTATATTTTGCTAAAAAAGGTGAAGGAGCTTATTTAAATGATCTCGAATTAACACCTTTGAAAAATGTAGTAATAGAAGAGGCTATTATAGCTGTAAATGCTATTTGGTTAACTAAAAATCGTTATTTAAACCATGAAAAATTAAGTAATCTTGTTCGAAAAGTTAGAGGAAGTAGGTCATACGGTTCGGCAGCGATGGAAATGGTCTATGTTGCAATGGGAAGGGTTGATGCATATATCACCCCAAGATTATCACCTTGGGATTTTGCCGCGGGTAAAATTATTGTTGAAGAACTAGGCGGAATATGTACTACGCTCAAAAATGAAAGCCTTTCAATTCTTAATAAAAGCTCAGTGCTAGTAAGTAACGCTTCGATTCATAACGAATTACTCACTGATTATATCGAATTTCTACAAAAATAATAAAAAGAAGGTAAGTTTGGTTTATACTTGCCTTCTTTTTATTGTGTAGACAGTGTTCAAAAAAAAGAGAAGACTATAACTTGCCTTCTCTTTTTAATTTAGCACGTAATGAAAAACCATAACCTACTAATGATATTGAAATAATTAGTGAAATAACAGCGCCAATAGTACTTAGTTCTGCTAGCATTATACCAACTAGAATTAAGAAGATTACGGATAAAGTTGCAACGCAGAAAAGTCTAAATTTTATGCTAGACATGGTGAATCCTCCTGTTCATAATTCTTATTTTACTCTTTGTCGAATCGGATGTAAATTTGAAAAAAGTAAAACTTTACTAAATATTTATTAATAATTTATATTTTTGATTAAACATTTTCTTGATATATTTCCGTGTGCATGTGCTATAATGTTTTAGTTAATAATGAAAATAGATGTGTAGACATTTTAGGAGTGAATATATTTTGAAAAAAAGAGAAGATTTACGCAATATAGCAATTATTGCGCACGTTGACCATGGTAAAACAACGTTAGTTGATGAGTTATTAAAACAATCAGGTACATTCCGTTCAAACGAAAACGTTAATGAACGTGCAATGGACTCTAATGATATAGAACGTGAACGTGGAATTACAATTTTAGCTAAAAATACTGCGATCCAATACGAAGGTAAACGTATTAACATCATGGATACTCCTGGACACGCCGATTTTGGTGGAGAAGTAGAACGTATCATGAAAATGGTTGATGGTGTTCTTTTAGTTGTAGATGCATATGAAGGTTGTATGCCACAAACTCGTTTCGTATTGAAAAAAGCTTTAGAACAACATTTAACACCAATCGTAGTTGTAAATAAAATTGACCGTGACTTCGCACGTCCTGATGAAGTAGTTGACGAAGTAATCGATTTATTTATCGAATTAGGTGCAGATGAAGATCAATTAGAATTCCCAGTTGTATTCGCATCAGCTATCAACGGAACTTCTAGTTTAGAATCTGATCCTTCTAAACAAGAACCAAATATGAATGCTCTATTCGATACAATTATTGAGCACATTCCATCTCCAATCGATAATAGTGAAGAGCCTTTACAATTCCAAGTAACATTATTAGACTACAATGACTATGTTGGACGTATCGGTATCGGACGTATTTTCCGTGGAACAATGCAAGTTGGTCAATCAGTTGCTTTAATGAAACTTGATGGATCAGTTAAACAATTCCGTATTACAAAAATGTTTGGATTCATTGGATTAAAACGTATTGAAATCGAAGAAGCAAAAGCTGGTGACTTAGTAGCAGTATCTGGTATGGAAGATATCAACGTTGGTGAAACAGTATGTCCAGCTGAACACCAAGAAGCACTTCCAATCTTACGTATTGATGAGCCAACTCTTCAAATGACATTCTTAGTTAATAATTCACCTTTTGCTGGTCGTGAAGGTAAATTTGTAACTTCTCGTAAAATTGAAGAAAGATTATTACAAGAACTTCAAACAGACGTAAGTTTACGTGTAGAAAATACAGATTCTCCTGATGTATGGATCGTTAGTGGTCGTGGAGAGCTTCACTTATCAATCCTAATTGAAAACATGCGTCGTGAAGGATACGAGCTTCAAGTTTCAAAACCAGAAGTTATCATTCGTGTGATTGACGGTGTAAGATGTGAGCCAGTTGAGCATGTGCAAATTGACGTTCCTGAAGAATATACTGGTTCAATCATGGAATCAATGGGTGCTCGTAAAGGTGAAATGAGAGATATGGTGAATAATGGTAACGGCCAAGTTCGTTTAACATTTATGGTACCAGCTCGTGGATTAATTGGTTATACTACAGAGTTCTTAACTTTAACTCGTGGTTATGGAATCATTAACCATTCATTTGATAGCTACCAACCAGCTATTCAAGGTCAAGTTGGTGGACGTCGTCAAGGTGTATTAGTATCAATGGAAACTGGTAAAGCTTCAACATACGGAATTATGGGTCTAGAAGACCGTGGTATAATTTTCCTTGAGCCAGGAACAGATGTTTACGATGGTATGATTGTTGGTGAGCATAACCGTGATAATGATTTATCAGTAAACGTTGTTAAAGTAAAACATGCTACTAATATTCGTTCAGCAAATAAAGACCAAACAACAACAATGAAAAAACCACGTATTATGACGCTTGAAGAATCTTTAGAATACTTAAATGATGATGAGTACTGTGAAGTTACACCAACATCAATTCGTTTACGTAAAAAGCTTCTTGATAAAAGTGAGCGTGAGCGTGCAGCGAAAAAGAAAAAATTCGCTGAACAAGAGTAATTAAATTTTAAAATAATTATGATATAATAAAACCGACTAGATGATAGTCGGTTTTATTTTTGTAGACCAAAGTACAAAAAGTTGAATTTTAAGACGGTCTAAAAACGAATAGAAGTATTCAGTTTTATTATTTAATAGGGGGATATGGATTTGGAAAAAGCTCCAAAGGGATTTGAATTTGTCATAACACAGTTAATAAATATAACTCATGATATTCATCTTTCAATGTGGATATTATATGGTTTAATTGTTGTATTATGTATTGTGGTATATCATTTAGGCTTCGCAAAAAAATTGAGCATCCTTAAAAGTTTAATCATTTATGTTTTACTTATGATCGGTTGTAGTTTCCTTACTTTCCTAGCTTTAAGGATACCAATCGTGGAAGCATTACTTGCAAGTGTTTTCGTGTTAGGTGTATATAAGATTCGTTTACATCAATCAAAAAAGAATAATGCTACTACATAATCTAACACTTTTTAGAAAGTTGGTATTTAGATGAAATCTGTTCAGGACGCTTTATATAATTGGTTAACGATTAAAGTTATATATGAAGGTAGACCTTCGGATGAAGCTGCTAAAGAGACGTATGAGATGTTTGATTCGATTTTAAAAGAGGATCATCAAGTATCTAACGTAAAAATAGAAAAAATGGAAGATTTTTATTTAATCACATTTACACAATCAGAAAAAGAGCGTACTACGCGCTTTCCAATTGAAATGATTGATTGCTTTTTAGATCAAGTAAAAGTGAATCCAGAGAAGTATTAAAAACCTAGAAATAAATCTAGGTTTTTTTCATTGTTTGAACGTTTGGTGGATTTATACATGAAAATAATATCTAGGACTTGATCGTATTTCTCCGAAAAAAGAAGCCCAAAAGGCTTCTTTTTTCAGAATGTTGAAGGAAATGATCTATAGGGAAAACAATATTTAATGGAACATTATTGATGTTAAAATTCATTTTTTATGATTTATTAAAGACTTTAAATGTTAATGTGTTCAACAAATTAAATATACCTTCAAACTATAGTATTTGTTTTTTCCGAAGCTAATAATATTAAGAACAAATTAGATAAATAAATTTCAAGTCATTAGTATAAAAGGTGTTTCGATCTTAATTGACATACAAACTGATTAATAAATTGTTACTTACACTAAGTAAAGGAATTTTAATTAGCTTTTTATCGTAAACTTTTTTGGATTAAAAGTTGATTGGAACGAAGGGATGCTCGACTCCTATCGGATAAGCGGGAAGGCTAAAGAATCTCGCCCCATGGAAAGCGAGCATCCTTTAGTGGAAATCAACAAAACTAAACTCCTTTTTCGAAAATTTGGTAATTCATTGAAAAGATAGTTTTTCAACAGCGTAAAAAAAGAAGCCCAATTGGCTTCTTTTTTCATAATTTACCACTCGTCATTGTCCTTTACCGGTTTTAAGAAACGGAAATTTCCTGTTGCAATTCTTTGTTCTGTTTTTATTTTAATTCGATCATAACATTCAGAGCATGTATATGTATGGATAGGACGATTTCTTAATTTTTTTGCAATAGGTGATTCATCGCTAATAGATTCGCTTTTATCACAAATCATGCATTTAACTCTCATGTGAAATTTCTCTCCTTATATATGGAACTTAAGTTAACATAATTATAACAGGTTTTAGAATATATTTTTAGAAAACAGTGGTTTTAGCAGGAAGTTTTCAATAAACTTTGAATTATATTAGTATACTCTTTATTTGAAGGAGATGAAATAGTGATGGCAAACAGTATTGAGAAAACATTATCACCAAGCTTATTAGAAGATTGTAATAAAGAAAAGATTGTTTTTTTAAGTACTTTTAACTCCGAAAAGAATGCACCAGTTACGAATGCAATTTCTTGGCTTGCTGCTTTAGATGATAAAACGATTCGATTTGCAGTAGATCAAAGATCAGCAATTATATCAAATATTGAAGAGGTTGAAGGGGTATCATTAAGCTTATTCTCAAATGAAACTGTTTATAGTATCTCAGGAAATGCAAAAATTTTAACGAAGCAAATGTCTGGGATTCCATTAAAATTAGCGTGTATAGAAGTAGAAGTTAATGAAGTAAAAAATATATTGTTTTATGGGTCTAAAATAACAGTCGAACCGGAGTATGCAAAAACTTATGATGAGAGGGCTGCAAAAAAATTAGATGTAGCAGTTTTAAGTGGTCTTAGATCCAACTGAGCTTTAAACATTAAAAAATATTCTAAAGTAGAGAGAATTTCATATAATATATTAACGGTTCGTCCATTCTTCGACTAGTAACCAAATGTAAGACCAATCAATTTAGAAATAAAACTAATTATTCTAATCTGAGTTATTTTTAGTCAGGAGGTTAAGGATTGAGTAAAATATATGTTCTCGACACCAATGTACTACTGCAAGACCCACTAGCAATCTTTTCATTTGAAGATAATGAAGTAGTTGTACCAGCTGTTGTATTAGAGGAAGTAGACTCAAAGAAGAGATATATGGATGAAGTTGGTCGTAATGCTAGGTATGTATCCAAACTTATTGATAGCTTTCGAGAACTAGGGAAATTACATGAAAGTATTCCTCTTGAAAACGGTGGTTCATTTAGAATTGAATTAAATCATCGCTCATTTCAACAATTGCAAGAGATCTTTGTTGAAAAAACGAACGATAATCGCATTTTAGCTGTTGCAAAAAACTTATCACTTGAAGAAGAAGCAAAAGAAAGCGGAAAAACAGTGATTTTAGTTAGTAAAGATACATTAGTTCGTGTAAAAGCGGATGCATTAAATTTATTAGCTGAAGATTATTTAAGTGATCGAGTAGTGGAAGTCGATCATATTTATACCGGTTATTTAGAGTATTACATAAATACAGATTTATTAAACAAGTTTTACGAGAAAACTGAACTTCCTGTTTCAGATATAGCGAACCATCCATTTTATCCTAATCAATTCATCGTGTTAAAGGATGCTCTCGGTGGTAAGAGCTCAGCTCTTGGAGTTGTAGATAAAACGGGTACAAAAATTAAGAAATTTGTTTTCTCAAATGAACATATTTGGGGCATAAGGCCAAGAAATGCACAACAGTCCATGGCCTTAGAATTACTACTTCGAGACGATATACCATTAGTCACATTGATTGGAAAAGCAGGAACCGGAAAAACTTTATTAGCTTTAGCAGCAGGTTTAATGCAAAGTGAGGACCTGCAAAGCTATAAAAAGTTATTAGTTGCTAGACCGATTGTTCCAGTTGGAAAGGATCTTGGTTATTTACCAGGTGAAAAGGATGAAAAACTTCGTCCATGGATGCAACCGATTTATGATAATCTAGAATACTTATTCAATACGAAAAAACCTGGTGAACTTGATGCGATATTAGCCGGAATGGGCTCAATTGAAGTAGAAGCTTTAACTTATATAAGAGGTAGAAGTATCCCAGAGCAATTTATTATTATAGATGAGGCACAAAATCTAACTAGGCATGAAGTAAAAACAATTTTAACTCGCGTTGGTGATAAGAGTAAAATTGTATTAATGGGGGATCCAGAACAAATTGATCATCCATATTTAGATGAATACAACAATGGATTAACTTATGTAGTTGAAAAATTTAAAGATCAAAAAATAAGTGGACATGTAAAACTAATAAAAGGCGAACGTTCATCAATTGCCCAACTTGCAGCGGATATATTGTAATAATTAAATGCTTACAAAAGCAACATCTTACCAAAATCGATCAGTAAGATGTTGTTTTTGTTTTTAACTATAAAATAATTTTCTTGATTGAAGTAATTGGTGTTTCTTTATTTGTGGCATCAGCAAAATATAAATGTACTGGCCCATCTTCAAGGATTCTCTTGCCATTGTATGAAAAAGCTAAATAACTTTCATATACAGTTTCAAAAGGTAATTTTATTAATTCACCTTCTGTTTCGATCGTAACTTCTGAATCACGATTTTTCGGATTACTATTATCTATAAAATAAGAAAATGGCATAGCATATGATTCTTTAAGCCATTCTTTTTTTTGAGTAGCGTATAAAGGGCTATTATCAACCTTCGCACCTTCAACAATTTCACGATCCCAATGTTTTGAAACACTTTTCGTATATTGCTCAAGCTCATCAACCTTTTTCAAATCACCAGCTAATAAACTATCTAACTTAACCTTTCTTTCATCAAAAATCCAAACACTTGGATCAATCGTTAACGGAAACTCAACGTTACCAGTTAATTGAAAAACATCACTCATATAATAAAACTCCTTCTATGTACTAAGTCTACCTATAGTGTACGACTATTTTAAGTAAAAAGACAAACAATTGAACAAAGATAGCGCTTTATTTTCATTTAAGTATTATTGTGTTTTCAGCTTTTTTTAGTGATTAAAAAAGCGTTTTTTTTTGTAGAAATTAGAATGCAATAAAAAATCTACATCCTTAACATAAGAAAATTCTAATAAATAAACTGTTGCAAAAATATAATTTTCTAAAATGCTATTTGCAAAACTTTTGATTTAAGTTGATTTTTCCTAAAAAGAACTATAATATTAAATAGATAGCTTGTACGGAAGCGGAGGGAGAAAATTGAGGTCTGATGCTGTAACAGATTACAAAGATAAAGCATTTGAATTATTAAAAAAAGATGCTGAAAAAATATTAAAATTAATAAATGTGCAACTTGATCATTTAACGATGCCACAATGCCCTCTATATGAAGAGGTTTTAGATACTCAAATGTTTGGATTATCAAGGGAGATTGATTTTGCTTCTCGTTTAGGTTTAATTGAAGCAGAACAAGGTAGAGAACTTCTTTCTGAACTTGAGCGTCAACTATCTGCTCTACATGAAGCGTTTACAGATCAAAAGAATAAATAATTATTAGCAACAAAAGTTCAAACATTAAATGTTTGAGCTTTTTTTTGTGAATTTTTTTAATTGTTATAAGTAATAAATCTATTAATCTATGTTACAATATTTTTATTTAAAAAGGGAATTTAGCAAAATAGTTGAATACATAAAGTATAATTAATCAAAGCAGGGATGATTAAGTAATGTTAAAAAAATATTTGAAAAATATTGATTATATGATTTTTGTTCCATTATTAGTGTTATGTTTATTTGGATTAATTATGGTGTATAGTGCAAGCTCACCATTACCATCTATTCGTTATCAAAGTGAACATTGGCCAAGTGACTATTTCTTTCATAAGCAATTAGTTGCCTTTGAAGTAGGGATGTTTGCATTTGTATTTTTAATGTTTTTACCTGCAACTTTCTTTAGAAAAAGAATTGCTATGATATTAAATGTGGCTGTAAGTTTAGGATTACTTATTGCAGTTCTACTCTTTGGTGAAGTTAGAAATAATGCAAAAAGCTGGGTATTTGGAATTCAACCAGCCGAGTTAATCAAATTAGGATCAATTGTTCTTTTAGCAGGTTGGTACTCCAAAAGACAAAAGCGAATTACGAAGAACTGGAAAATGCTATTTGCTCCATGGACCATAGTAGCTATTTATATCATCCTATTGAGATTACAACCGGATACAGGCACAGCTTTATTAATAATCGGTACTTGTGCTGTAGTTTCGTTTTGTAGTGGTTTTATTGTAAAGAGATTAATTCTCCTATTCGTTGGTGGGATTGGATTACTATATCCATTAATTAGTATTTGTATCAGTTTAGGGATCGGATTAACAGATGTACAAGTTAATCGATTTTTAGCTTTCCGAAATCCTTTTGACTATGCACAAGGAATCGGGTTTCAAATCGTAAATTCACTAATCGCATTTGCAAATGGTGGGCTTACAGGAGTTGGATTAGGAAAAAGTATTCAAAAACTAGGTTACTTACCTGAGCCTCATACAGACTTTATTCTAGCTATAATCGGTGAAGAAACAGGTTTAATAGGAGTAATTGTAGTTATTTTATGTATATTCATAATTGTTTGGCGTGGATTGTTAATAGCTCATCAATCAAAGGATTCTTTTGATTCATTATTAGCTACAGGGATTAGTGCAATCATCGTCATTCAATCATTTGTAAATATTGGAGGAGTTACTTCGTTAATTCCACTTACGGGTGTTCCGTTGCCTTTTGTTAGTTATGGAGGAACTTCGTTAATCGTTATGCTTTCTATGGTTGGTATTTTAATGAATATTTCAATACGAAATAAGATTCATAAAGAAACTTTATAAAATCTTCAAAAATGCATTTTGAAAAAGTTTATTCTTAATTTATTGATAATTATCTTTCATAAATACAGGAGGCTTACACAAATGACTTACACGAAACAGATTAAAAAAGTTCTTGTTGCTAACCGAGGTGAAATTGCAATTCGAGTATTTCGAGCTTGCACTGAGTTAGGAATTAGAACAGTTGGTATTTATTCTAAAGAAGATGAAGGGTCATATCACCGTTATAAAGCTGACGAAGCATACATAGTTGGAAAAGGTAAAAAGCCAATTGATGCTTATCTAGATATTGAAGGTATTATTGAAATTGCAAAGAAAAACAATGTAGATGCAATCCATCCAGGATATGGATTCTTATCAGAAAATATTAAATTTGCTCAGAGATGTGAAGAAGAGGGCATTATTTTTATCGGGCCATATTCAAGACACTTAGATATTTTTGGAGATAAAATTAAAGCGAAGCAGCAAGCTCTTCAAGCTAATTTGCCAATCATTCCAGGCAGCAATGGACCAGTAAACTCATTGGATGATGTAAAGGAATTTGGTGAAACTTATGGATTCCCGATTATTATTAAAGCTGCTCTAGGTGGCGGCGGTCGTGGAATGAGGATTGTCCGTACGAATGCAGGATTAAAAGATGCATACGAGCGTGCTAAGTCTGAAGCAAAAGCTGCTTTTGGTAATGATGAAGTTTATGTTGAGAAGTATATTGAAAATCCAAAGCATATTGAAGTTCAAATATTAGGAGATAACCAAGGGAATATCATTCATTTGTTTGAACGCGATTGTTCAATTCAAAGAAGACATCAAAAATTAGTTGAAGTTGCACCATGTACTTCGATTAGTGAAGATTTAAGAAATAGAATTTGTGATGCAGCTGTTCAATTGATGAAAGAAGTAGAATATGTAAACGCTGGTACAGTTGAATTTTTAGTTTCAGGTAATGATTTTTATTTTATTGAGGTTAACCCTCGTGTACAAGTTGAACATACAATTACTGAAATGATTACAGGAATTGATATTGTTCAAACACAGATCTTAATTGCACAAGGTAATAGTTTACATAGTGATAAAGTAGGAATTCCATTACAAGATGAGATTCCAAAAATTGGTTTTGCAGTTCAAGCACGTGTTACAACGGAGGACCCACTAAATAATTTTATGCCTGATACAGGAAAAATTATGGCATATCGTTCAGGTGGAGGTTTTGGTGTAAGGTTAGACACGGGAAACAGCTTCCAAGGTGCTGTTATTACACCTTACTATGATTCATTATTAGTAAAAGTAACGACTCATGCATTGACATTCGAAGGCGCAATTGCGAAGTTAAATCGAAATTTAAAAGAATTCCGTATCCGTGGGATTAAAACAAATATTCCTTTTTTAGAAAATGTTACGACACACCCAGATTTCTTATCTGGTGAGTATAATACTTCATTTGTAGATTCATCTCCGGAATTATTTGTTTTTGCAAAAAGAAGAGACCGTGGAACAAAATTATTAAATTATATTGGCAATGTAACAGTGAATGGATTTCCAGGTATTTCGATTAAAGAAAAACCAGCTTATGATGATATTATCATTCCTAATGTAAATCATATTAAAAGTGCTGAAAGTGGAACGAAACAATTACTAGATAAATTAGGTGCTGATGAATTTTCGAAGTGGTTAAAAAATCAACCGAATGTTTTATTTACAGACACAACTTTTAGGGATGCTCACCAATCACTGCTTGCAACGAGAATTCGTTCAAAAGACCTAATTACAGTAGCAGAACAAACGTCAAAATTATTACCTAACTTATTTTCTATGGAAATGTGGGGTGGAGCGACTTTTGATGTAGCGTATCGATTCTTAAATGAAGATCCATGGGAAAGATTATTAAATTTAAGAGAACAAGTTCCAAATGTATTATTCCAAATGCTTTTACGTGGATCAAATGCAGTTGGATATAAAAATTACCCTGATAATCTTGTTAAAAAGTTTATTGAAGCATCGGCTCAAGCAGGAATCGATGTATTTAGAATATTTGATAGTCTAAATTGGATTAAAGGGATGGAAGTCGCAATAGATGCTGTAAGAGAGAGTGGAAAGCTTGCTGAGGCGTCGATTTGTTACACAGGAGATATATTAGACCCGACTAGAACAAAATATAATCTAGCGTATTATAAAGAGCTTGCAAAGGATTTAGAATCGGCTGGTGCACATATTTTAGCTATTAAAGATATGGCTGGTTTATTAAAGCCTCAGGCTGCTTATACGTTAATTAGTGAATTGAAGGATACTGTAGATCTACCAATCCACTTACATACTCATGATACGAGTGGAAATGGTTTATACACATATGTAAAAGCAATAGAAGCTGGCGTAGATGTTGTAGACATCGCAATTGGAAGTATGTCTGGATTAACTTCTCAGCCAAGTGCAAATAGTTTATATTATGCTCTAAAAGGTTCAAATAACGAGACAAACTTAAATATAAACGGCTTAGAGCAGTTATCAACTTACTGGGAAGGCGTTCGTAAGTATTATAGTAGTTTTGAAAGTGGTATGGTTTCACCACACACAGAGGTTTATCAACATGAAATGCCAGGTGGTCAGTATTCTAACTTAAAACAACAAGCTAAAGGTGTTGGTTTAGGAGAACGATTTGAAGAAGTTAAGGATATGTATGGTAGGGTAAATCAACTATTTGGAGATGTCGTTAAAGTAACACCATCTTCTAAAGTAGTTGGAGATATGGCATTATTTATGGTTCAAAATAATTTAGACGAAGATTCTGTATATGAAAAAGGAGAAAATATCGATTTTCCTGATTCAGTAATAGAATTTTTTGAAGGAAAATTGGGACAACCTCATGGAGGATTTCCAAAGAGTTTACAACGCATCATCTTAAAAGGTAGACAGCCATTAACTGAAAGAGCTGGGGAGACTTTAAAACCGATTGATTTTAAAGATGTTGAGGAGTATTTATTCAAGACGTTAAATCGCCAGGTAACTAATTTTGATATATTAGCTTATTGCCTATATCCTAAAGTATTTATGGATTATCAAAAAAATGTAGAAAGCTATGGGGACTTATCTGTACTTGATACACCTTCTTTCTTCCATGGAATGAAACTAGATGAAGAGATTAAAGTAGATATTGAACGTGGTAAAACACTGATTGTTAAACTTGTTTCGATTGGTCAAGCTCAGCCTGATGGAACAAGAGTGATATACTTTGAATTAAATGGTCAGCCTCGAGAAATAGTGGTTAAAGATTACTCAGTCAAATCTACTGTCGTTCAAAAAAGAAAAGGGGACACTAGTAATCCAAACCATATTAACGCAACAATGCCTGGTACTGTTTTAAATGTACTTGTTAAAAAGGGCGATGTAGTTGAAAAAGGTCAAACTTTAGCAATTACAGAAGCGATGAAAATGGAAACAACAGTCCAATCTCCGTTTACAGGTGAAATAAGAGATATTCTGATTACATCAGGAGAAAGTATTTCTACAGGAGATCTACTAATAGAACTAGATCAAAGATAAAAAGTACAATGTATAGCGAAGTGAGAGAAGCTGCAGTTAAAGGGCACCTCTTCTTCGCTTTCATTTTTAATGTAAAAAAAGGTATTTCTTCTACAATTAAGTGGAAGAAATACCTTTTTTAAGAGATATTTTTATTTTGAAGTAACTCAGAATTTGAGTTTTTACTTCTTGTACAAACTAAACTTTGGAAACTAAAGATCGCAAACAAGCATGAGATTAATATAGCATGTGTTAATGCAACATAAATATTTAGGTTTGTAATAACTATAACCGCTCCACAAATTACTTGAAGAGTAACAAGAATTAAAGATACAAACCATCCAAAATAAATGCCACGTTCATTACGATAGTATTTAAAAGCATGTACAAATGCAATAATTACCCAGACGAATAAAAGAAAAGCAGCGAATCGATGTCCCATTTGAATCCATTCATGAACTTGTGTAGGAAATCCATTGTTTGCTTTACTGCATAGTGGCCAGCTAGGACAAGCTAAGCTAGCATTTTCGTGGCGAACAAGAGCGCCAGTATAAACTACTAAGTATGAATAAATCCATAAACCATAAGTATGAAGTTTCATTCTTTTTCCGACATAAAAAGAATTTTTTTGATAATTGCGATCACGCTCAAAAATTAATAATGTTAACATGACTACAGCTGCAAAACAAATTAGAGAAATACCAAAATGAATTGCTTTTACAGCTGGGACTTGACCCCAAACAACTGCGGCTGCCCCGATTAATGCTTGAGCAATTAGAAAAATACAAGAAATGATTGCTAAAAACTTTGTTTCTCTTTTATGAGGAATGACAATCCAAGCAAGCACTGCTAATAATAAAACAAATATCCCAGCAAGGCCTGATGCTGCACGATGAGATAATTCAATGACAGTTTGAATAGTTAGATGATCAGGAATGATTTGACCTTTACAAAGAGGCCATGATCTTCCACAACCGAGTCCAGAATTAGTCTTTGTTACGAGTGCACCACCCAATAAAACAATTAAAAGAATGAATGAGGTAATTAACGATACCCCTTTTAAAACACGTAGCAAGTATATCCACCCACTTTTATAAAATAATAATAATTTTAAAATTTAATTATTAAAAAAATTATTCTGTAAATAATACTTCTATATCATATAAGATTACGACACAAAATTCAAAGGTAACCTTCATATTTAGACATAATATTTGTTTTTTCTTAACTTTGAATGTATTCATTTTTAAAATATAGAAATAATTAATTTTATAATTAAATAGTATTTAGTATTGAAAAGATAGACTGTTTACGTTAAAATTTTTTTGAAACGTACACAATTTGTTCATATATTTATCACAAAAATTTCATTGAATTTAGTTTAATAGAAGTATGTCTAAATTAAAAACTCATTATGAACCATTAAAAAATGGGTATGAAAAATGAAGTTTTGCAAAAAAAAGAGGAGGATTGACTTGGAACAATTAGCTAATAATGTTTCTAAAAACGAAGAAACTAATCATCCTTCTAGTTCACTAAAGAAAGATTTACTTTCTTTAATGAAAATTGGGATCGTAAACTCTAATATACTGACAACTTTTACAGGTATCTGGTTAGCAATCCAAATAAATGGATTAGATATATTAGATTATTTACCAAAAGCAATTATTACTGTAATTGGTTCATCACTTATTATTGCGGGATCATGTGTAATCAATAACTATATTGATCGTGATATTGATCCGTATATGGAGAGAACTAAAAACAGACCAACTGTAACCGGTAATATTAAACCAAGCGTTACAATTTCGATTGGTATTCTTTTATTAATTGTGGGCTTTACATTTATGGCTTTCACAACCTTAATGGCTGTTGTATATGCATTTATTGGTGCATTTACATATATCGTACTATACACTCTTTGGACGAAACGTAATTACACGTTAAACACAGTAGTAGGTAGTATATCTGGTGCAGCACCCCCATTAATTGGATGGGCAGCAATCGATGCGAATTTGCATCCAATTGCTTGGATGCTGTTTTTAATCATGTTTATATGGCAACCACCTCATTTCTTAGCACTTGCGATGAGACGTTCTGAAGAATACAAAAGAGCGGGAATTCCAATGCTACCGGTGGTTTACGGATTTGAAATGACGAAACGTCAAGTGATGATCTGGGTATTATGTTTATTACCACTGCCATTTTACATGCAAGCTCTAGGTTTACCATTTATTATTTTTGCAACAATATTGAATATTGGATGGGTTATTTTAGGATTATATTGTTATAAACAAAAGGATGATCAAAAGTTCTCTAAACTGATGTTTATATACTCCATTAACTATTTAACTCTTCTATTTATGTCAATGATTGTGTTTACAATTTCGTTTTAATTAGGGGTATTACGGGGGATTTTTTTATTGTTTGTTTAATCTTATTTTTAAATAAGAATGAAACACTTTAAATTGAAAGAGGGGGAAGTATACTTATGAAACATTGGCGATTAGTCTCGCTAATTTCCTTGATAGCAGTTATTTTGAGTGCATGTGGACATGCAAATCAATCTACACTGAATCCTCAAGGTGAAGTAGCAAAAATGCAATACGATCTTATGAAGCTAAGTACGTTGATCATGGTATTCGTTGTTGCTGTAGTAACAGTTCTTTTCCTTTACGTAATCGTGAAATATCGTCACCGTAAAGGTCAAGAGAATATAATTCCAAAGCAAGTAGAAGGTAATCATTTCTTAGAGCTACTTTGGACAATTATTCCTGTTATTTTACTTATTATTTTAGCAGTACCAACAGTATCACAAACGTTTAAGCTTTCAGATGAGAAGCAAATATCAAAAGATGAGAAGAAAAAAGATGCAATTGTTATTAATGTAAATGCTCATCTTTTCTGGTGGGAATTTGAGTATCCAAAACAAAAATTCATTACTTCTCAAGACATGTATATCCCAGTTGGTAAAAAAGTTATCTTAAACCTAAAAGGTCAAGATATCAAACACTCATTCTGGGTACCATCATTAGCAGGTAAGATTGATACAAACGTTGAAGGCGAAAACAAAATGTGGCTTTCAGCTGATAAAGAAGGTACATATAATGGATTCTGTGCAGAGTTTTGTGGTCCTTCACATTCATTAATGCAATTTAAAGTTAAAGTTGTAAGTCAAGCCGACTACGATAAGTGGTTAGTTGATATGAAGAATCAGAAAGGTCAAGCTGTAACAGCAGATGCACAAGAAGGTGAAAAAATCTTCAAACAAAGCTGTATTGGTTGTCATGCTGCAGATGCAAATGATACAAGACCACCTGCTGCACGACTTGCTCCAAACTTAGCTAACTTCGGTGATCGTGATATGGTTGCTGGTATTGCTAAAAATAATGAAGCAAACATCAAGAAATGGTTAACAAATCCGGAAGCTATGAAGCCAGGAAACCTTATGTCAGGTAAATATGGTGACTTATCAGCTGATCAGATTGATGCATTAACTGCATACTTAACTAGCTTAAAAATTGCAAAATAAATTAATGGATATGAAGCAAAGGGGGTAATACTGTGAGTTCTGTAGCGAAAAAGAAACCACTATTGTGGGACTACTTAACGACAGTCGACCATAAGAAAATTGCCATCCTGTATTTAATTGCAGGCGGATTCTTTTTCTTAGTTGGTGGGATGGAAGCGTTATTTATTCGTATACAATTAATTAAGCCAGACAACACATTTTTAGTTGGTGATGCTTATAACCAAGTATTAACAATGCATGGTACAACAATGATTTTCTTAGCGGCGATGCCGATGATCTTTGCATTTTTTAACGCGGTAGTACCTTTACAAATTGGTGCTCGTGACGTAGCTTTCCCGTTTTTAAATTCTTTAGGTTTCTGGTTATTCTTCGTTGGTGGAGTTTTCTTAAACCTAAGTTGGTTCTTAGGTGGAGCACCTGACGCAGGTTGGACTTCTTATGCGACACTAGCTCTACACAGTAAATCACATGGTGTAGACTTCTACTTATTAGGTCTACAAATTTCAGGTATTGGTACATTAGCAGGTGGTATTAACTTCCTAGCAACGATTATTAACATGCGTGCTCCAGGGTTAACATACATGCGTATGCCACTATTTACTTGGACAGTATTTGTAACATCAGCACTTATTTTATTTGCGTTCCCGGCATTAACAATCGGGTTAGCGCTATTAATGTTTGACCGCCTATTTGGAACTGCATTCTTTGATGCGTCTTTAGGTGGAAACTCAATGATCTTTGAACATTTATTCTGGATTTTCGGACATCCAGAGGTTTACATTCTTATATTACCGGCATTTGGTATCTTCTCTGATATCATTCCAGCATTCTCTAAGAAACGTTTATTTGGATACTCTTCAATGGTATTCGCAACAGTTTTAATTGGTTTCTTAGGATTCATGGTATGGGCTCACCATATGTTTACAGACGGTCTGGGTGCAGTAGCAAATGCAATTTTCGCTGTTGCAACAATGGCAATTGCAGTCCCTACAGGGGTTAAAATCTTTAACTGGTTATTAACAATGTGGGGCGGACAAATTCGTTTTACAACACCAATGCTTTGGTCAGTTGCTTTTATTCCATCATTCGTACTAGGTGGGGTAACTGGTATTATGAACGCTGCAGCTCCTGCTGACTATCAATTCCATGATAGTTATTTCGTAGTAGCTCACTTCCACTACGTAATCGTAGGTGGGGTAGTATTTGGTCTATTTGCCGGTGCACATTACTGGTGGCCAAAAATGTTTGGTAAAATCTTAAATGAAACATTAGGTAAAATTACATTCTTTTTATTCTTTATTGGTTTCCATTTAACATTCTTTATCCAACATTTCTTAGGTTTAATGGGTATGCCTCGTCGTTACTTTACATATTTACCTGGACAAGGCTTAGATACAGGAAACATGATCAGCTCAATCGGAGCTATGTTCATGGGTCTAGCTACAATTGTTATGTTAATCAATGTAGTTTATACAGCAATTAAAGGTAAGAAAGCTGCTGGAGATGCATGGGGTGTAGGTCGTACACTTGAGTGGGCAATTCCTTCTCCTGCACCAGAATATAACTTTGCTCAAATTCCATATGTACGTGGATTAGACGCTCTATGGGTAGAAAAGATGGAAGGAGACGGCAAAATGACACCTGCTGAACCACTAGGTGATATTCATATGCCAAACTCATCTATTTTACCGTTTGTTATGTCAGTGGGCTTATTTATTGCAGCATTTGGGGCATTGTATAATGACCAACTTAAGAATCACACTGCAGTTGGTGTATTAATTCTTGGCTTAGTTATTACATTCGGTTCAATGTTCTTACGTTCTTGGATTGATGATCATGGATTCCATATCCATAAAGAAGACATAGCTGATGAGGGGGTTGAGGCATAATGGAAATGAATCAAAAATTTACAGCTGAAACGTTTCCTCACAACCCTGAAAAAGCTACAGAAGAAGGTAAAAATAAGTTCTTAGCATTCTGGCTATTTCTTGGTGGAGAAACTGTATTATTCGCATCATTATTTGGTACTTTCTTAGCATTAAGAAACTCTACTGCTGGTGGAGCAAGTGCTGCAGAAATGTTCGAACCAAAATTAGTATTCATTGCTACAATGTTACTTTTAACTTCATCTCTTACAAGTGTTTATGCAATGTACCACATGAAAAACTTTGAACACAAAAAGATGATGCTATGGTTAGGAATTACAGTTTTATTAGGTCTAGGATTTTTATTATTAGAAATTTACGAATTTAGACACTATATGCACGAATATCATTTTACAATTAAGAGTAGTGC
Organism: Bacillus sp. AFS053548; assembly: GCF_002575105.1. Lineage (NCBI taxonomy): Bacteria > Bacillati > Bacillota > Bacilli > Caryophanales > Bacillaceae > Bacillus > Bacillus sp. AFS053548. The sequence goes on along the minus strand of NZ_NUHI01000026.1, from coordinate 313,111 downwards.
ATTTGGTTCTTCATTCTATACATTAGTAGGTACTCATGGTGCTCACGTATTTGTTGGTTTACTATGGATCACTACTTTAATGCTTCGAAATGGTGGAAGAGGTTTAAATTTATACAACGCTCCGAAGTTTTATGTTGCAAGTTTATACTGGCACTTTATCGATGTAGTATGGATTTTCATCTTTACAGTAGTATACTTAATGGGAATGGTGGGATAAGAAAATGGGTACAAATACAAACTCTCATCAAAGAAATCAAGTTGAAATAAAGTATCACAGACGTAAACATGCAGAAGAAATGAAACAACAATTAATTTCATTTGCATTAATGATCATTTTAACACTTGCATCATTCGCAGCAGTATTATACAGAGATAAAATGGATCCATACTTTACAGTACCATTTATTTTATTACTTGCTGTAGTACAACTAGTGTTCCAACTTTATTACTTCATGCACATGAAAAATAAAGGTCACAGCACACAAGCGTTCTTCCTATATTCAGGACTTACAGTTGCTGTAATTACACTATTAACATTCTTAACATTAATCTGGTTATGATGTAAAAAGGAAGTGAATTTAATTCACTTCCTTTTTTTATGTTCGTTTATGTAGATTGCTGATATGTTGTGGGACTTACTTGTAGTTTGTTTCGATAAGAAAGATTGTATTGTAGAACTTTAAAAAAATTGAAATAGAATCTAATTTTGTAGGAGATTTTTCTTTTATATCAAACTCCTAACATAAACATAAAAATTAAATAAGGTAGAATGATTTGATTGAAAACATTTGAAGCACTAGAGTGGCTTAAAAGTAATAATAATCCATCAGCATTTGCGACTAAAAGATTCGGTGAAACAATTAATGCTATTCATTTTGTTGAGCAACTTTATGAACTAGGTGCAGGGAACTTATTTAGATTGAGAAAGTACATAATGAAAGTACTTTTGTGGTGTACCATAACTCTTGAGTTCTTGAATTAATTCTTCATCAGCTTGAGTAATAGTTCCTTTTTCTACTCCGTTACCATCTTGGATTGATACAGGTAATAAACTTCCATCTTGGTAATCAAAGTTAATGATTTTTCTTATACCTTCTCCTGTAATGCTTAACGTAACTCCTTCATTTACCATAGCATAACCAACTATGTCATACATTTTCTTAAACAATTCCTCTATCTCAGCTAATGCAATAAATTCTTCTTCGCCATCATTAAATACGGTATCCTTATCAAATTTTACCCAAATACCAACAGCTTCTTTTTCTGGGGCTCTATTTAAATCTTCATAACCAATTTTCGTTATCGTCCCAGAATGATAAATAGGTTCTTCCTTATTAATACAATAAATGTCACTTCTTTTAATAATTTCTACACGATCGCCTTCACTTACTGTTAATTCTCTTTTTGTACCAAACCTATTGTAGTAAATCAATAATATTTCCTCCTAGTAAATTTTTTAGACTTATAAATTATCCCCTAAATTACTAAAGAAATACTTAACGAGAATACTATATTTTCATTGATCTTCTTTATGGGATCAAATCAAGGTCCAATTCAACTATGGACATTTTTATTGGTATAAGAATGTTCAGTGGAAGAAAACTATAAAGCCGACATAATTTTAGAATGAGTACTTAATCGGTTATGGTTAATAAGTAAAATAGAAGGGATGATTCAACGATGGATATGGAAATTCCTAAAGATGAAGATATTGAAATGGAAGAAAAAGTTGAGCTTACTGGTAGTATTGATAAAGTAACAGAGCATATAATTTGGGGTGCACAAGGTTTCATGGATATTCCAATGCAAGGCAAGACGTACAGAAAAAGATATTTAGGTAACCGGTATCAATAAGTCGAGAAATCGTAGACTGTGAAAAATTAGTTGCTGGTTTCAAAGTTAGACATAGAAAATATAGCCTTGTATATAAAGGTGTTTTTTTAGTGGCTATAATTGTTTTCTCTAGTATTATTTCCATCTCAACTATGTTATTTGTGAATAAATTTTGATACATAACAAGTGCATGCGTTATTAAAGGGAAAATAGTGTAGATCATTGTTAATCTTAAAGCAATTAACGTATTGCCTTTATTCAACAATAATTTAGGAGCTGATTAATCAGCTCCAATTTCACATTTTACCTCGATTCAACTAACTCTAAGGGGTTCTTTTTTATTAGGAGGGCGGCTAGTTTTTGAGGAAGACTCTTTATTCAAAGCCAACACTAATATCATTCCAATGATACAAGCTGTACCAAGCCATTGGAAAACACCAAAATGTTCTTTTAACCAAAAGATTGTAGTTAAGACGGCAGCTAGTGGTTCAATACTTCCTAACAGACTTGATTCTTTAGGTGGTAGACTTTGCAAACTTTCTATATAGAACCAAAATGCTATCATTGTACCGAATATGATAATGAAGACTAAATATAAAATCGCTTCAAGCGTTAAGTTTTTATAGTCCATTTGCCAAGGAGGATGGATAAAACTTAATACAAAGCCACCGATAATCATAGCCCAACCGACAATAACAAGTGAGTCATATTGCTTAAGTAATGGTACGGCATATAAAGTATAAAATGCTAAAGCTACTCCAGATAATACACCCCAAGCGATTGCAAGTGCTGGCACAGATAATTGCGAGATTGAGCCGTTTGTTAATAAGAAAAAACTTCCAATTAATGCTAGAGACACAGTTAACAAATCTCTTCGTGTTAGTGCGGTTTTTTTACGGATAATTAAATATACGATAATCATTACAGGTGCTAAATACTGTAATAGTGTTGCAACAGCAGCGTTTCCATGTTCAATAGAAGCCATATATGTGTATTGAACCGCTAGCATCCCCAATACCCCAAAGATAAAAAGTTGAATGGCGATCCTTCCATTTTTCCAAACCCCAAATATCTGAGAACGGTCTTTTTTAAAATATTGAATGGCTAAGAGTAAAAATCCAGCTATAAGCAATCGGATCGTAACCAGCCAATCTACATCGATTTCATACTGTTGAAAAAGTTTTTTTGCGACTGTACCTCCAATCCCCCAAAATACTGCCCCTGTGATAACAAGAAATATTCCCTTTCGTCTATTCATGATTTAGTCTCCACCTTCAAATATAAAAATAGTGTTATAATATGTTAAATGATAAGTGGAAAAACGCTAAAATAATACTCAAATCGAACGGAAAAATGTAAGGATATTGAGGTGGTTATGGGGAAATGCAAATTAAAAATTTTATGGTTGATCAAAGTTTAAAAGAATTAACTAAACATCATACTGTTGTTTTGCCAATTGCATGTTACGAAACAACGATTAAGCAAAACATAAATAGTTATATACCACTTCATTGGCATGATGAATTTCAGTTTGTTCACATTGTTAAAGGAGAAGCAATTTTTCAAATAAATGAAGAAAATATTTTTGTTCAAGAGGGGGAAGGGATTTTTATAAATAGTGGCTGCCTGCATATGGCAAAAGATCGGAACGATTCAGAATGTACCTATATTTGTTTAAATGTTTCTCCAAGTTTCGTATTATCACAAGAACTTTATACAACCTTTGTAAAGCCTTATTATCAGGCGACTAATATACCCTTTTTATTCTTAAATCCAAAGGAGCTATGGGCCAATAGCATTTTACGCTATATTTTGAAAATCAATGAAATGATCAAACAAAATTTCCCATTCTATGAAATCGACGTCAGCTTACATCTTACATTAATTTGGAAAAATATAATTATGAATGGGATTGAATTAGAGTATGAACAGTCGGTAGTGGTAAAGAGTAACCGAATGAAGCAAATGTTAAATTGGATCCACCTACATTATTCTGAGAAAATAGGATTAGACGACATTGCAAGAGCGGGTCAATTAAGCCGATCTGAGTGCTGTCGATATTTTAATCGTATAGGGGTGAAGTATAAGGGATATTGCTCTGATATAACACGAACAGTCATGTATGGTAATCCTAGTAGTGAACTCGTTAAAATCTACAATACAGTTTTACTGGCCAATCTTACTGGGGTGGAAGCTTCTCAACCTGGTACAAGAATTGGTGATGTTGATCTCTCAGGAAGACGCGTCATTCAAGCAGCTGGCTACGGCGATTTTTTTCCACATCGAATCGGTCATGGTCTAGGTATTGAGATTCACGAGGCACCTTCTATAAATGAAGTTAATGAAGGCTTACTAAAATCAGGAATGGTCATCACTATTGAACCTGGCATTTATCTTAATAGCCTCGGTGGTGTACGTATTGAAGACGATGTCGTCATTACTGATAATGGGTATGAAGTATTAACGAAATTTCCAAAAGAATTGATGATTGTAGGGGACTAAACAAAAATGCGTAATGGATATGAACATTTTCCATTCTCATAAACTATTAATTATTATATAAAAAATATTGAACAGGTCATCTAATGCATTTTTAAAAAGATGACCTTTCTTTTGAATGGGGGAGTATTCGATATGAATGAAATCATCTTATATATCATGACAGTTTTTATGATCCTAGGGGCAATCGATTATCTGATGGGTAATCGGTATGGACTAGGACAAAAATTTAAGGAAGCCTTCCAATCCATGGGGCCACTTGCCCTTTCAATGGTTGGAATGATCTCACTATCTCCTGTATTAGCAAAATGGTTAACACCGATTATATCCCCTATTTACCAATTTCTTGGAGCAGATCCATCGATGTTTTCATCTGCGTTTTTAGCACTTGACATGGGTGGATACTCATTAGCAAATGAAATGGCTCAATCAAGTGATGCTGCTTTATTTTCATGGGTGTTTTTAGGAACAATGATGGGGCCAACTATTGTTTTTACCATTCCGGTTGCTTTAAGCATTGTTCATAAAAATGATCATCCCTTTTTTGCGAAAGGAATTTTAATTGGGCTAATGACTATTCCATTTGGATGTTTAGCGGGAGGATTCGTTGCAGGATTTGGTTTTATTTGGATGCTGAAAAATTTGATTCCTTCTATTCTAATTTCTGTCTTGATTGGCATTGGCATGCTATCGGCTCAATCAGTGATGATTCGTGGTTTTAAATGGTTTGGAAAAGGAATTGAAATCGTTATTATCATTGGTCTTGTCTCGATTATCATTAAAACTTTAACAGGTATCGTTATTATTCCAGGTATGATGCCGCTTTCGGAAGGTTTTGTAACAGTTGGAAAAATAACGATCATACTTGCCGGTGCGTTTCCATTTGTTTTTGTGCTTGTAAAAGTATTACAGAAGCCTTTTTCATTACTCGGAAATAAGCTAGGTATGAATCAACAGGCATTAGGTGGATTCATTGCTTCCTTCGCCCATCACATCCCTATGTTTGCGACACTGCATGAGATGGATGACCGTGGGAAAGTCATAAATACCGCATTTGCCGTTAGCGGCGCATTTGTTTTTGGCAGTCACTTAGGATTTGTTGCGGGTGAGGAGAAGAATTTTGTCATTCCACTGATTGTCGGTAAACTGACTGCTGGATTTTTGGCTGCTGCATTGGCTTTGCTAGTGTCAAAACGAGGAGAAAAATGAATGATTAATAATAGAGAAGTAGATTGGAATTTTAAAGGCTTGCCTCATTTTGGAAAAGCAACATGCCGTAGGACCTCACAGAAAATGTGCACCCTAGATTTTCATTCACTATAAATACCAATCATTTAAAAATGAATAACGTTTTCAAATCGTATTTTAATTTGAATAAACCGTTATTACTGTTATATAATTTAGTAGTATAATAGTTTGGATAATTTCACTAAATATTATATGATAGAAGTAATGTTTAAATTTTTTTTGCCTTTGTGAATTTTTTGTTTAATAAGGTCTTATATCTACACTATATTTACATAGTCCAATATTAATTTAAACATTAGGTAAAAATAATAAGTGTGAATAGAATAATTAAAGGGTGTGCATTCATGATTAGCTTAGGGATGTTCGGGTTTAAAGCACTTTGGAGTCCATATTTATTTGTGTTTTTAGTTTTAGTCATTTTAGGTTATTTTTACATAATTAATAAATTTAAAGATAAAAACCATGTTACTGAGACTAAACAAAAGGTGTATTTCGTAATTGGAATTTTGTTAGTGTACACCGCACAAGGCAGTCCAATCGATTTAATTGGTCATATAATTTTTAGTGCACATATGACTGAAATGGCAGTATTATACTTAGTTGCACCGATCTTTCTTATTAATGGTATTCCAGATTGGTTATGGAGAAACATACTAAAACCTAAATTCGTTAATTCGTTTTTTACTTTTGCTACAAAACCATTAATAGCTTTACTTATTTTTAATGTAGTATTTTCGATTTACCATTATCCATTAGTATTTGATACTGTAAAAACGAATAATGTCTATCATTTCTTATTTACAAATATATTATTTTTTATGGCAGTATTTATGTGGTTTCCTGTTATTAATAACTTACCTGAAAGACAAACACTTTCTGATATCCAAAAGATTGGTTATATGTTTGGAAATGGTATTTTATTAACACCAGCATGCGCACTTATTATTTTTGCAGGACATCCATTTTACGCGACTTATAATGATCCAGTGTTATGGAGTAAAGCGATGGAACTTTGCGTATCACCAGATTTATTAAAATCACTAAATATTTCAGGTCCAGAAGTATTTAACTTTATGTCAGCAAGGGAAGATCAGCAGGTTGGCGGAGTTATCATGAAAATTATCCAGGAAATAGTTTATGGATCTGTTATTGGTTATAATTTTTTCAAATGGGCTAAAAGAGAACAAAATGGAAATAAAATTGATCCAATCAGTAGTAATCCGTTATTGCTTAAAAAATCGTAGGGGTGGAAAATTTGAATTCGTTACCAATTTTACCAACAATAAGTACAAGCTTTATTGTAATTAGTGCCATATTAGTTGCGATCGGCTGGTCTCTTATTGCAAAAAGAAATATAGAGGGACATAAGAAAGTTATGTTCTTTGCTGGAGTCTTTGCACTCTCGTTTTTCATTGTATACGCAACTAGAACAATCTTTATCGGAAATACTTCTTTTGGGGGACCGAAAAGTTTAAAGTTGTATTATCATATATTTTTGTTTTTCCATATATTCTTAGCTACAACAGGCGGAGTATTTGGTCTAGTATCAATTATTTCAGGATTTAAAAACAAATTAAAACTACACAAAAAAATTGGACCTATTACTAGTATTATTTGGTTTTTTACTGCAATTACAGGTGTATTCGTTTATTGTTTATTATACGTTTTCTACAAAGGTGGAGACACTACTTCAGTTATTAAAGCTGTTTTAGGATTTTAATTAAAAATAAAAGAGTGAGTAAAAGAAGTTGTACTTCTTTTTACTCACTCTTTTTAATAATTATAGAATAATGAACTTGCTTACTAGAGAAATTTGCTCTTCAGCTTTTTTAAGTAATTCTTTACTTTTATCAACGATACTTTCAGGGAAGTTTTCGCCTTCTCCGTACTCTACACCGTGAGGATAATAGTATTTACCTAAAAGTGGAGTAAGTAATTGGATTTTACCTTTACTTGACTCTACATGTCCTTCTACTGCGAAACCTTGAACGCGTAAGTAGTAGATTTCATTACGTTGTTCAAATTTATAATCGTAAGTTACTCTTTCGTAATCCCATTGACCAGCAAGGACAAAGCCTAATTCTTCCATGATTTCAGTTAATAAATTTACATTTAATACATGGTTTTCTAAATTTGTATTCTCAAATTTCATGTTATTACCCCCTAAATTACTTAGAAAAAATCCCTATTAATATAATATTATCTATGACAATATTTAGCAATGAAAAGCTGATAAATGTATTTTAACTAATTTATATATTTTTTTGAATAATTTGGCTACAATGGATATATAAACATAGAGTTAACAATTGGGAAGGGAAGATCTAAATGGAAAAGCTTATAAAACTTTTCTTTTTTACAATAAGTTTTATAACAGTTTTTATGTTCAGTCCTCTTATAAAAGATTGGATCACCAATATTTCATCATTTAAACAATATCAAAAAGTAGAAGAAGTGAATATGCCAATGATCGAAAATGCAAGTACTGAAAAAGTTACATACTCCGTTTCTCAGTATATTGGTAAAAGTGAACAAGAAATTTTAAAAACCTTTGGTAAGCCGTCAAGAAAGGTTCCTTCTCAATATGACTACGATTGGCTTGTTTATGATAAGGATGCTACAAAGTATACTCAATTTGGTGTACTTAATGGCAAAGTTGTAACAGTTTTTGTTGCTGGTAATAGAGTTGATATAACCCCATTTGTGATGGGGAGCCACTATGAAGAAACAATGGATAATGTAGCATTACATGATAAAGTCTCTTTTTCGATATTAAGTAATCAATACACATTTAAATTATCGACAACTGATTTACACGAACGTCCACTTGTTTCATTAAATAATTGCTTTGCACAACTTTATTTTGACCGTTTTACTGGAAGTTTATTAGGTGTTCGATATTTATCTCCAGAAACTTTAGTTAAACAAAAACCGTACGAGCTAATTTATAGTGGAAATTTAATAAATGCAAAAAAATTAAATACATTACAAGAAGCAATTGTTGATCGTGAAGAAGAGAGACAGATATTTAACTTAACGAATGTTTATCGTAAAAGAATGAATTTAAGTACTTTAAATTGGAATGCTGATGCTGCCAAAGTAGCTTTAGGACATAGTAAAGATATGGTCCAAAATAAATATTTTGATCACTATTCTAATTTATATGGTAGTCTAGCTGATCGTTTAAATGATGCAAATGTTCCATACAGAATCGCTGGCGAAAATATTTCTGCTAATTATGTAGATGGTATAGCATCTGTATACGGATGGATTAATAGTAAAGGTCACCGAGTAAATATGTATAAAAAAGAATATACCACACTTGGTGTTGGAGCTTTTAATAAATATTACACCCAAAATTTTATAAAATAATGGCGAAATCAAGCAAAAGCGAAAGTTTGTGCTTGATTTTTTTATTTCCATACAAGCACAAAATTATTCGAAAGACATACTTTTGTAGTAAATGCTTTTAATTGGAGTGATATGAATGGGAAGTGAAAATAATCGTCCATCTATCGAACAATTTAGGCAATTCGTTATGGAACACCCAAAACTTCGTGAGGAAGTAAAAACGGGTAAAAAAACATGGCAACAATATTTTGAAGATTGGTATTACAAAGGTGAAGACCATGAAATGTGGGATGAATACAGAAATGAAAATAATACAAAGTCTCAAAAGAAAACTGCCAAAACGGAACAATCAGAAGAAGGGTATGTTGGAAAAGTCATTTCTTTTGTGAAAAATTTAGATCCAGATCAAATACAAGGCCATTTAACAAATGTAAACTCTACTTTAACGAATATTCAACAGCTCATATCACAATTTAAATCTCCAGCTACTTCAACTAATCAAAGAGAAGAAAAGCCAGCGGCACAACAATTTAATTTTAGACAGGATTGAGGAGATCTAAAGTGAGAAAAGATGTTTTGGAATTTCTTCAGAGTGAAGAAGATTATTTGAAGTTTTTAAGACAACAACCAAAATGGTATCGTAAACTTTCTAGAAATCCTGAGCTTACTGATGAGTTTAGACTGGCTTCCCTTGAGTTTTTTGGTAAAACTATTCCACAACGAGTTGATAAATTGTCAAATCAAGTTCAAATGGCATCGTTTATGATTGACATGTTCCATGTATTAAAGGATCAACAAAGTACTAGTAGTGAATCCTCTGATACTGAATCAAATGAAGATTAAAAAAGTATAATAGTTCATTCTGTCATAGCTTTTTGCTACAATGAAGAAAGCAAGTTTTAAAAAGGAGTAGTAGTTATGACAGAAATTTGTTTAGTAAGACATGGACAAACTGATTGGAATTTTAACAATATAATTCAAGGAAGAGAAGATATTCCTTTAAATAAGATAGGTAAACAACAGGCGAATGATAGTGCATTGTTTTTAAGTGATCAAAAGTGGGATCGGGTTATTACAAGTCCATTAGTTAGGGCGCGACAAACTGCACAGGCAATTGCAGATTTTTCTAAAATTGATGAAATTATAGAGGATGAACGATTTCTAGAAAGAGAATTTGGTGAGGCAAGTGGAAAACCTATTTTAGATGTTCATGAAAACATTTATAATAATAATGTAGAAGGAATGGAAACAAATGAAGAATTAATTGATCGAGCTTTTAGTGCGTTAAAAGACATTGCTCAAAATTATGAAGGTAAACGAATTGTAATTGTTGCACATTCTCATACGATTAAAGCAATTCTACATGCGATTGATCCTGAGAAAGTTAATTTTAGGACAAAATTAAATAATGCTTGTGCAAATTTTATTGAATTAAAAGATGGTAAATGGAAGATAAATGAATTTAATATTTCTGATCACATAAAAGCTTAGGACAAGTTCTTTTATTTACGGAATCAAATGTGATATAGTTTATTCTTGGAGGTGTAAGGAAATGTATGCAACAATGGAAACCTTGCAACTTATAACAGTCTCAGAAGAACTTGCTTCAATGATCGTGCAATCGGATGTTGCAGATCAGTATCGAACTTCATATATTGCATTAAATAATGATAAAACTGCGCAAGAAATTATTAGCCGTTTTATGAAGACGAAGGATTTATATGAGGATGTTCAGCGATTTGGAAAATATCATCCAGATTATAAAGAAATTCGTAAAAAAATGAGTGAAGTTAAAAGAGAACTTCAATTAAACGATACAATCGCTGCTTTTAAGCAAGCGGAAGATCAGGTCCAATTACTTTTAGATGAGACTAGCTATTTAATTGCTCAAGCTGTTTCGCCTTCTGTAAAAGTTCCAGCTGGTAATCCATTCTTCGTCAATACAGGTGGAGGATGTAGTACTGGTGGATGTGGCACAGGTGGTAAGTGTGGATGTAAAACGAGGTAATAAATCATATTGAAAGGCTCATTATTTAGTAATGAGTCTTTTTATAATAAAATTCATTTTCTGAACCTAGTACAGTTAGCGCAATTATTTCCACAACAAAACATTTTTTTATTCGGAACGTAAAATCGATGTCTAAATACAAAATTATTATTTTCATTACGAATAAATTCAACTCGGTAAATTAGCTTAAACTGTTCAGTAATGGTTCTAGAGCAATCAATCAGTAGTTTTTTGATCGCTTCTTCGGTCTGTTGATGGTCTGTCTGAATATATAGAAAATTGGCACCGCAAATTTGTTTGTTTGAAAATAGATTAATTTGTTTATAATTTGAAATACAGTTAAAAAATTGCTCCCAAACATCATCTAACATAATTTTCAATCCTTTCTAAAAACTATTTATGAAAGTTTCGTTGCAAAAGAAATTTGGGATATGATATTCTATTTCTAACGGATTTTTAAAGGAGAAAACTATGTTCGTGCAAAGACAAGGTATTATTATTTATTTACAATCATTAAAACAAGCAAAAATGTTACGTAAATTTGGAAATATTCACTTTGTCTCTAAACGTTTGAAATACGTAGTCCTATATTGCAATATGGATGATATAGATCGAACAATAGAGAGATTGAAAAAATTTCATTTTGTGAAACGAATTGAATTGTCATATAAACCTTTTATTAAGACTGAGTACGAGAATGCAAAACCAGACGAAGCAAAGGAATATGATTATCAAGTAGATTAAAAACGATTGAATGGATCATTAATTTAGAAGGGGTAACCGATCTGAATTAAAAACCGTTCAATCGTTTTTCTTGTGGTATGGTTGAGAAGTAGGGGATAGAAAAAACTATCCCTGATTTTCTTTTATTTTATTTTATGAGAAAGATTAGAAAATAATTAATTCTATTACCATCTCTAATTATTTCATCGGTGGAATTAAGTGATTTAAGCGTAAAATTCCGATAATATATTGGTGGAATAAATCATTTTCATGGAATGAGCTTGAGTGTCTAATTTGTAATGTGATGATTTCTTTGTTTAAAGTTGTAGCTAATTCTTCAAACAACATTTCACGTTTTGTAACTGAATCTTCTTTTAATGTAATTCCTTCTCTACAATAATATATTGGCTGAAATTCGCCAATAGAAGTAGGGCTTAAGATAACAGCAAAAGAACAGCAGTTTGAGCCTTTATTTTCAGATGTTAATTTAAGTAAAAATTTAACTCTATCTATTTGCGAATTAGCAATTTCAAAAAGTTCATATAAATCTGAGTATCCTTCTCCAATTTCAATCATGCGTTGAATCATGAGTGTTCCCCCTTAAAACGTAAATACTTTACGAGTATTTAAAAACAAAGTATGGTAATAAATGCAACATTTATTCTACAGGATAATAGCATAAAAAAAAACCCCGCATTTGCAGGGCCCCTCTTATTAAAGTGTAATCACTTAAAAGAAGGCAAAGGGAGAGGAGAAACCGGAGGAAGAACTTATGGGGAAACGTAAGTCTTCTCCGCGGTTGGCAACAACATCAACTGAGATGTTGTTAAAATTAATTATTTCCAAAGTGGATGATTTTATACATTAGTAGAAGAATATGGAAATAAATGTTTTTGTTTTAGTGAAATTATGATAGGATATTTTCGTAAATTGAAATATATAGTAGGTGTAAATTAAATGAGAGTAGTGTCAGGAAAAAATAAAGGATTAAGTTTAAAGGCAGTACCTGGTATGAGTACTAGACCGACAACCGATAAAGTAAAAGAAGCAATGTTTAATATAATTGGGCCTTACTTTGAAGGTGGTATTGTATTAGATTTATTCGGTGGTAGTGGTGGACTATCTATTGAGGCTTTAAGTAGAGGGATTGAAAAAGCGATTATTGTAGATCGTGAAATGAAGGCGATAAAGACGATTAAAGAAAACTTAGCAACTTGTAATCTAACTGATTGTGCTGAAGTATATCGAAATGACGCTGAGAGAGCTGTTAAAGCGATTATTAAAAGAGAGATCCAATTTGATTTAATTATTTTAGATCCTCCTTATAAAAAGCAACAAATCGTATCATTAATTGAAACTTTTGATGAAAAAAATCTACTTGGATCTGATGGAACAATTTTAGTAGAGCATGCTACAGATGTCGAATTACCTGAAAAAATAGGGAAATTTGTACGAACAAAAGCAGAAAAATATGGAATTTGTGGCGTATCAGTGTATCATATTTGTATGGAGTAATTTTTAGGGGGTACAAGATGAAACGTATTGCTGTTTGTCCTGGAAGTTTTGATCCAATTACTTTAGGGCATTTAGATATTATTAAACGTGGAGCTAGAGTGTTTGATGAGGTAATTGTTGTCGTATTAAATAACTCAGCCAAAAATTCTTTATTTACTTTAGAAGAAAGAATAGAATTAATTACGGAAGCTACGAGTACAATTCCAAATGTACGCGTTGATTCATTTAGTGGTCTATTAATGGATTATGCGAAAAAAATTAACGCTTCTGCAATATTAAGAGGCCTAAGAGCAGTATCAGACTTTGAATATGAAATGCAAATTACAGCAATGAACAAAAAATTAGTAGATGAAATTGACACGTTTTTTGTTATGACAAATAATCAATATTCATTCCTAAGTTCTTCAATTGTAAAAGAAGTCGCAAAATATGGTGGGAATGTAAAAGACTTAGTACCAGATTGTGTAAATAGCGCATTAACAGAAAAATTTTTGAAACCTCAAGTTTAATGTAAGCTTAAGTATTTATATATAATTTATTAATGAGTAGACAGCATAAAAGAAACCTCAAGTTTGTTTAAAACTAGGGTTTCTTTTTTTATTATAAAAATGTTTAAGAAGATAACTTTTTTATATACAGTTTATAAATTAAGATGATTACATAAATGTAAAGAGAAATTAAGGTTATAAAAGAACCTGTTGAAATCAATGATTCGAGGTTTAACTGTTTCTCTGTAAAAATCTTTATAACAGGTAAAGTATTAGTAGCATTAGAAGTTAACTGATTAAGATAGAGTGGCTTCCAAAAGATAATTGCCAAAATAGGTGCAATTCCAGATTGTAATAAACGACCGATTAAATAGGGTTTAATACTTAATTTCACTTCAGAAATAATACTTGCTACCTGGGCTTGTATTGAAAAACCACCAAATCCTAAAATAAAGCTAGTTAAAGCCACTTGCTGCAATAAAGTACTATTGCCTAGTTCACTGACTAATTTAGATCCTAAAGTAATTTCAAATAATCCAGATAAAAAAGGCGTAGATAAATTGTGATTAACATTTAAATTTGAAAAGCAAAATGCAATTATTTTTCCAACATTAGATATAAATCCAATTTCAATTAAAAGCATATTAAGTACAGAAAAAACGATAATAAATCCACCAATCATTAATAATGTCTGTACGGAAGAAGCTATTGCGTCCCCTAATATTTTTCCAATCGGTCTTCTTTCACTTAATCTTTTTTCATGCATAACTTTAAAAGCGTATTTAAAGCGGTTAGAATGAATTCTTTCTTTACGAGAGTAGTTAGGTTGGTTTCTTCCATAAAACCTCATAATGAGGCCTACAATAGCGTTAGATAAATAATGACTGAGTGCAAGTACGAGCCCAACTTTTGGGTTGTGAAAAAAACCAACAGATATTGCAACAAAAATAAACAATGGATTAGATGAATTTGTAAATGAATTAAGTCGTTCAGCTTCTAATTTTGTTAATTCCCCATCTTTATATAATTTTGCAGAAAGTTTTGCACCTGAAGGAAATCCTGATGCCATTCCCATAGCCCAAACAAACGCCCCAACTCCCGGAACTCTAAATAAAGGTCTCATAACTGGCTCTAAAAATACACCAATAAATTGAACAATTCCAAAGCAAATTAGAAGTTCACTTAAAATGAAAAAAGGAAGGAGCGAAGGAAATACGATTCCCCACCACATATTTAACCCTCTTATTGACCCTTTAAATGCTACCTCTGGATGCAAAATAATTGTTGATGTAAGAAATATGAGTAATAAAAAAATTAGTAAGGTAATGAAGTGATTTCTTTTCACATATAAACCTCCAAAGATAAACTTAAAAAACATATAGATTTTTGTCTAATTGTAGTAAGACCAATATGTAGGAAATAAGATAGTAATATATGTATAAAAAAAACTTGTACAATTAAATATACGTTGCCAGAGTTCAATTTTAGACCAAAGAGTTTAATTGGAGGGGAAACAACTTGGAACCGAAAATTGGTTTAGCATTAGGTTCAGGAGGTGCACGGGGATTTGCACATGTTGGTGTAATTTCCGTTTTAAAAAAGCATAATATTCCTATAGATCTGATTGCAGGCAGTAGTATAGGTGCTTTAGTTGCTGTTTTATACGGTGCTGGTGCAGATGTAGATCGTCTATATAAAATTGCAAAAGTATTTCAATCTAAATACTATATTGACTATGTTGTTCCAAAAATGGGTTTGATTTCTGGGAACAGGGTTAAAGAGTTAATAAAAGTACTTTCATTTGGTAGAAAGCTCGAAGAATTAGATTTGCCAGTGTCGGTAATCGCTACAGATTTATTAACAGGAGAAAAAATTGTATTTCAAAAGGGAGATATTGCTACTGCAGTCCGAGGGAGTATTTCAATTCCGGGAATTTTTGTACCAGAAACATGGAATGGAAGGCTTTTGGTTGATGGTGGAGTCATCGATCGTATCCCAGTTTCAGTTGTAAAGGAGATGGGGGCGGATTTTATTATTGGAGTAGATGCTTCACCGATTCAAGTTAGTGGTGAAGTTTCGACGATCTATGACGTGATTATGCAAAGTATTGAAATAATGCAGCATGAGCTCGTTAGAAATAGAGAAATTGCTTCGAATGTTATGATTAGACCTAAATTAGACCATGTTAATTCTAGAAACTTTACTGACCTTGAAAATATTATCAAAATAGGTGAAGAAGCTACAGAAAAATTAATACCTGAGATTCTTGAAAAGATTGAGCAATGGAAGGAGAAAAATAGTGATAAAAAGGATCAGAATTCTTAATGTACTATTAGTACTTGGTATTACGCTAATTCTTTTATATTTCATTCCATTACCATACTATGTTACAAAACCAGGCTTAGCCGAGCCTTTAAGACCATATGTAAAAGTTGAAGGTGCAAAAAAAGATAAAGGTGAATTTATGCTAACGACCGTAGCAATGGGTAAGGCAAATGTCTATTCATATATTGGTACGAAAATTAATGACAATTACCATCTATACAAGATAGATGAAATAAAAGTAAAAGGTGAAAGTGATGAGGATTATCAGTTCCGCCAATTAAGGTATATGGAAGAATCAAAGCAAGCTGCGATTTTAAACGCATATAAGCAGGCTAAAAAATCTTATAAAGTGACGGAAAACGGAATAGTAGTCGTATCTGTTTTAAAGGATATGCCAGCCCATAACGTATTAATGCTAGGTGACATTATCACTAAAATCGACGGGAAAGAAATTCGTACGATAAATGATTTTACTAATACTGTAAAAATTAGAAAACCTGGTACTAATTTTAATTTAGAAGTAAGTAGAAATGGGAAAATTAAATACTTTAATATTAAAACAGAAGCTTTTAAAGACGAACCGAATCGTGCTGGAATAGGTGTTTCTATAGCAGAAAATTTAGATCTAACTACAAATCCAAAAGTTAAAATAAATTCAGAAGAGATCGGTGGACCTTCTGCGGGCCTGATGTTTGCTCTAGAAATTTATGATCAATTAAAAGACGAAAGTTTAGCAAAAGGTCATGAAATAGCTGGAACTGGAACAATTGATAAAGATGGAGTCGTTGGTCCGATTGGTGGTATATCTCAAAAAATTATTGCAGCGTCTGATTCGGGGGCAGAGATTTTCTTTGCACCAAATGAGAACGGGAAAAAGAATTCTAATTATAATGAAGCTGTAAAAAGTGCGAAAAAACATGACTTGAAAATGAAAATAATACCAATTGATACATATAACCAAGCAATCAATTATCTTGAAAAATTAAAGACAAAAAAATAATTTGATTAGAATAGGTGCATGATAAAAATGGCAGGATATAGGGGAAATCCCTAAACCTGCCATTTTTGAGTTTATAATAGTTAGTTGAAATTACTTAAGATCTACTAAATTGATTACTTTTTTCATCATAAATAATTGGATACAATGAATATTCGGTTTTTATTAATTTTTGTTGATTGTCTAATGAAAGCATCGAAGCATAAGTATGGGTTGCTTTCAAATCAGTTCTTAGTTCTTTTTGATTTTGCTGATTAATAGTCGTGTAAATTGGTAATTCAATTAATTTTTTTTTGCTATTTAAATAAGTTTTTCCCATTGAACTCATTCCAAGTAAACGAATATAAGGAACGCGATCTTTCTCTAATATTGCTGACATTTCCTTTTTTGATGTATTTGTTAAGATATGTGTTAACAATCTTTGAATTCGAGTCCAAGTATATCTCTTTGTTTTTATAGATGTCATTAACTCTTCAAAATTAAGACAGTTTAATACAGAATGTAATACTCTTCTTTCTAAACCCTCGACAGCTTCGTAAATTTCTTCAAGTTCTTCTTTAGTTGAAGTCATTAATTTATATTTCAAAAATGGTAAATATTCATTCCAAGAATGAAGAGCACCATACTCGTTTATGTATTCTTCAATTGAATCTCTAGTAAAGCTTGGAACAAAGTCAGAAATCGATTGATTGTCACCTTTTAGAATTTTTCTAATTGCTGTAGCGCTAGCGATACTATGATGATTGGTTTCTTCATCATGATAATTTGCAGCTATTCGCTGAATCGTTCTACCTTCAATTCGACTATCAAAATGTTCAATAGCTTCTAAATAATGTATTCCTAAAATATTATTTGGAAGTGATACATCTAGCTTTGATGATTCAAGATTTTTTTGTAAAGCAGTGCTATATGCAGCGGGATAGCTTAGTCCTTCATCAAGAAAAGTACGGATACTTGTATTGATTGAAGAAGTATGCTGCTTCTTTTGTTTGATTAACTCGTAAAATGTCTCAATTTTACCTTCTTCACTTCCAAAACAAACATAATCACATTTTAGAGAATCAAGAATTGAAATAGCTCCTTTGGCAAAGATGCTAGCGTGTTGAGTCGAATAGCTATAAGGTAATTCAATAACAAGATCTGCACCTGCTTGTAAAGCCAACTTTGTTCGTACGTGCTTTGGAACCACTGCGGGCTCGCCTCTTTGTAAAAATTGACCACTCATTACCGCAATAACAACATCAGCATTTGTACTTTTTTTAGAACTAGTTAAATGAAAAACATGACCATTATGTAATGGGTTATACTCTACTACTACTCCAACCGAACGCAGAGAAATGCACCTCCAATATTTACTAATTTCACGAATTTATACAATAAGAATACCAGTTTTGAGAAATAATTCGCAACCTAGTGTGAATTGTATTGAATTTTATTGTGGAAAATAATATATTAGATAGGTTACATATAAGAAGCAAGGTCAAGGGTTTAAGGGGAAAGCTAGTAACCAAGTCTAAAACTTTTAGTGATTTTTCGTCTTATGGTTATCGGGAATTCAGTCAAAGAAGTATGTATGATGTCTAGGTCCACAAGCTAGCTCTTCGGTAATATTCCATTAATCTTCGAACTGGAAAGAGCGCCACTTATTCAGCTGAATGGAGATATCTAAGAAAAGAAGCAGAAAAGATGTCTAGCTCCGGCTCCTATCTCCTCGAGGTCATAAGTCAATTTTCGTCTAAGATTAAAGTGCAAATCTTAGCTGAAGATCGTGTTATGTTTGTTGGGAATTCAATCAAAGAAGTATGTTTGATGTCTAGGTCCACAAGCTAGCTCTTCGGTAATATTCCATTAATCTTCGAAGTGGAAAGAGCGCCACTTCTTCAGCTGAATGGAGATATCTAAGAAAAGAAGCAGAAAAGATGTCTAGCTCTGGCTCCTAGCTCCTCGAGGTCATAAGTCAATTTTCGTCTAAGATTAAAGTGCAAATCTTAGCCAAAAATCGTCTTATGCTTGTCGGAGCAGAACAGTCGCCTCCGCTTTTCGGAAGTGTAAAGAAAAAATATTGACAAGTGATTATAAAGAATATATAATTTTCATTGTTGCCTTGAGGTGGTTTATTTATGAAATGGTCAGTGCACCAGTTGCAGAAATTAAGACATAAAGGTTTAAATTTAGATGAGACAATTGATGTAAGTCAAATAAAGGAACGTAATACTGATATTCGAGAGGTTTCTCCAATTCGAGTTACTGGACGAGTTGATTTTGGAACGAACCGTTATACGTTTCATTTAACAATAACTGGATATTTAATTTTACCTTGTGTAAGAACATTAGTTGATGTAAAATATCCTTTGTCGATTACCACAACAGAAACATTTTTTACAACATCTGAATGGAAAAGTGAAGATGAGAATTTTCACATCCTAGAGGGTGACGTGTTAGACTTAACCCCAGTGATTGAGGAATGTATCTTAGCCGAGATTCCAATGCAGGTTTTTGCAGAGGATGTTGAGGGGAAAGAAACAGCTCCAACGTCAGGAACAGATTGGGAAGTTAAAGAACATGTCGAAGTAGAGCAAAAAATTGACCCTCGACTTGCTGGTTTAGCAAAATTTTTTGACAAACAAGATAATTGAGAAGTACCGGATAACCGGCTTCATAACAAACACTGACTTTAAGGAGGTGGGATCAATGGCAGTACCTGCAAGAAGAACGTCCAAAACTGTAAAAAGAAAGCGTCGTACGCATTTTAAATTAGCGGTACCTGGAATGGTTGAATGCCCAAACTGTAGTGAATTAACATTAGCACACCGCGTATGTAAATCATGCGGACACTACAAAGGAAAACAAGTACTTAGCAAATAAGCTAGTCTTTGAATGAGCACATAGGAAACTATGTGCTTTTCCTTTTGCCTTTAAACGTATTTTGTCTATGATCGATTCCTCTAAAATCATGCTTCCTCTTACCTCTGCCCATTTCAATTTCTGTATAGTATAATAAAAACTAATAGGAAACTAGGTAAAGAGAGGGGGATTCCAATGTCTGAAGTAATTACTTATCAAAGAGATGAAATTGATTATATATTTTTAAATAGGCCTAATTACGGGAATTGCATTGATGAAAATACTGTAGAAAAACTTTCTGAAATTATCCGAGAAATCCGAATGAAATCCCAAAGTAAACTAGTTGTATTAACTGGGGAAGGTATGAAATATTTTTGTACAGGTGGAGATTTAAACACGATTTTAAAGTTTAAAAATAATTTAAATGGATTGGAATCTTTTAATTTAAAAATGTGTGATGTGATTTATCAAATAGCTATGTTACCTCAAATTACAATCTGTTTTATTAATGGTTATGCTTTGGGTGGCGGTTGCGAACTGGCAAGTGCATTCGATTTTAGATACGCGAGTCACAATGCAAAAATAGGATTTATTCAAGGGAGAATGGGAATCCCAACCTCATGGGGTGGAGGGACCGTACTTCAAGAAAAAATGAGTCATCAAGATTGGATTACATTACTATCATCCTCAAATATTTACACCGCATTTCAAGCTAAGAAGATCGGCTTTATTCATGAACTATCAAAAGATTTAACAGGTTTACATAATGAAAGCTTTATTAGTTTAGCTAGAAGTATTCCAGCACAAATTCATCATCAAAATAAAAAAATACTTATTCGTAAATGGACTGAGCAAAATCTTAAGAGAAGAATGGAAGAAGAAGTTATTTCTGCTATGCCACTTTGGTTTTCAGATGAACACATAAAAAATATCGAACAATTTACAAAAAAATTGGAAAAGTAATCTTCTACCTTCATTTTTTTGTGCATATGAATTAGTAAAATCTGCTTATTGCATAAGAAATTGGAGGGGATTGCAAATGGTTGCAAATCGCCAGGATGCATGGACAAAAGATGAAGATAACTACTTAGCTGAAGTAGTTTTAAAAACGATAAATGAAGGGTCAACTCAATTAATGGCATTTAAAGTTGTAGCAAAGAACTTATCAAGGACAGCTGCTGCTTGCGGTTACCGATGGAATTCTTTTGTTAGAAAGTTCTACAAAGAAGAGATTGAAAAAGCAAAAAATAGTAGTAAAAAACAAGCTGTTCCCTCAAATGAGGAAGAACCAACGCACGATTCGGAAATTATTACGAATGAGATTCACGAAGAGGGTACAACAGAAAAAGGCCATTCCGAAATAACCTTTGAGTCAGTATATAAATTCCTTGAATATTTGAGATTAAAAGTTGATGCCAGTGGACGAATTAAAGATATTCAATCTTTAGAAAAAAAGCTATTAAAATATAAACAAGAAAATGAACAATTGAAAATTGAAAAACAACAATTAGTTGAAAAACTAAATGAGCTTCAAAGTGAATATGAAAATTTATTTGATTTTTTAGATCAAAAACGAAAAATAGTAAATATTAGTACTAAAAATGACACGAAGGTAAAATAAAATGAAAAAACTCAACATCTCCTAATGGGGTGTTGAGTTTTTTGTCTTTATTTATTTTCAGGTTTCCAAATGACAAATTCAGAATCTGCCTCAATGAAACCTTGTTTTTTCCAAAATTCATTTGAATTTGCTCTTGGTATCGTTTTAATTGTTTTCTTAAAGGATTTAGCGAAATTTACTAATTCTTTTCCGTACCCATTCTTTTGATAATAAGGTAGAACTTCCATTTTATTAATTTCAATTAAATCTTCATTATTTTCACTATGTGTATATAAACTCATTCTGGCAATAAGTGCCTTGCCTAAGTATATACCATAGAAAGGAGATTGAAACTCGTTATCAATTAAATTTGATTCAAGATCTTCAAGCATTGATAGCTCTTGTAAACCGTAACCGGAAAATTGCTGAAATTGTTCAAGTGTTTTAAAATTTATTTGTAAACGTTCTATCTTGATGTTCAAAAAAGCTCCCCCTTAAAAAGAATGTAAATTTTTAATATTTTAAATATAATTATATCGTACAATTAAATTTAAAAAAAGATAGTTTCGGTGTAAATTTATTATCAAAAAGATAATAGTGGAAAAATAATTTTTCGATTGGAGAAATCAATGAAAATAGGCATAATTGGTGGTGGTGCCGTCGGTCTTCTTACAGCATCGTATTTGTATCAAAATAAACATAATGTTACATTGTTTACGAGAACAGAAGAACAGGCAAATCTTATAAATAACTTTGGTGTTATACTTTCAGTAGATGAAAAAACGAAACAAATGTGTATAACAGCAAAAAAATTATTACCTAAAATAGACGCGTTCGATCTATTAATTGTTTGTGTTAAGCAATATCATTTAAATCAAATCGTTAACACGTTAAATCAATATGAGGGTGAGAATATATTATTTCTTCAAAATGGAATGTCTCATATTGAAATCGTTAAAAATTTACCCATTCCAAATTGCTTTATAGGTATAGTTGAACACGGCGCATTAAAAACTTCTTCTAATGAAATAACGCATACTGGTAAGGGTATAATTCGAATTGGACAAATAAAAGGGAAAATAGATGTTTTAAATCGTTTATCAAGTTTACATACAGCTGAGTTTCCAATTAAAAGCCAAGTTGATTGGGAGTATATACTTAAACAAAAGTGTTTAATAAATTGTGTTATTAACCCTTTAACGTCTATATTGAACGTTCGAAATGGTGAATTAATCACTAATGAGTATTTTAAACCAATTTGTAAATTATTATTTAATGAGGTTGCAACGATCCTAGATTTAAATAACCAAAAAGAGTGGGATAAAATAGTAGAAATATGTGAGAAAACGAAAGAAAACTACTCATCAATGAACCGAGATCTATTTCACGGCAGAGAAACAGAAATTGAAAGTATGCTAGGGTTTGTTAAAAAATTGGCAATTAATAAAAAAATAAATGTACCGACAATTGAACTTGTGTACAATAGTATAAAAGGACTTGAGAAGAAAAAGGGGTAATTCTTTTTGGAAAAATTTTTCATTTTCTTTATTTCACTATTAATTGAATTTCCGATTTTTTCAACAATATTTATCTATATGTTTTTAAAATTATTTTTTAAAAATAACAAGCGTAAACTTTTGCTTTTTACGTTAGATTTATCTACAATTCTATATATTAGTTCATTTTATTTTGTTTTAAATATGATTTTTCCGACTGCAACAGGTTGGATATTAATTAATTTATTATTGGTTATCTTATTTATTAGTATTATTCTTCAATGGAAAGCAAAAAGAGATATTCGGTTTACTAAGCTACTTAAAGGTTTTTGGAGAATGTCATGTATTTTGTTTATTATTCTTCACTGTATTACCGTGTTGGCTGGTTTAGTTTTAAAAATAACTGAGTATAATGCTTAATTGAAGAGCGAGAGAGGAAGTTCGTAATGCAAATTAGTAAAGTCCATTTAGACGGGCAAAATAAATTGCTGAATGATTTTGTAAATGGAAATGAAGTAATTTCTTCTTTCTTTGGTGAAAATCCATTAGTAAAGGAAGAAATGGAATATAGAATTAAAAATGTAATGGAGCGTTCTTATAATCGCACAGGATTAGTTAATGCACTAGAGAAGTTTCATCATAAGCATCATGCAAGTAATGAATCATTAGAAAATGTAAAAAAATTACTTAATAACGATTCATTTGTTGTAATTGGTGGACAACAAGCTGGCTTATTAACTGGCCCATTGTATTCTATTCATAAAATTATTTCAATTATTCAATTGGCTAAGAAATATGAAAAGGAT
Source organism: Bacillus sp. AFS053548 (assembly GCF_002575105.1). Classification (NCBI taxonomy): domain Bacteria; kingdom Bacillati; phylum Bacillota; class Bacilli; order Caryophanales; family Bacillaceae; genus Bacillus; species Bacillus sp. AFS053548. Next base: position 289,378 of record NZ_NUHI01000026.1, on the reverse strand, counting down.
CATGGTCTAACAGTTGTCCCAGTATTTTGGATTGCTGGCGAGGACCATGATATAGATGAAATTAACCATATCCATACAATTGAGAACAATACAGTAAAAAAACAAACCTTTTATCAAAAAACGACTTATTCCCATGCTGCTTCTAGAACAGAATTAGATCAACAGGAAATGAAAAAGTGGATTGATAAAATCGTTAAAACTTTTGATGAAACGAATTATTCGAAAGATTTACTTGAACAACTATATTCGATGATTGAGCAATCTACTACTTACGTAGATTTTTTTGCGAAAATTATTTTTAAATTGTTCAAAAAAGAGGGACTTGTCTTAATTGATGCCGACGATCCGAATGTCCGTGAGTTGGAATCAGCTTTATTTAATGAGATGATTCAAAAGCAAGAGAATGTCAGAGGGGTTTTAAAGGATACGAAAAGCAGATTAATAAAATCTGGGTACCACGAAACACTTCAAATTTCTGAACAGTGCATTCATCTTTTTTACCATAGTAATGAAGGTAGACAGTTACTTGAAGTTTCTGAAAGTGAAGATGTTTTTCAAACAAAAAATAAGAATTATCAATTCTCTAAACTTGAGTTGATCAAAATCGCTAATGAACAGCCAGCCTTATTAAGCAATAATGTCGTTACTAGACCAGTCATGCAGGAGTATTTATTTCCTACATTAGCATTTGTCGGTGGCCCTGGTGAAATTGCTTATTGGGCTGAGTTAAAGGACATTTTTAATCTATTTAACCTTCAAATGCCACCTGTGTTTTTAAGACATATGTTTACTATTTTTGAAAGAAATATTGTATCAGCATTAGAAGATTTTTCATTAGATATTAATGATGTGCTGAAAACATCATTAGAAGAGAAGAAAGTAAAATGGATTAAAGACCAAGTAAAACTAGACTATAAAGAAGTGTTTTGCCATGCTAAAAAATCTTTAGAAGAATTGCATAAACCTCTTCATGATGTAACGAATAAAGTAACACCTAACTTAAAGGATTTTTCTATAAAGAATTATTTAAAGATAGAAGAACAAATTCTACTTTTAGAACGAAAAATAGAAGAAACAATTTTAAAGCAAAATGAAGAGCAAATTGAAAAGTGGAATCGAATCATCTGTTCAATTTCTCCTAATGGGAAACCACAGGAACGAACACTAAATATTCTCTACTATATTAATAAATATGGTTTTGATTTTGTTCATGAGCTTTGTGATTTAAACCTATCATGGGATTACGCCCATCAAATTGTAAAAATTTAAGCCGATATTCAAAATATTGCCTTTATTAATATGAATAGTTGTTTTTTATAAGAAACAAACATTGAAATAAGCTGAATTTTATAATAAAAATGAAATCCTGCTGCACTGTTAGCAGGATTTTTTTGTTTTTTAAAGAATTTTTTAGAAAAGGTGGTAAGAAGTGGGGGAATGTGGTAAGTTTGTGTTAGAAAGTGGGGGAATAGGATGTTTATCGGTGAATATCAACATAATATCGATGTAAAAGGACGTCTTATTATACCTTCTAAATTTCGAGACAAGCTTGGTGAAAACTTCATTGTTACAAGAGGTTTGGATCAATGCTTATTTGGCTATTCATTGGCCGAATGGAGTGTAATTGAAGATAAACTGCGCACACTACCACTAACTAAAAAAGATGCGAGAGCATTTACCCGTTTTTTCTTCTCAGGGGCAATGGAATGTGAGATGGATAAGATGGGGAGAATTAATATAACACCTAACTTACGCAGTTATGCAAAATTAGAAAAAGAATGTGTAGTAGTTGGTGTTACAAATCGAATTGAGATTTGGGATTTAACAACTTGGAATACATATATGAATGAATCAGAAGAGTCATTTGGTGAGTTAGCAGAAAACTTAATCGGATTTGACTTGTAAAAATTAACAAATTGAAAGTAGTGAAAGCATCATGTTTGAACATATTACGGTTTTATTAAAAGAAACTGTTGATTCTTTAGATATTAAGGAAGATGGCATTTATGTAGATTGTACACTTGGCGGTGGAGGTCATAGTGAATACTTACTATCTCAACTTTCGTCAAAGGGTAGATTAATCGCTTTTGACCAAGATGAAACAGCAATTAGACATGCAAAAGAGCGATTGAATAAATATGAAAATCAATTAACGATTGTAAAAAGTAATTTTAAGCATATAAAAGAAGAACTTCATAATTTAGGCATTTATGAAGTAGATGGAATCTTATTTGACTTAGGTGTGTCTTCGCCCCAATTAGACGTTGCTGAACGTGGATTTAGTTTTCATCAAGACGCACCACTTGATATGCGTATGAATCAAGAACAAACATTATCAGCATATGAAGTTGTAAATGACTGGCCTTATGAGCAGCTTGTGAAAATATTTTTCCGATATGGAGAAGAGAAATTCTCTAAACAAGTTGCAAGAAGGATTGAAGAATTAAGAGCTAAGAAACCGATTGAAACAACTTTTGAGTTAGTCGAAATCATTAAAGATGCAATACCTGCACCTGCAAGAAGAACAGGTGGACATCCTGCTAAAAGAATTTTCCAAGCAATTCGTATAGCTGTAAATGATGAACTAGGTGTATTTGAAGAAGCTCTAAAGGATGCAATTACCTTAATAAAACCAAAAGGAAGAATAAGTGTAATAACATTCCATTCATTAGAGGATCGCATTTGTAAAACGATTTTTAAAGAAGCTAGTTCACTTCCGCCGTTACCACCAGGTTTACCAATTATTCCAGATGAGTTTAAGCCGAAGTTAAAATTAGTGACAAGAAAGCCACTTTTACCAACAGATGAAGAAGTCGAATTTAATAAGCGAGCAAGATCTGCAAAGTTAAGGGTTGCAGAAAAATTATAAGGAGGGAAAATAATGAGTAATTTGGCTAGAAAGCTTCAACAAAAACAAGTTACTGATTTACAACAAAGACCTTCTAACAAGAAAAAACAAAAGAAAGTATCAAAAATTACACCTTTTGAGAAAATACTTTATTTAATATTTATTTTTGCATGCTTCTTTATGGGTACAAAAATCATTAAAACTCAAGCGGCAATATATGATACAAATTTAAAGATTCAAAATGTGAAAAATGAAATAGCGAATGGAAAACAGCATAACTCTGAGCTTAAAATGAAGATTGATGAATTAAGCACATATGAGCGCATATGGCAAAAAGCAAAAGAGTTAGGTTTAAATATTGATAGTAATAATGTAAAGTTTACCGACACTAGCAAGTAGGAGATTGTGATATGAGTAAGAAAAAGAATAAATACACAAATTATGGTATTCGTTGGTTTTTTCTAGGTACTTTACTCCTTTTTATATCACTTGTAGCTAGACTCGGCTATATACAATTATCAGACACAGTTGAAGGTAAAAATTTAAAAGTTTATGCTGATGAAAATTACAATACATCTCAAAAAATTCCAGCAAAAAGAGGAACAATCTATGATTCACATGGCGTTCCACTTGCGGAAGAGGTGACAGCATATACCGTGTCGGCAGTTCTAGATCCAAGAGCCTCTAAAAACTCGAAAGTGAAAAGGCATGTAGTAGACAAAGAAAAAACAGCTAGAGAATTATCATCAATTTTAGATATCGATGAATCGGAACTTTTAGCGAAATTAGGTAAACCCAAATATCAAGTTGAATTAGGACCAGGTGGAAGAAATATTTCTCAAAGCACAAAAGAACAAATTGAGAAATTAAAGCTACCTGGTATTGTTTTTACTCCTTCACAGCAGCGATACTATCCAAATGGTGTATTTGCTTCTCATACGTTAGGGTATACGAATGTAAATGATAATGGTGACCTAATTGGAGAAATGGGATTAGAAAAAGCATTGAATAATGAGTTAACCGAAAAAGATGGAAAAAGAAGTTTTTTACGTGATCGAAAAGGAAATATTTTACCATATGAAAATGAGAAGGTTACTCCTCCACATAATGGCGATGATGTGTATTTAACAATAGATACAAAGATTCAAAGTTTACTAGAAGATGCAATGACTAGCGTTGAAAAAAAATATGAGCCAGAAAAGATTATGGCAATCGTTTCTGATCCAAAAACCGGTAAAATTGTTGCAATGAGTAATCGACCTAGCTTCAATCCGAATATTCATGACATTACAAACTATACAAATGACCCGATTTCATATGCAATTGAAGCAGGTTCTACGATGAAAATATTCACTTTAGGTGCTGCAATGAATGAAGGCGTTTATAATGGAAATGAATATTTCCAATCAGGTCGATATAAAGTACCAGGTGGAGGCACTGTCCATGACGTGAATCGAAACGGATGGGGTTCAATTACTTTTGACGAAGGGATTCAAAGGTCCTCAAACGTTGGTATTTCGATACTACTTAATGAAAAATTAGGTGCAGATCGCTTTTTACAATACTATAAAAACTTTGGGTTTACACAAAAAACGAATATTAATCTTCCAGGTGAATCAAGTGGTAAATTAGTATTTAATTATCCACTTGAAAAAACAACAACTGCTTTTGGACAAGGATCTACAGTAACTGGAATTCAAATTATCCAAGCTGCAAGTGCTATTGCTAACAATGGAAAAATGATGAAGCCATATATTGTAGATAAAATTGTCGCTCATGATACGAATAAAGTTATTAAAGACTATAAATCTCAGGTTGCTGGTAATCCAATATCAGAAGAAACAGCAAAAAGAGAGAGAGCGTTATTAGAAACGGTTATTACTGCGCCACATGGTACTGGGCATAACTATGCAATTGATGGTTATACTGTCGCTGGTAAAACTGGTACTGCCCAAGTTGTTGACGATCACGGGAAATATCTTAAAGGACGTGGTCAAAACCTTTTTTCATTTATCGGTATGGCACCTGCAGATAATCCAAAATTAGTCGTTTATGTAGCGATGCTTCGTCCAAAACTTGAAGCGACTGAGATCGGTTCAGATGGTGTTTCTGAAATCTTTAGAACTGTGACTAAGGGCGCATTAGAGTATATGAAGGTTGAGCCTGTTGAAAATGCCAAAGTAGACAAATTAATCGATAAAGAAAGTATAGAAATTCCGAATTTGAAAGGTCTAACTTTAGATGAAGCAAAATCTTTAGCTATATCTGAGGGATTGAAACCTGTATTATTAGGAAATGGGTTAGAAGTTACTGGTCAATCAATTAAGGCAAAAACTCAAGTTGTCAGAGGTACAAATATTTATCTTAAGACAAATGGAACAAATACCATGCCATCTATTATTGGTTGGTCAAAATCGGATGTTAACCGTTTAGGTAAATTATTCAAGCTAAATATCTCATCAAAGGGATCTGGATTTGTTACAAGTCAGAGTATTAAAGAAGATTCAGAGCTACGGGATCATGACTATTTAACGATTGAATTAAATAAACCTAATGGAGCGACAGACGAAGAAAAAGATGTAAAAGTAGATGTACAAGAGTAAAATGGCTGAAATAAGTTTAATTAAATAAAAATGACAATAGACCATTCTAGGACAATAAAAAGCTAGAAGGTCTATTGTATTTGGTACAAGCATATATTGAAACGAACATAATGTAGAGGAGTGTTCGTTTCGATGCGAGTATCTAATGTAACAGTTCGAAAACGATTATTTTTTGTATTCATTGGTGGTTTATTAATTTTTTCTATTATTGCAACGAGGCTTGGTTATGTACAATTTGCTATGGGTGATCTTTTAACTGAGCGAGCGAAAAATTCGTGGAGTCGAGATATTCCATTTGAACCAAAGCGTGGTGAAATTTTAGATCGTAATGGTGTTGCTCTTGCTACTAATAAAAGTGCTCCATCTGTATTAGTCGTTCCTAGGCAAATTAAAGATCCTAAGGAAGCGACTGAAAAACTTGCCCCAATTTTAAAAATCTCCGAAGTAAAACTTTATAAAATTTTAACAAAAAGATCTAGTATGGAACACATTCGAACAGAAGGTATAAAAATTACAAATGAGAAAGCTAAACAAATCCGAGATCTTAACATAGCTGGTGTATACATAGCAGAGGATTCTAAAAGATATTATCCTTTTGGTGACTATCTTTCTCATGTTTTAGGTTTTGCTGGAATCGATAATCAGGGTTTAAACGGATTAGAACTTTATTATGATAAGCAATTAAGTGGTGAAAAAGGTAGTGTACAATTTTATTCAGATGCTAAGGGTCAAAGAATGCCGAATATTGCAGATGACTATATTCCGCCAATTAATGGTTTAAACTTAAAATTAACTGTCGATTCGCGAATACAAACAATTCTTGAACGAGAAATGAATAATGCAACTGCTCAATATAATCCTGATTCAATGATTGGAATTGCGATGAATCCAAATACGGGAGAAATACTTGCAATGAGCAGTCGTCCAAGCTTCGATCCTACTAATTTTAAAAATGTTTCGCCTGAAGTATATAATCGAAATTTACCTGTTTGGTCAAATTATGAGCCAGGTTCAACGTTTAAGATTATTACACTAGCAGCTGCGTTAAATGAGGGATTAGTAGATTTGAATAAAGACCATTTTTATGATGATGGGGCTGCTGAAGTAGCTGGAGCTCGTTTGCGTTGTCATAAAAGAGGTGGACATGGCTCTCAGACATTCTTAGAAGTAGTTCAAAATTCATGTAACCCAGGTTTTGTAGAATTAGGTAATCGCTTAGGAGAAGATCGTTTATTTAAATATATTCGTAATTTTGGTTTCGGCAAAAAAACAGGAATTGATTTACAAGGTGAAGGATCAGGGATTTTATTCAGCATGGATCGCGTCGGTCCAGTTGAAGCAGCAACAACTGCTTTTGGTCAAGGTGTATCAGTAACACCAATTCAGCAAGTTGCAGCAGTTTCAGCTGCTATTAATGGAGGAATTCTTTACCAACCTTATATAGCTAAAGAGTTTGTAGATCCAGTTACAAACGAAGTAGTAAGTCGAAAAACACCAATTTCAAAAAGACGAGTTATTTCTCCAGATACATCTAAAAAGGTACGATTAGCTCTAGAAAGTGTTGTTGCACAAGGTACTGGTAAAGGTGCATTTGTGGAAGGGTATCGTGTTGGTGGTAAAACTGGAACAGCGCAAAAAGTAAAGGATGGGCGATACGATGATAGTAGCTTTATTGTTTCGTTTGTAGGTTTTGCACCGGCTGACGATCCTCAAATAGTAGTTTATATTGCAGTTGATAATCCAAAAGGTACTGTACAATTTGGGGGAGTTGTAGCTGCTCCAATCGTAGGGAATATTATTCGTGATAGTATGCAAGTTTTAGGCGTACCACCTAGAAAAAATCAAATCCCCAAAAAATTCATATACGGTGATACACCAACATATGAAGTGCCAAATTTAATTGGTTTGGAGAAAAAAGATTTGCAACCTTTGCTAGATACTTTTACTATTGAATATAGTGGCAGTGGAAATATTGTCGTTGACCAAGCACCAAAAGCAGGTGTTAAACTAAAAGAAGGTTCTAAAATAAGAATTTATTTAGGAACGAAAGAAGAAACTAAATCTAAAACTAAAGATAAAAAATGATTTAGTGAATACGAAAGGAATTACTATGAAACTTCATACTTTACTATCAAGATTAAAGCCTTTAGTGAATCTTCCATCTGAAAATCCGGAAATCACTGGGGTTGAAATGGATTCAAGAAATGTAAAACCAGGTTATTTATTCATCTGTATTGAAGGGTATACAGTGGATGGCCACAAGTACGTAAATCAAGCGATTGAAAAAGGCGCAGTAGCGATACTTGCACAAAAACCAATTGAATCGAGTGTTCCAGTAGCTTATGTGAAAGACACAAATCGTTCGATGGCTGTTGTTGGTAATGCCTTTTATGAAAACCCAACGCAAAAACTAAACCTAGTTGGTATTACTGGTACGAATGGTAAGACCACTACTTCATATATTATTGAAGAGATTGTTAAACATAATAAGAAAAAAACAGGTGTCATCGGCACAATTGGTATGAAAATAGGAGAAGAGGTTTTTGAAACAAAAAATACAACTCCTGATAGTTTAACTTTACAATCAATGTTTGCAAAAATGGTTGATGCAAATGTCGATACTGCAGTTATGGAAGTTTCTTCACATGCATTACACTTAGGGCGTGTTCATGGCTGTGAATATGATATAGCTGTTTTTACAAATCTATCACAAGATCATTTAGATTATCATGGAACGATGGAAGAATATAAAAAAGCTAAAGGTTTATTATTCTCTCAATTAGGTAATAGCTTCTCAACTCAAAAACCTAAATTTGCAATCCTAAATAATGATGATGCTGCTTCTGAAGAATATATGAAGTTTACACAAGCAAATCTAATAACTTATGGTTTAAGTAAAGAAGCTGACTTGTTTGCTGATGAAATTGAATTAACGAATGCGGGTACTAGATTCTCATTACATTTTTTAAATAAACAATATATTGTAGAAATGAATCTAATCGGAACATTTAATGTATATAATGTGTTAGCGGCAATTGGTGCAGGAATCGCATTAAATATAGAAATGGAGACAATCCTAGACGCAGTCGCGACGATTGAAGGAGTACCGGGACGTTTCCAAGCCGTTAATGCTGGGCAAGATTTTACAATTATTGTAGACTATGCACATACACCAGATAGTTTAGAAAATGTATTAAATACTGTTAAGCAATTTGCAAAAAATGATATTTTTACTGTTGTTGGTTGTGGTGGAGATCGTGATCGAACAAAACGACCACTTATGGGTAAGATTGCAGCGGATCTTTCTACAAAAGCGATCTTTACATCTGATAACCCAAGAACAGAAGACCCTACTTTAATTTTAGAAGACATGAAACGCGGATTAGAGCATAATAATATTACGGTAATAGAAGATCGTAAAAAAGCTATAACATTTGCGATCCAAAATGCAAAAAAACATGATATTATTGTTATTGCAGGTAAAGGTCATGAGACATATCAGATTGTAGGAACAAATGTTTCACATTTTGATGATGTTGAAGAAGCTAAAGAAGCTATTTTGCAAAGAAGAGGATAGTATCCTCTTCTTTGTAATGTGAAAAATTGATTTCATAATTCTTTAGAAAAGAATTAAACTATTAAGTAAACAACAAAGAAGAGAACTTAGAAAGGAGGGCGTATAATGCTAGAACCGTCAATTTTAGTTGCTATGATTTCAGCATTTATCATTGCAGTCATTTTATCGCCTATTTTTATACCGTACTTAAGAAAACTTAAATTTGGACAGAGTATTCGAGACGAAGGTCCACAATCTCATAAAAAGAAATCAGGAACCCCAACAATGGGTGGGATTATCATATTAATTGCTTTAAGTTTATCTGCACTTTTAATTTCTATGTATTTTGATGTTTTATCAACACGTACATATGTATTATTATTTGTCACAATTTGTTTTGGAGTAATTGGATTTTTAGATGACTATATTAAGGTTGTTAAAAAAAGAAACCTAGGACTAACATCTAAACAAAAATTCATTTGCCAAGTTATTGTGTCAATCATTGTCTTTTTTGCAATACGTGCTATGGGAATCTCTACATCTATTTCGATACCAGGGACACATTATTCATTTGATTTAGGCTTTATCTATGTATTATTAATTATCTTTATGCTAGTTGGTACTTCAAACGCTGTAAATTTAACAGATGGATTAGATGGACTTGTATCAGGTACAGCAGCAATCGCATTTGGTGCATATGCAGTACTTGCTTATAACCAACACCAGTTGGATGTGGCAATATTTTCAATAGCAGTTGTAGGAGCTGTATTAGGTTTCTTAGTATTTAATGCACACCCTGCAAAGGTATTTATGGGAGATACGGGCTCATTAGCATTAGGTGGGGCGCTTGCTGCAATTGCAATCGTTACACACTTAGAAATTTTACTTGTTATTATTGGTGGTATTTTTGTAATTGAAACACTATCAGTAATGATTCAAGTTGCATCTTTTAAAGCAACTGGTAAAAGGGTATTTAAAATGAGCCCTCTGCACCATCATTATGAATTATCTGGATGGTCAGAATGGCGTGTAGTTGTAACATTTTGGTTTGTAGGATTACTTTTTGCATTATTAGGAATCTATATTGAGGTGTGGATGTAATTGAATAACATATCGAATTTTCAAAATAAAAATGTATTAGTATTAGGAATGGCAAAGAGCGGTTATGCAGCTAGTAGATTATTAAAAAAATTAGGTGCGACTGTAACTGTTAATGATCGAACTCCTTTTGAACAAAATGAAATCGCACAAAAGCTAAAAAGTGAAGGTTTTAACGTAGTTTGTGGTGAGCATCCACTATCATTATTAGATAATCAACCATTTTGTATCGTCAAAAATCCAGGAATTCCATATACGAATCCATTATTAATAGAAGCTGTAAAGCGTAGTATTCCGGTCTATACGGAAATAGAGCTTGCATATTTAATAAGTGAAGCACCATTTGTCGGAATTACAGGCTCAAATGGGAAAACGACAACGACAACTTTAGCATTAAATATGTTACAAGAAGGCAATAAAAACCCACTTGTTGCAGGAAATATTGGTACTGTTGCATGTGAAGTTGCTGAAAATGCAAATGAAGATAATATTATTGTAACTGAACTTTCTTCATTTCAATTGATGGGAATCGAAAGTTTCCGACCAAAAATTTCATTAATCACAAATATTTTCGAAGCTCATTTAGACTATCATGGTACAAAAGATGAGTATATTAAGGCAAAAGCCAATATATTTAAAAATCAAACAGAAAATGATTTTGCTGTCGTTAATTTTGATGATGAGAATGTAATGGCAATGGCTTCTCAAATTAGAGCGAAAATTATTCCATTCTCTACAACTAAAATTATGCAAGATGGTGCATATGTTCAAAATGGCTTTGTTTATTTTAAAGAGAAAAAAGTGATTGAAGTTGAAAAAATTGTCTTACCAGGTAAACATAATCTAGAAAATATTTTAGCAGCAGTAGCAATTTCTAAACTACTTGATGTTGAAAACGATGCGATTGTAAAGGTATTAACAACTTTCACTGGTGTAGAGCACCGACTTCAGTTTGTTACCGAAATAAATAAGAGAAAGTTTTATAATGATTCAAAAGCTACTAATATTTTAGCAACACAAAAAGCAATTTCTTCTTTTCAAAAACCAGTCATTTTAATAGCTGGTGGATTAGATCGAGGAAATGGTTTTGACGATTTAATTCCTTATTTTAAAAATGTAAAAAAAATGGTCACTTATGGTCAAACAGCAGAAAAATTAATTGAATCAGCAGAAAAAGCAGGAATGAAAGCAGTAAAATCGGTAGATAATGTTGAAGATGCTGTAAATGAAGCATTCGCTCATTCAGAAGTTGGAGATATTATTTTATTGTCACCTGCTTGTGCAAGCTGGGATCAATTTAAGACTTTTGAAGAACGTGGTAATAAATTTATACAAGCAGTGCATAAGTTAATGTAAGGCTTGTTTAATTCAAAAGTTGAGGTGTATTTAAGTGCCAACAAAGAAAAATAGTCCTGACATGATTCTTGTTCTCGTTACGCTATCATTATTAACAGTAGGTATGATTATGGTTTACAGTGCTAGTGCAATATGGGCATCTTATAAGTTTCATGATTCGTTCTTTTTTGCTAAACGGCAATTATTATTTGCTGGGGTTGGAGTAGTTGGAATGTTTGTTGTTTCAAATATTGACTACTGGCTTTTCAAAACACATGCAAAAAAAATATTAATCGCTTGTTTTATCTTGTTGGTACTTGTACTTGTACCAGGAGTTGGTCTAGTACGAGGTGGTGCACGAAGTTGGATTGGAATTGGTGCATTCTCGATCCAGCCCTCTGAGTTTATGAAACTTGGAATGATGGTATTTCTATCAAAATACTTAGCAGATAACCAGAAAAATATTACGTCTTTTAAAAAGGGTCTTGTACCAACATTAGGTCTTGTATTTTTGGCATTTGGTTTAATAATGCTTCAACCAGATTTAGGAACAGGTACAGTAATGGTAGGTACTTGTGTAATCATCATATTCGTAGCTGGAGCAAGAATTTCTCATTTTATGGGATTGGGGATTGTTGGGGTTGCAGGCTTTGTTGGCCTAATAGCTTCTGCTCCATATCGAATAAAAAGGATTACATCATTTCTAGATCCATGGTCTGATCCATTAGGAACTGGATTCCAAATTATTCAATCACTATACGCAATTGGTCCTGGTGGATTATTTGGTTTAGGATTGGGACAAAGTAGACAAAAATTTATGTATTTGCCAGAACCACAAACTGATTTTATCTTTGCTATTTTAACAGAAGAATTAGGATTTATTGGCGGAACGTTTGTCATCTTACTATTCTCTTTATTACTTTGGAGAGGGATCCGAATTGCTTTAAGTGCACCTGATTTATTCGGTACTTTTTTAGCAGTAGGAATTGTCTCAATGATTGCAATACAAGTAATGATTAATATAGGCGTTGTAATAGGCTTAATGCCTGTTACAGGGATTACATTACCATTTTTAAGCTATGGTGGTTCATCTCTAACATTAATGCTATTAGCCGTAGGTGTATTATTAAATATTAGTAGACATGCGCGTACATAAAAGGACCGACTCAAATTGAAACAAGTACATTTTGTACTTGAATTTTTCAAAAATGAGTCGGTCCTTTTTATGTAGTAACACAATTGTTCTTGCCTATTTAATTTACAATTAGTGCGTTTTCTTTATTTTTATAGAAAAAACAATTAGAATGATAGTGATAAAATTGGTATAATAACTACTTAAACTGCTTAAAGTTATTTATGTATTGTAATTTAGGAGGATCTTTATGAAAATTTTAGTTAGTGGTGGGGGTACTGGTGGTCATATTTATCCAGCACTTGCGCTAATTAAAGAGTTAAAAAAACAAGATTCCAATGTAGAATGTTTATATGTTGGTACAGAAAATGGATTAGAAAAAGGGATTGTATCTAAAGCAAACATACCTTTTAAATCTATTGTTATTACAGGGTTCAAGAGAAGCATATCATTAGAGAATTTTAAAACAGTCTATCGATTCTTAAAGGGTGTATCAGATAGTAAGAAAATAATTCGTGAATTTAAGCCAGATGTAGTCGTTGGAACTGGTGGATATGTTTGTGGTCCTGTTGTTTACGCAGCAGCAAAACTAGGGATTCCGACAGTTATACATGAACAAAATAGTATACCTGGACTAACAAATAAGTTTTTAAATCGATATGTAACAAAAGTTGCAATTTGTTTTGAAGAGGTTGCTGACTATTTTAATAAAGAGAAAGTAGTGTTTACTGGAAACCCGAGGGCTTCTGAAGTACTTGGAAAATCAAATCCAGCAGTTTTAGAAACATTAGGGCTAAAATCAGGTAAACGCACAGTGCTAATTGTTGGTGGTTCGAGGGGAGCAAGACCGATTCATCAAGCGTTTTTAAAAAGTGTCAATCAATTAGGTGAAAAAGATTACCAAATGATTTATGTAACAGGCGAAGTACATTACGATTCTGTCATTGAGGAAATAAATAAAGTAGGTAACCCAGAAAATGTAGTGGTTAAGCCATTTTTACATAATATGCCTGAAATATTAAGAGAAGTGGATTTAGTTGTATCAAGAGCGGGGGCAACTACATTAGCAGAATTAACTGCATTAGGAAAACCTAGTATTCTAATACCAAGCCCATATGTAACGAATAATCATCAAGAAGTTAATGCTAGATCACTTGAGAAAAATGGTGCGGCAATTGTTATATTGGAAAAAAATTTCAATAGTGAATATTTAGTAACTGAAATTGAAAAAGTATTACTAAATCCTATTAAACTTGAAGAGATGAAAAATGCATCATTAAAAATGGGTGTACCAGATGCTGCAAAAAAACTAGTAAATGTATTAGAGAAAATACGTAAATGAACTTGCACGAACAAGTTTGAAATAAAATAGAAATATAATAGAGGATACTATAAGCTAAAGGGGGAAAATAACGAATGTTTGAATCAAAATTAAAGGAAATATTAAATGACTCGAGTCTTCTAATAAATGAGCCTTTAGCAAATCATACGACAATGAAAATTGGAGGACCAGCTGAGTATTTGGTCATTCCTAAAACTGTGAATGAAATAAAAGAGATTATTAACCTTGCAAATGAACATGGCGTAAATGTGACTGTAATTGGTAGAGGATCAAATTTACTTGTATCGGATCAAGGTATTGAAGGTGTCGTAATTAAAATTAGTGATTGCTTAGACCATATTGAAGTAGAAGGTACAAAAGTAGTTGTAGGTGCAGGATATTCAGTTATTCGTTTAGCTACTCAACTAAGTAGAAAAGGATTATCTGGTCTAGAGTTTGCAAGTGGAATTCCTGGTAGTGTTGGTGGCGGTGTATATATGAATGCAGGTGCTCATCAATCCGATTTTTCAAATATTACTTCTAGAGCACATATTCTATTTCCTGATGGAACGATGGAATGGTTATCAAATGAAGAATTAGACTTTTCATATCGAACTTCAGTTTTACAACATAAACGTAAAGGATTTGTATTAGAAGCAGAACTTCAGCTTCAAGAAGGATCAAAAGAAGTTTCAACTGCTTTAATGCAAAAAAACAAAGATTATCGAAGAGAAACACAACCTTGGAATTATCCATGTGCTGGAAGTATTTTCCGTAATCCATTACCACAGTATGCTGGTAATTTAATTGAACGTGCAGAATTAAAAGGATATCAAATTGGTGGTGCGAAGGTTTCTGAAATGCATGGTAACTTTATTGTAAATGCTGGAAATGCCACTTCAAAAGATGTATTAGATTTAATAGCATTTATTAAGAAAACTATATTAGAAAAATTTAATGTGCAACTTGAAACAGAAGTAGAAATTGTTGGGAAAAAAATGTAAGTTTCTTCTAAACTAACCATATTATATGCTATAATTTACATAGCATATGATGACCAAGATAGAATGGCATTCATTTGCTATTCTATTTTTTATTATTCTATTATTAAGTCAAGAACACTCGTGATGTAAATTATGAGATGAATCGACTTCGGATGCAATATAGTATTAAAAAAACGTCATATTATTTTACTATACTAGTATCCGACATGAAGTATAAGATAAAATCATATCGGACACTTGAACTAGAACGAATTCAAGTATGGTGCTTGTTGCGTGAATAGAACTTGTTTGGTGGCTGTCGTTCGCCAATACCTCTCGAGAGTCGCAAAGAGAACAACCGTAATACCTCTTTAGTATAAAATCAAGCTGAGTGCGTTTCACCTAGCGTTAGGAAAACTTAACCGTAGGGACTACGGGGATAGCTTGGTAAATAAAAGAAACCTCTGCTAGTAAAGAAATATGCTAGCAAGTATGCTTTGTTCCCAAGAATCTCGTAACTTTAGTCATGAGTAGTTCAATATTCTTAAATTACTTCTTAAGCAAAAGTAAATTAAAAAGGTATTTTTAGTTGAACATTGATAATGGAGGCATATTTATGCAGGAAAATAAGATTATTAGTTTAGAAGACCGTGTACCTGTTTTACGTAATAAAAAACGTAAAAAAGCAAATTTGCGATTACTGGTCACAATTCTTGTGTTTTTTTCTTTGCTTTTATGTGTATTGTATTTCCAAACATCAATTGGTTCAAAAATTCACTTAGTAATTAATGGAAACCAACTGTACTCTGATAAAGAAATTCAAAAATTAGCCGATGTAAGCGTTGATGATAGCTTTTTGACAATTAGGTCAAAAAGGGTCGTAGATCAGCTTGAAAGTCAAAACACAATTCAATCTGCAATCGTACATAAAAGATTTCCTAATAAAGTAGAAATCGATGTAAAAGAATTTCAGCCTGTTGGACAAGGTTTATTCAGCGGGAAAAAGTATCTATTGTTAGAAAGCGGAGTCCTTATTAAAGAGAAAAATTCACTAGGAAATACTACAGCACCTGATTTAATTGGTTGGAAACAAGGAGACGAGTTGCAGGAAATGGCTGCGGAATTGAAAAAAATGCCACAAAGTATATTTCAATCAATTTCTGAAATAGATTATACTCCAAGTAAGGATGATCCTTTGTTAATAACGGTTTTTACGAATGAAGGGTATGAAGTAAGGACAACGATTCGAAAATTCTCAAATAAAATGTCAAATTACCCATTAATTCTAAAGTCAATACCTAAAGATCAAAAAGGGGTTATCCATTTAGAAGTTGGTGCGTATTTTTCTCCTTATAGTACTGATCCTAAATAGTCGATTTAACATTAGTTAACAGTACTTTCAAGTCTTTTTTAACTTTACATGTTAGTGTAGACTAGTAGTTAAATAGAAATAATGAAAAAAATTAAAAAGATTATGAAAAATCAAACTTAAAAAAGAGGAAAAACCCCGCAAATGTTGAATAGATGTCATATATGATATTTAAGAATGAATTGATGCTCGATTATAATAGATAGTGAGAAAAAGGAGGTGCCATCATGAACAGCAATGAGATCTATGTGAGTCTTGACGTTGGAACTTCAACAATTAAAGTAATCATAGGAGAACTAGTTAACGACACACTTAACATTATCGGTGTTGGTAATGTTAAATCTTCAGGCTTAAAACGTGGGTCAATAGTTGATATAGATGAAACAGTCAAATCAATCAAAAAAGCAATTGATCAAGCAGAAAGAATGGTTGGCATTCATATTGACAAAGTAATTGTAGGGGTTAGTGCCAATCAAGTGCAATTGATTAGTACTAACGGCGTAGTAGCAGTTTCTAAAGAAAATAAAGAAATTGACAATGAAGATGTTTTAAGAGTAATGGATCAGGCTCAAGTAATTTCTATACCACCGGAAAGAGAAATTATCGATGTTGTTCCACATGAATACATTGTTGATGGCCTTTCTGAGGTAAAAGACCCAAGAGGAATGATTGGTGTACGGTTGGAAATGGAAGGTACATTAATCACTGGTTCAAGAACTCTAGTACATAATATACTTCGTTGTGTTGAAAGAGCGGGGTTAGAGGTAACGGATATATGTCTACAACCTATGGCTGCAAGTACGATAGGACTAAAGCAGGATGAGAAAAACTTAGGTGTAGCACTTGTTGATATCGGTGGAGGCTCAACTACAATTTCTCTTTTTAGAGAGGGTGTATTAATGGCAACGTCAGTCCTACCTGTTGGAGGAGACCATATTACAAAAGACATATCGATTGGACTGAAAACTTCAACAGAAGATGCAGAAAAAATTAAAGTGAAATTTGGACATGCTTTTTATGATACTGCATTACCTGAAGAAGTTTTAAGTGTACCAATAATGGGTAGTGAACAACATCAACAATACAGTCAACAAGAAATTTCCGATATTATTGAAGCTAGATTAGAAGAAATCCTCATTATGGTTCAAAATGAGCTTGTAAGAATGAGGGGAAGCAATTTACCAGGTGGATTTGTTCTAACTGGTGGTACAGTAACAATGACTGGTGTAATCGATTTAGCTCAAAAAGTATTTAAAAACAATGTAAGGGTTGCAACACCAGATTATATAGGTGTAAGAGAACCTCAATACATTACTGGTGTAGGTTTAATCAAGTATGCTTTTTATAAATCAAAAATGCGTGGAAAAAAACTTAGCTCTAATATTGCATTCGAATCAAATGAACGAAAACCTGTAGCTGTTTCAAATTCAAATACAAAACCAAAACAGCAGGATGAAGAGCGCGTCATGAGTAAAGTTAAGAGCATTTTTAAATATTTATGGGATTAAATTTGTTGAATTTGAAAAGTAGGGGGATCAATCATGTTAGATTTTGATACAAATGTAGATGCTTTAGCGAAGATAAAAGTAATTGGTGTAGGTGGCGGAGGAAATAACGCCGTTAACCGAATGATTGAACATGGAGTACAAGGTGTAGATTTTATTGCTGTGAATACTGATGCACAAGCTCTTAATCTATCAAAAGCTGAAGTGAAAATGCAAATTGGTGGCAAACTTACTCGTGGTTTAGGGGCAGGAGCTAATCCAGAGGTAGGTAAAAAAGCAGCAGAAGAAAGTAGAGAACAATTACAAGAAGCTCTTAAAGGAGCTGACATGGTATTCGTAACTGCTGGAATGGGTGGAGGTACAGGAACAGGTGCAGCTCCAGTAATTGCACAAGTAGCAAAAGAATTAGGTGCATTAACTGTAGGTGTAGTTACTCGTCCATTTACATTTGAAGGTAGAAAGCGTTCAACTCAAGCGGCAACTGGAATCGCTGCAATGAAGGAAAGCGTTGATACTTTAATTGTTATTCCTAATGACCGATTATTAGAAATCGTTGATCGTAATACCCCAATGCTTGAAGCATTCCGTGAAGCAGATAATGTACTTCGTCAAGGGGTTCAAGGTATTTCTGACTTAATCGCTGTTCCGGGATTAATTAACCTTGACTTTGCAGATGTTAAGACAATTATGTCTAATAAAGGTTCTGCATTAATGGGTATCGGTGTTGCTGGTGGAGAAAACCGTGCGGCAGAAGCAGCTAAAAAAGCTATTTCTAGTCCATTATTAGAAACTTCAATTAATGGTGCGCAAGGTGTACTTATGAATATCACTGGTGGAACTAACTTAAGCTTATATGAAGTTCAAGAAGCAGCAGATATCGTATCGACTGCATGTGATGCAGAAGTAAATATGATTTTCGGTTCTGTAATCAATGAAAACTTAAAGGATGAAATTATTGTAACGGTTATTGCGACTGGATTTGAAGGTGTTATTACAGCACCACCTACTCCAAAACCAATGGCGAGACAAACAATTTCAACACCAACACCAACTCCACAACCAACTATTAAACGCGAACCAATTCGCGAAGAAGCTCCGGTTGTAGAAACGACTAAAAATGTAACTAGTCTTGATGACTTAGATATTCCGGCGTTCTTACGTAATCGTAAAAGACGCTAATAATTGTAAAAAAACCAAGATAAGATGATTCTCTTATCTTGGTTTTTTTCATTCTTTCGAGTAGTGATTTTGTAAATTAGTTAGATCACTAATGACACTCTTGAACTTTTCGTTATAGCCTTTAGGGAATAAAACACCTAAACCATGTGAGTGTGTAAATTCAAAAGATGGGAGTTGTTGTTTAATGCCTTCCCAAAATTTATAAACCCCAAAATCTTGTATTCGTACTTCAGTATCATGGATTAAAACAATACCTTCTTTAGATACTTTTGGTAGCCAAGTGGTGTAATCATGTAGCACAGCTTCAAAAGTATGAAACCCGTCAATATGAAGTATGTCGATTGTATTATCTTCGAAATTCTGAATTGCTTCATCGAAAGACTTACGTAACATTTTAGCTTCTTTCTGATAATGTTTTTGAACAACTTCATGTACCGTATCAAAAACTTCATTACTATACAATCCACTATGCAGATCACCTTGCCAAGTATCAACTGCAAAACATTCACATGACAGATTATGATCTTTCACACTTTGACAAAAACAGAAAAAAGAAAAGCCAAAGTGGGTACCTAATTCTACAATTTTTTTTGGTTTCACGAATTGAACTAAATCGTAAGCGAATTTAGCGTGACCTTTCCAGGCAGAGTGCTGTCTAATTGATGGTTTAGTTCCATCAAACTCAAAAATGGGTGAATGAAATATCCAGCTTACCAAATCCTCACTCCTTATTGGGCAGATTTAATAGAAATTAAGTGAAAGATTTCTATAAAATATTGACCTGTCCAATCCATATTTCGAAAATGTATTGTCGAAAAACTCTTCAATAAAGCTTCCTTTTTTTGACAGACTTCTTACTGTGCTCATCCTATACTTACATATAAATGAATATTCTATAGAGGATGGCGAACAAAATTGGTGATATATGGCGATCTTGTTTGGTTATTAAACTTGTTAATGGACTTCTTGATCATTCAGTTGACAGGGTTAATTCTAAAAAGAAATGTATCTATTTTGCGGTCATTGTTAGGGGCATTGTTAGGTTCTATCGTTGTTTTAATGACGTTTACTCCTTATGCATATGTTGTTGGTTCACCCTTTATGAAAATATTATTATCGTTTTTCATCGTATTTTTTGCATTTGGACGTCAACGGATAATCACTTTTTTACAGCTATTAAGTATCTTCTATTTTTCAACATTCATTTTAGGTGGCGCATTATTAGGCTTACATTATTTATTTGCTACTAATGAATCAAATTTAACCAAGTCATCCTTTTATGGTGATCCCGTAAGCTGGTATTTTGTAATTGGAATGTTACCAATCGTCATATTTTACGCTAGAAAATCAATCAATCAGATTTCGTTTACAAAATGGAAATTGAATGAGATGTATGAAATGGAAATTGTGTGGCGGAATACTTCGATTAAAATTAGAGGGTTAATGGATAGTGGAAACTCTCTACATGAACCGCTTTCTAGGAAACCAGTTATTATTTTAGATTGTTCTACTAGTGATTATGGATTACCTATAGAACTAGTAAAGTTAGTTAGAGACTCTGAAAATACATTACATAATACTGAAGCACTCGATGTCTTAAGTTTTTTTCAAGGAACTTATATACCTTATAAAAGTATTGGTCAAAGTAATCAATTCCTCGTCGCAATAAAACCTACTGTTGTTAAATTGAAAATTAATGGGAAATGGTATTCATCGAGTTCGGTTTTAGTTGGATTGAGTCATGTTACTTTGTCTTCAGACAATTTATATGAATGTATCCTTCATCCAAAAATGATGCAGGGAACAATTAATGAAATTGCATAGGAGGTAGAAAATGAATCGATTGTTCTTAAAACTTAAGTTAGGTTTGTATAAGCTATTAGTAAAGCTTGGTTTGAAAGCCGACGAAGTATACTACATTGGGGGAAGTGAAGCATTACCACCTCCTTTGACAAGGGAAGAAGAAGAAAAGCTTTTACAGAAACTACCGAATGGAGATTTAGGTGCTAGATCACTATTAATTGAGAGAAATCTACGATTAGTAGTTTATATTGCTAGAAAGTTTGAAAATACGGGCATTAATATTGAAGATCTGATTAGCATTGGTACAATCGGATTGATAAAAGCCGTTAATACCTTTAATCCTGAAAAGAAAATTAAATTGGCTACTTATGCTTCAAGATGTATCGAAAATGAAATTCTGATGCATTTACGTAGAAATAATAAAAACCGTTCTGAAGTCTCCTTCGATGAACCATTAAATATTGATTGGGATGGTAATGAATTATTACTTTCTGATGTATTAGGTACAGAAGACGATATCATAACGAAGGATCTAGAAGCCAATGTCGATAAATCATTATTAACAAAGGCATTAGATCAATTGAATGATCGTGAAAAACAAATAATGGAACTACGTTTTGGACTAGATGGAACTGAAGAAAAAACCCAAAAAGATGTAGCTGATATGCTTGGAATATCGCAGTCATATATATCCCGATTAGAAAAACGTATTATTAAAAGGCTTCGAAAAGAGTTTAATAAAATGGTTTAAAATATAAGAACCGATTAGATTTGATTTTTTCAAATACTAATCGGTTTTTTTCTATGTATGAAGGGGAACCAAATAATTTTTAAAAAATATTTTCATTAGTCCTACATACTAAATTTCATTAATTCAGCATAAGAAAACCTTGATTTTTTCCTATTTGAAAGGTTTTTTTACTCTTGAATTTATTATTTTTGTATATTTTATTTTGTGCATAAATTTTCCACCGAAGGAGATACTTACCTATAGTACAGCAACTCCAAGTAGGAGGGAACATCATGACACGAAACAAAGTAGAAATATGCGGTGTAGATACATCAAAGCTTCCAGTTTTAAAGAATGATGAGATGCGTAAGTTATTTCATGCAATGCAAAGCGGTGATCGAAGCGCAAGAGAAACAATCGTAAACGGTAATTTGCGTCTTGTCCTAAGTGTTATTCAGCGTTTCAATAATCGCGGAGAATTTGTGGATGACTTATTTCAAGTAGGCTGCATAGGCCTTATGAAGTCTATTGATAATTTTGATTTAAGCCAAAATGTAAAATTTTCGACGTATGCTGTACCTATGATTATTGGTGAAATAAGAAGATATTTAAGGGATAATAACCCAATAAGAGTGTCTAGATCATTAAGAGACATTGCTTATAAAGCATTACAAGTAAGAGAACGATTATTAGCAGAGAATTCAAAAGAACCAACTCCTGTCCAAATCGCAGAAGTACTTGGCGTTACACATGAAGAAATCGTCTTTGCATTAGATGCAATCCAAGACCCAGTCTCGTTATTTGAACCGATATATAACGATGGCGGAGATCCAATCTTTGTAATGGATCAGCTAAGTGATGATAAAAATAAGGACGAGCAATGGGTTGAAGAACTAGCACTACGTGAAGGAATGAAACGACTAAACGATCGAGAAAAAATGATCATAACCAAAAGATTTTTCCAAGGAAAAACACAAATGGAAGTCGCCGAAGAAATCGGAATCTCCCAAGCACAAGTATCCAGACTAGAAAAATCAGCAATAAAACAAATGAATAAAAATATACAGGGATAGCAGAAAAGCGGAGGCGACTGTTCAGCTCCGACAAGCATAAGACCTCGAGGAGCTAGGAGCCGGAGCTAGACATCACGAGAAAAGCGGAGGCGATTGTTCAGCCCCGACAAGCATAAGGCGAAGAACGAGGAAAGTTGCTATTTACTTTCATCGGGCTTCGCCTTATGAC
Organism: Bacillus sp. AFS053548; assembly: GCF_002575105.1. Classification (NCBI taxonomy): domain Bacteria; kingdom Bacillati; phylum Bacillota; class Bacilli; order Caryophanales; family Bacillaceae; genus Bacillus; species Bacillus sp. AFS053548. The sequence goes on along the minus strand of NZ_NUHI01000026.1, from coordinate 266,674 downwards.
CTCGAGGGGCTAGGAGCCGCAGCTAGACATCAAACTATTTCCTTCCCTTAATAAAAAGTAATTACTTAAAAGGAAAGTAACTTTTTACTTCTTAAGGCATTGCTTATTATAATGAATGAAATTAAAAAATCAAAATCTATAAAAACTAAGTAATCCAATAACTACTAAATAGTTAGTTAAACTGGAAGAATGAAAATATGATATTAATGTGTTAGACAATGGATGAGCATCGAACAACCTTGTCTAACACATTTTTATTTGAATTTTATCATGATGTTTGGCCCTTACTTCATATATTTTATAAAAAGGATGGTGAAGTTAAATGGCCAGAATTTCAGATTTTCAAGTTAAAGATGTTGTAAATGTTGCCGATGGAAAGAAATTAGGTAATATTGTTGATTTAGATATTGATCAATCAAATGGAAAAATCACTTCGATTATTTTAACAAAGCCAGGGAAGGGCTTAAATTTTTTTAGTAAAGAAGAGGAAATGACAATTTATTGGAATGATATTGTGAAAATAGGTGAAGATGTTATTTTGGTAAAATATCGTTCATCTGTGGATTTGGATGAAAATCAAGCAAGCCCAGTTAAATACACATAAAAAAACTCGTTGACTGACGAGTTTCTAAGCGATGAATGGGGCGCAGTTGCACTTTTAGTTTATTCTTAAAATTGGCTACCACGTCGAATACGATTCCTTGTAGCTAATTTTATTTTTGAAAGTGAAAAAAATAAGTGTGTTTTGTCAAAAATAATCAAAAATGTGAAATCTATGGTAAAATATAGGAAACCATCAACTGGTTTACATATATATTTACTAAATTAGTTTCTGTGAGGTCTTATAAATATGAAAGAGAGCTTCATTCAATCGACTGAAAGTACTTTTATGATTCAACCTTGGGAAGACTCATACAAACATTTAGTTGCAGGATTTACAACAAAAAATGATGGAGTTAGCCAAGGTTGTTTCACTTCTTTTAATCTTGGATTACATGTAAATGACTCGAAGGATATTGTCGTAGAAAATAGAGAACTCCTTGCGAGTAAATTAGAGTTTTCAAAGACGAAATGGGTTTGTTCAGAACAAGTTCATGGGAATAATGTCGTGAAAGTAACAAAAAAAGATTGTGGCAAAGGTGTTACTGATTACGGAACTAGCATCGAGACAACAGATGGTTTTTATACAAATGAGGAAAATATATTATTAACTTCTTGTTATGCAGATTGTGTTCCATTGTATTTCCTTGAACCAACGAGTAAATTTATTGGTTTAGCTCATGCAGGTTGGAAAGGTACTGTTCAAAACATTGGCGGACGTTTAATCGAAAAATTGATTAAAGAAGAAGACTTACAACTAAAAAATATCCAAGTTGCAATCGGGCCATCAATTGGCGATTGTTGTTATGAAGTGGATGATTTTGTGATGAATAAGCTAAATGATGCTTTTGAACACAAGATTCCTAATAATATTTTAACCACTTTACAAAACGGGAAATTCAAATTGAATTTAAAAGAAGCAAACAAACAATTACTCATTAGATCGGGAATTAGTGAAGAAAATATAATAATGACAAATTATTGTACAAGTTGTAACCCGAGCATATTTTTTTCTCACCGTAGAGATGGTGGGAAAACAGGTAGAATGATGAGTTTTATTGGTTGGAGGAATTAGCATCATGACAGTCAAACAAAATTATGAACGTATTAGTGAACAAATTAATGCAGCCAAAGTCAGAGCAAATCGAAATGATGAAGTAACTTTAATAGCTGTAACTAAACAAGTATCTACAGAAGTGGCTAAAGAAGTTTTAGTAGAAGGTATACTTCAATTAGGCGAAAACCGTTTTGAAGGTTTAAAGGAAAAACAAGATCATATTAAAAGTGATGTTGTTTGGCATTTTATTGGTTCACTTCAAACTAGAAAAGTAAAAGACGTCATACATAGAATAGATTACTTACATTCTTTAGATCGACTATCCTTAGCAGAAGAGATACAAAAAAGAGCAGCAGAACCATTAAAATGTTTCCTACAGGTCAATGTATCTGGAGAAGACTCAAAGCATGGCATACATCCAAATGATGTAATCGAATTTGCTAGACAGCTTTCAGAATTTGATAAAGTACAAGTTGTTGGGCTAATGACAATGGCACCCTTCACGGAGGATGTAACGATCATTCGAAATAGTTTCAAAGGATTAAAGGAACTACAAGAAAAAGTAAAAGATCTACAGATTGCAAATATTCCATGTTCTGAATTATCAATGGGTATGTCTAATGATTTTGAGATCGCAATAGAAGAAGGTGCTACATTCATAAGAATAGGTACTGATTTAGTTGGAAAGGGAAGGTAGAGAAGATGAGTATTATTGGGAAAGTAAGAAACTTTTTTGCAATGGAAGACGAGTATGAAGATGATTATGAATACGAAGAGCAACAACAGCAACAACAACAGCAACAGCAACAAAAACAATATCAACAACAGCATCAACAACAACAATTTTCTAAACATGTAAATGAAGAAATTAACCATGAGCGAAATGCATCAAAGCAAAAATTAGTAAGTATACCAGGAGGAGCTTCTTTGTCGTCAAAAGTTGTATTAGCGCAGCCGCGTGAATATGCAGAAGCACAGGATGTTGCAGACCATTTAAAATCAAAAAAAGCAGTTGTGATCAATTTACAACAAATGCAAATCGATCAAGCTAAACGCTTTGTTGATTTCTTAAGTGGTACAGTTTATGCAATAAGTGGAGATATAAAAAAAATTGGTACAAATACGTTTATTTGTACACCCGATAATATTGATATTTCTGGAACGATTACAGATATGTTATTTGAGGAAGACAATTCCATTAAAAGGTGGTAATTAAATGGATATACTTTTTTTAATTTTATACAAATTAATCCAGTACTATAGATACGTTATCGTAATTCATATCATTTTATCTTGGTTCCCTCAAATTAGACAATCAGGCTTCGGTCGCTTAATTGGTAGGCTATCAGAACCATATTTAGAGCCGTTCCGTCGAATTGTTCCGTCAATCGGTATGTTTGATTTTTCACCAATTATTGCATTATTTGCTTTAGAATTTGCTGGATATGGAATAGCAAGTCTTTCTCATTACTTTTAAAAAGAGAATCTAACCGGTTCTCTTTTTTAATTAATATTGATAGTTTGATGAAAAAGAGGATTGTATCAATGAGTATTTATGATCATTTTCGAAAAGAAGAGCATGTTTTCGTAGACAAGGTTATCAGTTGGAAGGAAGAAGCAATTGAACGCTATTCTATTAAGTTGACGGATTTTCTTGATTTAAGAGAACAAATGATTATGCAATCAATTATCGGTAATCAAGGAGAGTGTTTTGTTGCTTTTTTTGGTGGTCGTGAGGATTGTGAACGAAAGCGTGCAATTATTTATCCGAGTTTTTATACACCAGTGGAAGAGGACTATTCTTTGGTTGCATTTGACTTAGTTTATGCAACTAAATTTCACACTTTATCTCATCGGCAAGTATTGGGAACATTAATGTCTTTAGGAATCACAAGAGGAAAATTTGGTGATATTCTACTTAAAAATGATATGATCCAAGTAATTGTTGCTGATGAAATAGCAAGTTTTGTAGAAAGTAACTTAAATTCTGTAGGAAAATCGCCAATTAAATTAAAGAGAATTTCGTTTAAAGAATTGATTGAATCAGATGATGTGTGGCAAACTAATAATGGGACTGTATCATCACTAAGATTAGATGTCTTATTGAGTGAATTCTATAATATATCGAGACAAAAAGCTCAAAGCTTAATTAAAGCCGAAGACGTTAAGGTAAATCAGCGAGTTATTGATGCTACTTCGTTTTTATGTGAAGAAGGAGATTTATTCTCTGTCAAAGGTTTTGGAAGAGGAATGTTAATGTCAATTGACGGCTTATCAAAAAAAGAAAAATGGCGGATAAACTACGGTGTTAAAAAATAGTCAGAAATTGTAGAAGGAAAAACGTAGAAACTGTCGAAAATTTATTATAACCTATTAATAAAGAAAATACATACATGGAGGTGGCTTAATTGCCTTTAACACCACTTGATATTCATAATAAAGAATTTGGTAAAAGTTTTCGTGGCTATGACGAAGATGATGTTAATGAGTTTTTAGATCAAGTCATTAAAGATTATGAATTAGTTATTCGTGAGAAGAAACAATTAGAAGAACAAATTCTTGATATGAAAGAAAGATTAAAGCATTTTTCTACTATAGAAGAAACTTTAAATAAGTCAATTTTAATTGCGCAAGAAGCTGCTGAAGATGTAAAAGGTAGTGCCCAAAAAGAAGCTAAATTGATTATTAAAGAAGCGGAGAAAAATGCTGATCGAATTATTAATGAAGCTTTAATTAAATCTAGAAAAGTTACAATGGAATTCGAAGAGCTTAAGAAGCAATCAAAAGTTTTCCGAACTCGTTTAAGAATGGCAATTGAAACTCAATTAGAAATGTTAGGTCATGAAGATTGGGATCATATTTTAGATGATAAAGAAACAGAAGAAATCGCAAACTAGTCGTATAAGCCTTGACGATTTGTAAAGTTTTACATATAATTTATTAGATATTAATAGTAAATCGGTGACAGGGAAGAGTACTTCTATAAAACTAGGTAGCGAGTCAAGGATAGTGTAAGCTTGATATAGAAAATAGAAGGAAAATCACCCTAGAGTGCTTTTCTGAAAATGAGTAAGAAAAGACGTTTCATTCACGTTATGAATGCTAAGTGGACAATGAATTAATGAAATTTATTGTCAATTAGGGTGGTACCACGGGAAACCTTTCTCGTCCCTTTTTTGGGATGAGGAAGGTTTTTTGCGTCTTATACGGTTTATTTATTATACATAATAGACAACTCCACTAATAAAAGGCTTGTAAGATGGATACAATGCGTTAAAGTGGAATTTAAAAAATGTAAAGTAAGCTAGCATAGAGTAGTTGACTTGCCTAAAACAGCTAGCTTTAGATCAATTAAGTTTAATAATGGAGGAAAGCAAATGGAGTACAAAGATACGTTACTTATGCCAAAAACTGAATTTCCAATGAGAGGAAATTTACCTCAACGTGAGCCACAAATTCAAGAAGAGTGGAACAAAAAAGATATTTATGCAACTGTTCAAAAACATAACGAAGGAAAACCGTCATTTATCTTACATGATGGACCACCTTATGCAAATGGTGACCTTCATATGGGACATGCGCTTAATAAAGTATTAAAGGATTTCATTGTACGTTTTTATAATATGAATGGATACCGTTCTCCTTACGTTCCAGGTTGGGATACTCACGGTTTACCGATTGAACAAGCATTAGCAAATAAAAAAGTAAATCGTAAAGAAATGTCAGTAGCAGAATTCCGTAAACTATGTGAAGAATATGCTTACGAGCAAGTAGAGCGTCAAAAAGAACAATTTAAACGATTAGGAATTTTAGGTGATTGGGACCGACCATATATCACACTTGAAAAAGAATATGAAGCTGAACAAATTAAGGTATTCGGTAAAATGGCTACTAAAGGTTTAATCTATAAAGGTCTTAAACCAGTATATTGGTCTCCATCAAGTGAATCTGCACTTGCAGAAGCGGAAATCGAATACCAAGATAAGCGTTCAGCATCAATCTATGTTGCATTTGCAGTTGAAAATGGGAAAGACGTTTTAAACGGTGGAGAGAAATTCATTATTTGGACGACTACTCCATGGACGATCCCGGCTAACTTAGCTGTATGTTTACATCCTGACTTAAGCTATGATGTTGTATCTGTAAATGGTGACAAGTTCGTAGTTGCTAGTGAGTTAAGAGATGCAGTAGCAAAAGAACTAGGTTGGGAAGATGCAGTAGTTGAAAAGACTTTTAATGGTTCTGAACTTGAAGGAATCATTTGTAGGCATCCATTATATGATCGCCAGTCAGTCGTTATTTTAGGTGATCATGTAACAACTGATGCGGGTACAGGTTGTGTTCATACTGCACCAGGTCATGGTGAAGATGACTTCCGTGTAGGTCAACAATATGGTTTAGAAGTACTTTGTCCAGTTGATGAAAAAGGTGTTTTAACGAAAGAAGCTCCTGGATTTGAAGGTTTATTCTATGATGAAGCTAATAAAGAAATTACTAAAGCATTAGAAGAAAAAGGTGCTTTATTAAAACTACAATTTATTACACACTCTTATCCACATGACTGGAGAACGAAAAAGCCAATTATCTTCCGAGCAACTGCACAATGGTTTGCTTCAATTGAAGCAATTCGTAAGCAATTAATGCAAGCTGTTCAAGATACTAAGTGGTTCCCAGCTTGGGGTGAAACTCGTCTATTTAACATGGTTCGTGATCGTGGAGATTGGTGTATTTCTCGTCAACGTGTATGGGGAGTTCCGATCCCGGTATTTTATGCTGAAGACGGAGAAGCAATTATTACTGAAGAAACAATTGAACATGTTTCGAACTTATTTAAAGAGCATGGTTCAAATATTTGGTTTGAAAAAGAAGCGAAAGAATTATTACCAGAAGGCTATACACATCCAGGTTCACCAAATGGTAACTTCACTAAAGAGAAAGATATCATGGATGTATGGTTTGATAGTGGTTCATCACATCAAGCGGTATTAAACACTCGTGAGGAATTATCTTTCCCAGCTGATATTTACTTAGAAGGCTCTGACCAATATCGTGGTTGGTTTAACTCTTCTTTAAGTACTAGCGTTGCTGTAACAGGTCAAGCTCCTTATAAAGCTGTAGTAAGCCATGGTTTCGTTTTAGATGGTGAAGGTCGCAAGATGAGTAAATCAATCGGAAACATCGTCCTACCATCAAAAATTATGAATCAGTATGGTTCAGATATTTTACGTCTATGGGTAGCTTCTGTAGATTATCAATCAGATGTTCGTATTTCTGACGCATTAATGAAACAAGTTGCCGAAGTATACCGTAAAATCCGTAATACGTTCCGTTTCTTACTAGGAAACTTAGATGGATTTAACGCAGAACAAGATGCTTTAAAATATGAAGAGCTACGCGAATTAGATCAATACATGCTAGTTAAATTAAACAATGTGGTTAAAACTGTTCGTGAATCATACGAGAAATATGAATTTGCAAATGTTTATCACACAATTCAAAACTTCTGTACTACTGAATTAAGTTCTTTCTATTTTGATTTATCAAAAGATGTTTTATATATCGAGCCAAAAACGAATAAAGATCGTTTAGCAATTCAAACAGTATTACATGAGTCATTACAAGCACTAACTCGTTTAGTTGCTCCAATTTTACCTCATACAGCTGAAGAAGTTTGGTCACATATGGCAGGAACTACAGTTGATAGTATTTTCTTAACTGAAATGCCAGCTGTTAAAGACTTCGGCGGTACTCAGAGCTTAGAAGCTAAGTGGGAAAAATTCATGGATTTACGTGATGGCGTATTAAAAGCACTTGAGGTTGCACGTAATGAAAAAGTAATCGGTAAATCTCTAACTGCATCAGTGAAAATCTATCCTAATGCAGAAGTAGCAGAGCTATTAAATTCGATTAATGAAGACTTCAAACAATTATTAATTGTTTCTCAAGTAGAAATTGCAAATAGTGACGAGCAAGCTCCTGAAACAGCTCAAAAATTTGATACATTAAGTATTGAAGTAAATCCTGCGACAGGTGAAACTTGTGAACGATGCTGGGTAGTTACTGAAGAAGTTGGAAAAGATGAAGAGCACCCTACACTTTGCTTACGTTGTGCAAGTGTTGTAAAAGGTATCTAATTAATAAGTGGTTAAACACTGAATAGAAGAGTGGAAAGTTTAAACTTTCCACTCTTTTATTTTAGATTTGTTTTAATATTTTTCAAAAATTGTAAAAAAGTATGTATTGGTGTATGTTATGTATAACAGTACTAAAAATAAGATATAAGGAGTTTCTTAAGTAATGAATTATGAAAATAATCCAAATTGGGATAAATTAACTGATTTAATGAAGAAGAGAGTGGATTTAAGGGAAAAGGGATACAGTTACCAAGAAATAGCTGACTTAGAAAAGAAAAGCCGTTCAAGTATACAACAAAGTATCAAGCGCTCATATTATCTTTTAGGAATAAAGGAACCAGATATTAAAGGAATCCTAAAAAAAGAAATCGATCATTCTGTTCATATTGAAGGAATTAGGAATGAAATGCTTGAGGAAATGAAAAAACAAGGAATTAGGGAATTTGTAAAAGAGTTTATAAAAAGAGATGATGTAAGAGAGATACTAAAAGAAGAATATAGAAAAGAATTCGAAGATGAAAAAGGATGATCGTTAGTAAAATCTTCCTTTTTTTATTTTGGGTTGTATGTATGTATGTGTTGGTGTAAGATTGTTCTTGTAAGCGATAACAACAACTAAAAACAAACATTGGGGGAATACAATTTGAATAAAAACATCAAAAAAGTAACTCAAACAGTTTTAGGAATTGCGATCGCAGCACCAATGGTTTTAGGATTAGGATCATATGCTGGAGCAACTTCAGGTGCGGTAACTGCTACTAAATTATCAGTGAAAGAAAGACCATCGAGTAGCTCGAAAACAGTAGGATATCTAGCTAAAAATAAAAAAATTAACTACTCAGGTTACAATAGTTCTTATGTAAAGGTTAGCTATAAAGGTAAGACAAGATATATTCTGAAAAAATACGTAAAATATGATCCGCCAACTAAACCAACAACAACACCATCAAATCCAACAACACCATCAAATCCTACTACACCAGCTAGCTCAAATGCCTCGATTCAACAACAAATATTAGACCTAGTAAATATCGAGCGTGGTAAAGGTGGATTAAAGCCATTAACACGATCTAGCTATTTAAACGGAACAGCTCAAGCATGGTCACAAACGATGAGTAATGCGAACAATATGTATCATTCAACATTAAGCTTTAATGGTGGATATAAAGGTGAAAACATCGCGCATGGTCAAACAACAGCAAAAGAAGTAATGACGGATTGGATGAATTCACCAGGTCATAGAGCAAACATCATGAGCCCTAACTTTAAACAACTTGGAGTAGGTAAAGTAGGAACATATTGGACGCAACAATTTACTGATTGATAAACACATTATTGCTAGTAAAATCTTCCTTTAATAAATTTTGTATTGTATGTATGTATGTGTCGGTGTAAGATTATTCTTGTAAGCGATAACAACAACTAAAAACAAACATTGGAGGAATATAATTTGAATAAAAACATCAAAAAAGTAACTCAAACAGTTTTAGGAATTGCGATCGCAGCACCAATGGTTTTAGGATTAGGATCATATGCTGGAGCTACTTCAGGTGCAGTAACTGCTACTAAAGTAGCTGTAAAAGACCGAGCAAGCAATAGCGCTAAAACTGTTGGATATCTAGCTAAAAATCAAAAAATTAACTACTCAGGTTACAATAGTTCTTATGTAAAGGTTAGCTATAAAGGTAAGACAAGATATATTCTGAAGAAATACGTAAAATATGTACCACCAACAAATACAACAACAAAACCAGCAACACCATCAAATCCAACAACACCATCAAATCCGACTACACCAGCTAGCTCAAATGCCTCGATTCAACAACAAATTTTAGACTTAGTAAATGTTGAACGTGGTAAAGGCGGATTAAAGCCATTAACATTATCTAGCTATTTAAACGGAACAGCTCAAGCTTGGTCACAAACAATGAGTAATGCGAACAATATGTATCATTCAACTTTAAGCTTTAATGGTGGATACAAAGGTGAAAACATCGCACATGGTCAAACAACTGCAAATGAAGTAATGACTGATTGGATGAATTCACCGGGTCATAGAGCGAACATTATGAGCCCTAACTTTAAACAACTTGGAGTAGGTAAAGTTGGAACTTATTGGACGCAACAATTTACTGACTAATAATAATACTAAATGTTTTGGAATTTTTGGAAAACCCGTAGCCTACGCGGGTTTTCTTTTTTTTGTGAGATCTAATCTCTGATTTATATTCTTTTTTATAAAAAGAATTTTTCCTTTAGAGCAATAATTACAAATACATCACAATTATGAATGGAAATATCTTTAGCCATTTCCTTTAAAGGAAAAAGTTTCACCTATTATCGACTCCAGTTTGAGGGAAAAGTATTTGTAAATAAATAAATTGGGAGTGAAGAAGATGAGGAGCAATGAAATTTTCTATATTAAACAAGAGCTCGAACTAATTAAAAATGAATTGCTACATCGTTTATTTTCTGAACCAATAAGTTCTTCTGATATTGAGCAGCATCAGTCAATTTTCGAGGAGACAAATAAACATCACATTCTCGTTGAAGACATGCAAAATGATTTAAATGATATTGAGATTGCCTTGCAAAAAATTGATCATGGATTATTTGGTTATTGTGAAGTAACTGGGCAAGCTATTCCAATTGAAAAGTTAAAAGTGCTTCCAACCGGTCGAACATTAGAGGATTTTAGTTTTGTAAGAAATCATTACTAATACTATTCATTGTATAAACGTTTCCCCTATGCTAAAATTTGATGAGATATTTAATAAGGTAGGGGATAAATATGGCATATATTATTGCGGTAATTGTCATTCTAATTGATCAACTGACAAAACTTGCAGTATTAAAGAAGATGTATTTAGGAGAAAATATTGAAATTATTAAAAATATTTTTTACATAACATCACATCGCAATCAAGGAGCGGCTTGGGGAATGCTCCAAGGAAAAATGGGCTTCTTTTATTTAATTACTTTAGTCTTTGTGGTAGCAGTGATTTACTTTATCCAAAAGCACGCTAAAGGAGATCGCTTACTTGGTTTATCTTTAGGGTTAGTCTTAGGTGGTGCAATTGGTAATTTTATTGATCGATTCTTCCGTAAAGAAGTAGTTGATTTTATTCATGTTTATATTTTTAATTATGATTTCCCTGTATTTAATATCGCAGATTCAGCGCTTTGTGTAGGAGTTATTTTATTATTTATTATTACTTTATTGGAAGATAAAAGAGGAGTTAAGAAATGACAGTTTTTGCTTTTACAGTTCAAGAGGATCAACATTTAGAAAGAATCGATACGTTTATTGCAACTCAAAACGATGAGTGGTCAAGGTCACAAGTACAAGCATGGTTAAAAGAAGATTTTGTATTAGTGAACGGTGAAAAAATTAAACGTAATTATAAAGTGAAACAGGGCGATGAAATATCAGTTTCAGTACCTGATCCAAAGCCATTAGAAGTTAAGCTTGAGAATATTCCACTGGAGGTTTACTATGAGGATGCGGATGTTATTGTCGTAAATAAACCACGTGGAATGGTAGTTCATCCTGCATTAGGTCATGAAACGGGTACTTTAGTGAACGCTTTAATGTATCATTGTAAAGATTTATCTGGCATAAATGGTGTATTGAGACCTGGTATCGTACATCGAATCGATAAGGATACTTCAGGTTTATTAATGGTTGCAAAAAATGATGTAGCTCATGAGAAGCTTGCAGAGCAATTACGTCAAAAAACCACTGTACGTAAGTATATTGCGATTGTACATGGTGTAATTCCGCATGAGGAAGGTACAATCGATGCGCCAATCGGACGAGATAAAAGTGATCGCCAAAGTATGACGGTTACTGAAGATAATAGTAAAGAAGCAGTGACTCATTTTAGAGTATTAGATCGATTTGATGAGTTTACTTTAGTTGAATGTCAGCTTGAAACAGGACGTACACACCAAATTCGTGTTCATATGAAATACATTGGATACCCGTTAGCTGGTGATCCTAAGTATGGACCTCGTAAAACATTGGATATAGATGGTCAAGCACTACATGCAGCTGTTTTAGGATTTAAACATCCAAGAACAGATGAGTATTTAGAGTTTTCATCACCTATTCCAAAAGTACTAGAAAATATTATTGAACAATTAAGCAGATAACTGTTGACAATGATTGAAACATAGGTCATAATGAGGACAGTTGAATGAACCTTTAACACAACCCCGTGAGGTTGAGAAGGAAGCGGAAAAATGAAAAGGGATAATTGTATCCTTTTGCGCTACCCTCTTGTCCATCGGGCAAGAGGGTTTTTTGCTTCTACACGATAAAAGTAGGAGGTAAGGTAAATGACTGAAAAAGCAATCATCTTAGACGAACTAGCAATCAGACGTGGTTTAACAAGAATTGCACATGAAATGTTAGAAAATAACAAAGGTATTGAAAACATCGTTTTAGTTGGAATTAAAACAAGAGGTGTTTATCTAGCACAACGTATTGCAGAAAGAATTAAACAAATTGAAGGTAAAGAAGTTCTCATGGGTGATTTAGATATTACTCTTTATCGAGACGATTTATCGACTAAGACAGAAAACAAAGAACCATTAGTGAAGGGTTCAAATGTTCCTGTTGACCTAACAAACAAAAAAGTAATCTTAGTTGATGATGTGCTTTACACAGGTAGAACAGTTCGTGCCGCAATGGACGCTGTAATGGACCTAGGTAGACCGGCACAAATTCAATTAGCAGTATTAGTAGATCGAGGACATCGTGAACTTCCTGTTAGAGCAGACTATGTTGGAAAGAATATTCCAACATCGAGTAATGAAAAAGTAGTCGTAGCATTAAAGGAAACAGATGACCACGATAAAGTAAGTATATTTGAAAAATAGAAGTCCCTTTTAAATTTGGTCCAGAGAGGCTAACAAAGGGTCTAGTTAGTTGCTGCCTTATTAAGCAACGCACTTGGACTCTTTGTGTACAATCACAAAGAGTTTTTTTATTGGGAAAATTGGGGGAATCAAGATGATAAAACAAAAACCTGTCCTAGAGATAAATGAAAAACCGAATGTAGGTCAATGGATTTTCCTAAGTTTACAACATTTATTCGCAATGTTTGGATCGACAGTATTAGCTCCAATCTTAATCGGCATAAATCCTTCAATCGCATTAATTTCAAGTGGGATAGGAACAATCGTGTTCATACTAATCACAAGAGGTAAAGTACCATCTTATCTTGGATCATCATTCGCCTTCATTGCTCCGATGATCTATGCGAAAACAAATTTAGAACCTGGTGCAGCGTTCGTAGGAGTTTTCATCACAGGTATTATATATGCAGTAATCGCACTAATCATTAACAAAGTAGGCGTCAAATGGTTATTCAGAGTATTACCACCAATCGTTGTTGGCCCGGTAATCATCGTAATCGGATTAAGCTTATCATCAGTAGCAGTAGGAATGGCAATGAATGGGGCTAACAATAAATACAGCACAACATCAATCACAATCGCACTCATTACATTAGCAATTACAATCATAACAGCATTATTTACAAGAGGTTTCTTATCAGTCATACCAATTTTAGTAGGAATTATCGGTGGATATATTACATCAATCTTCTTTGGAGTAGTAGACTTCACAAAAATAGCAGAAGCAAAATGGATTGCAGTACCTGATTTCTCAGTCCCATTTGTTCATTACACACCACATGTCACTTTCCAGCTACTAATCATCTTTGTACCTGTAGCAATCGTGACAATCTCAGAACATATTGGACACCAAGTTGTACTAGGAAGTGTCGTAGAGAAAGATTTAATAAAAGATCCTGGATTAGATAAGTCATTATTCGGAGATGCAGTTTCAACAATGATAGCAGGTTTAATTGGTGGACCTACAACAACAACATACGGTGAAAACATCGGTGTTCTAGCAATCACCAGAGCTTACAGCGTATACGTATTCATAGGTGCTGCAATTTTGGCAATGTCATTCGGATTCATCGGAAAAATATCAGCGGTGATTAGTTCAATCCCGACACCTGTAATGGGTGGTATCTCAATCTTACTATTCGGAATCATCGCTTCAAGCGGATTACGAGTACTAGTTGATAACAAAATCGATTTCGCTAAACAACGTAACTTAGTAATCGCTTCAGTCATTCTAGTACTAGGAATCGGTGGAGCAGCAATACACATTGGTAAACAATTTGCATTAGAAGGAATGGCTTTATCAGCTTTAATTGGAGTTGTACTAAATTTAGTCTTACCAGAAAACATTGGTGGCGATCGTACAATTGAAAGCAAAGATGAGAGCTTAACATCATAATTGACATTTAAATGGGGCATTCTTACAGTGATAAGAATCCAAAAATAAAAGAGATGAAATTCATTTAGGGGGATGACGGATGAATCATTTATTAACCATGTCTGATTTAACAATCGAAGAAATTCAAGATTTGCTTAACGAAGCACAAAGCTTTGCAAATGGAGAAATAAGTAGCCTAAAACGTCAGACATTTGTTGCAAATTTATTTTTTGAGAATAGTACGAGAACTCGCTTTAGCTTTGAGGTAGCTCAAAAGAAACTTGGACTTGAAGTTATAAACCTAGCTGTTGAAAGCTCAAGCATTCAAAAAGGTGAAACTTTATATGATACAGTTAAAACCCTTCAAGCAATTGGAGTTGAAGCAGTCGTAATCCGTCATACACAAGACGAGTATTTTCAAGAAATAAAAGATGCAGGAATGCCAATCCTGAATGCCGGCGATGGATGTGGAAATCACCCAACACAATGCTTACTTGACTTACTAACGATCAAACAAGAATTTGGAAGCTTTGAAGGATTAAAAGTAGCAATTGTTGGAGATTTAAGACACTCAAGAGTTGCTCGCTCTAATGCTGAAGCACTAACTAGATTAGGTGCAGAAGTATACTTCGCAAGTCCTGATGAATGGAAAGACGATAAAAATACTTATGGAACATATAAAAATTTAGATGAATTAGTCGAAGAAGTTGATGTCATGATGCTACTTAGAGTACAGCATGAAAGACATGACGCTGAGACAAATCACATAATGGAAAATTATCTACAAAAGCATGGCCTAACGGTTGAAAGAGAAGCAAAAATGAAACCTACAAGCATTATCATGCATCCAGCACCATTTAATCGAGATGTTGAAATTGCAAGTGAATTAGTAGAATGCGAGCGATCAAGAATCTTTAAACAAATGGAAAATGGAGTATATGTAAGAATGGCTGTGTTAAAAAGAGCCTTACCAACAGTATGGGGAGAGATGAAAAATGAAGTACTTGTTTAAAAACGGTGTCATCTTACAAGAAAATGGTGAACTTCTAAATCGAGACGTATTAGTAGTTAATGGAAAGATCTCAGTAATCGCTGCAACAATCGTTGATGAAGAGGCAAAGCAAATTGAATTAGACGGCAAATTGCTTTCACCAGGTTTAATAGATGTTCATGTGCATCTTCGTGAGCCGGGTGGTGAACATAAAGAGACAATCGAAACAGGTACGAAGGCTGCCGCAAGAGGAGGATTTACAACAATTGCTGCAATGCCAAATACTCGACCAGTACCAGATACAATCGAGCACCTTAGCACATTAAACAAAAAAATAGAAGAAACAGCAGTCGTAAACGTATTACCATATGCATCAATTACGATCCGTCAAGCTGGTGAAGAACAAACAGACTTCGAAGGTTTAAAAGAAAATGGAGCTTTTGCATTCACAGATGACGGTGTAGGAGTTCAATCTGCTGAAATGATGTACAAAGCAATGCAAAAAGCAGCTGAACTAAATGTATCAATCGTTGCACACTGTGAAGAAAACACACTGATTCAAAAAGGTTGTGTCCACGAAGGTAAGTTTTCAAAAGAAAATGGTTTAAATGGAATTCCTTCAATTTGTGAAAGTGTTCAAATTGCTCGAGATGTACTATTAGCAGAAGCTACAGGTTGTCACTATCATGTTTGCCACATCAGTACAAAAGAATCAGTAAGAGTAGTACGAGATGCAAAACGTGCTGGAATTAATGTAACGGCTGAGGTTTCTCCACACCATTTAATTCTTTGTGAAGATGACATCCCAGGCTTAGACACAAATTTCAAAATGAATCCTCCATTAAGAAGTGCAGTCGATCGTGAAGCATTAATCGAAGGATTACTTGATGGAACAATCGACATGATTGCAACAGATCATGCACCTCATACAGAAGAGGAAAAAGCTCAGGGAATGCAATTAGCACCGTTTGGAATTGTAGGGTTAGAAACTGCTTTTCCATTATTAAACACTCATTTTGTCCAAACAGGTAAAATGACTTTACAACAAGTAATAAACTTTTTAACAACTAAACCTGCTGAAGTTTTTAACTTAAACAGAGGGAAAATTGAAGTTGGAGCGGTAGCAGACTTAACTGTAATCGACTTAGATTTAGAAGAGGAAATCGATTCAACAACATTCCTTTCAAAAGGTAAAAACACACCATTTAATGGTTGGAACTGTAAAGGTTGGCCAGTAATGACAATGGTAAATGGCAAATTAGTATATGAAAGAGAGGAACTAACAGTATGATGCGTCAATTAATATTAGAAGACGGAACAGTTTTTGTAGGAGAAGGATTTGGTAGCGAAGTTGAAACAACAGGAGAAATCGTATTTACAACAGGTATGACAGGATATCAAGAGGTATTAACTGACCCATCTTACTGTGGACAAATCGTAACATTCACTTTCCCTTTAGTAGGGAACTATGGTATCAACTTAGAGGATTTTGAAAGCATCGTACCAGCAGTACATGGCTTAATTGTAAAAGAATATGCTGAGCATCCATCAAATTTCCGAAACAAAATGAGCTTGGATCAATATTGCAAAGATAAAGGAATTCCAGGTTTAGCAGGAATCGATACACGTATGTTAACGAAAAAGCTTCGTGAAGTTGGAACGATGAAAGGTAAATTCTGCAGCATGGAAGCAAATGTTGATGAAGTAGTAGCAGAATTAACAAATACACCATTATTCACAAATCATGTTGAACGAGTTTCAACACAAAAACCTTATAGAAGTCCAGGTAGAGGACACCGAGTAGTATTAGTAGATTTCGGTATGAAGCACGGTATTTTAAGAGAATTAACAAACCGTAAATGTGACGTAACAGTCGTACCATATAATATTTCAGCAAAAGAAATTTTCTTACTTGCTCCAGATGGAATTATGTTAAGTAATGGACCTGGAGATCCAAAGGATGTTCAAGTAGCAATCGAAATGATTAAAGAAGTAGTAGGCAAAGTACCGTTATTCGGAATTTGCTTAGGTCACCAATTATTTGCTCTAGCAAATGGAGGCGATACTTCAAAGCTTAAATTCGGTCACCGTGGTGCGAACCATCCGGTTAAACACTTAGAAACAGGAAAAGTAGCAATCACTTCACAAAACCACGGTTATGCTGTAGAAATGGATTCAATTGAAGGAACTGATTTAGAAGTAACGCATGTTGCACTAAATGATGGAACTGTAGAAGGGCTTAAACATAAGACATACCCAGCATTCACAGTACAATATCACCCAGAAGCTTCACCTGGACCAGAAGATGCAAACTATTTATTTGATGAATTTATGAGCATGATGGAAGCACAGAAACGAGAGGGGAACTTACAATGCCAAAACGCGTAGACATTAAAACAATCTTAGTAATCGGATCAGGACCAATCGTAATCGGTCAAGCAGCAGAATTTGACTATGCTGGAACACAGGCTTGTCAGGCATTGAAAGAAGAAGGATACAAAGTAATTCTTGTAAACTCAAACCCTGCAACAATTATGACGGATGTACAAACAGCAGATAAAGTATACATCGAACCACTAACAGTAGATTTCGTTAGTCGAATCATTCGTAAAGAACGTCCAGATGCTCTTTTACCAACATTAGGAGGTCAAACAGGGCTAAATCTAGCGGTAGAATTAGATAAATCTGGCGTATTAAAAGAGTGTGGAGTAAAAATTTTAGGAACAACTTTAGAAGCGATTAACCGTGCAGAAGATCGCGACCTATTCAGAACATTAATGAACGACTTAAGCGAGCCAGTACCAGAAAGTGAAATCATTCATACTTTAGAAGAAGCATATGACTTCGTAGAAGAAATTGGCTACCCAGTTATCGTAAGACCTGCCTTTACTCTTGGAGGAACAGGCGGAGGAATTTGTAATAATGAAGAAGATTTAAAAGAAATCGTAGCAAGCGGATTAAAAAATAGCCCAGTAACACAATGTCTATTAGAGAAAAGTATTGCTGGTTTTAAAGAAATCGAGTATGAAGTAATGCGTGATGCAAATGACCATGCGATTGTAGTATGTAACATGGAAAACATCGATCCAGTTGGTGTTCATACAGGAGATTCAATCGTAATCGCTCCTTCTCAAACGTTAAGCGATCGCGAATATCAAATGCTACGAAATGTATCATTAAAAATCATCCGTGCTTTAGGAATTGAAGGTGGATGTAACGTACAGCTTGCACTAGATCCAGATAGCTTCCAATACTATGTAATCGAAGTAAATCCACGTGTATCACGTTCAAGTGCGCTTGCTTCAAAAGCAACAGGCTATCCGATTGCAAAATTAGCGGCAAAAATCGCAGTAGGCTTAACATTGGATGAAATGATTAACCCAGTTACAAAGAAAACTTATGCTTGCTTCGAGCCAGCATTAGACTATATCGTATCAAAAATTCCACGCTGGCCATTTGATAAATTTGAAACAGCAAACCGTCAGTTAGGAACTCAAATGAAAGCAACTGGAGAAGTAATGGCAATCGGTAGAACTCTTGAAGAGTCATTATTAAAAGCAGTGCGCTCTCTAGAATTAGGAATTAGTCACATCGAGCTTAACGCAGTAAAAGAACTTTCTAAAGACGAAATGATTACTCGAATGGCAAAAGCTGACGATGAAAGACTATACATTGTCGCTGAAGCAATGAGAACAGGTATGACATTAGAAGAAATACACGATATTACTAAAATTGATTTCTTCTTCCTACACAAAATTGAAAATATCATTAAAATGGAAAAACAAATTAAAGAAAACCATTTTGAACTAGATGTACTGTTAAAAGCTAAGAAAATGGGCTTCAGTGATGATTACATGGCATCACAATGGAATGCAACAAATAGAGAAATATACGAATTTAGAAAACAAAATCAAATCATTCCAGTATATAAAATGGTTGATACATGTGCAGCTGAATTTGAATCTTCAACACCATACTTCTATGGAACATATGAAATCGAAAATGAATCAATTGTAACGGATAAGAAGAGCGTAGTAGTTCTTGGATCTGGTCCAATTCGAATCGGTCAAGGGATCGAGTTTGACTATGCAACAGTACACTGTGTAAGAGCAATTAAAGAGGCTGGATACGAAGCAATCATTATAAACAACAACCCAGAAACAGTTTCAACTGACTTCAGTATCTCAGACAAACTGTATTTCGAGCCATTAACAATTGAAGATGTAATGCACATTATCGATTTAGAAAAACCGATAGGAGTAGTTGTTCAATTCGGTGGTCAAACAGCTATTAACTTAGCAGGCAAATTAGTAGATCGTGGTGTGAAAATTCTTGGAACTTCACTTGAAGATTTAGATCGTGCTGAAGACCGTGACAAGTTTGAAGAAGCACTTCAACAACTAGGAGTACCACAACCTCTAGGTAAAACAGCAATGACACCTGAACAAGCAGCTGATATCGCTGATGAAATTGGTTATCCGGTATTAGTAAGACCATCATATGTACTTGGTGGACGTGCAATGGAGATTGTATACCACCGTGAAGAAATTCTTCACTACATGCAAAATGCAGTTAAAATCAATCCAGAACATCCAGTATTAGTCGACCGCTACTTAACTGGTAAAGAAATTGAAGTAGATGCAATCTCTGACGGAATCGATGTATACATCCCTGGTATTATGGAACATATCGAACGTGCTGGAGTTCACTCAGGAGATTCAATCGCAGTATACCCTACACAAAATGTATCAGCAGCTGCGAAGGAAAAATTAATCGACTATACAATTAAACTTGCAAAAGGCTTAAATATCAAAGGATTACTTAACATCCAGTTTGTTGTAACAGATAAAGATGAAGTATTCGTACTAGAAGTAAACCCAAGATCAAGCCGTACAGTACCATTCTTAAGTAAAATTACAAATGTACCAATGGCGAATATCGCAACAAAAGTTATCTTAGGTCAAACATTAGCTTCATTCGGATATGCAACAGGCTACCATCCAGAAGAAAATGAAGTATATGTAAAAGCACCAGTGTTCTCATTCGCTAAACTACGCTCAGTAGATATAACATTAGGCCCTGAAATGAAATCAACTGGAGAAGTAATGGGTAAAGATGTAAGTCTTCAAAAAGCATTATACAAAGCACTAATTGCTGCGGGAATGCAAATCCCAACACACGGTTCAGTAATCATTACAGTAGCTGATAAAGATAAAGAAGAAGTAGTAAATATCGCAAAACGCTTCCATGAAATTGGATTTACAGTATTCGGTACAGAAGGAACTAAAAATCATTTAGAAAACCACGGTGTACCTGTAAAAGCGGTAAACAAAATTAACGAGCATGAAGACAATATGCTAGATATGATCAAGCGTGGAGATGCACAGTTTGTTATCAATACGTTAACAAAAGGTAAAAAACCAGCTCGTGATGGATTCAGAATTCGTCGTGAATCAGTTGAAAACGGAGTAGTTTGCTTAACTTCACTAGACACAGCAACTGCAATATTATCAGTAATTGAAAGCTTAACATTCTCAACTTCTGCACTACCAAACAAAGAAATGAAGGCTGGCGTATTAGTATGATAAAAAAAGAACTCATGACAATTGTCTCAAATAGAGAAATTGCCCATCAAATTGTCGAAATGACATTAAAAGGTGAACTAGTTCAGGAGATGCACTCTCCTGGGCAGTTCGTCCATATAAAAGTGACTGGTGGACTAACGCCACTATTAAGAAGACCAATCAGTATATGTTCGATCGACAAAGAGAAAAGTGAGTTCACGATGATATTCCGCGCAGAAGGTGAAGGAACGAAGCTTTTAAAAGAAGCAGGCGTTGGACAACAAGTTGATGTATTAGGTCCTCTAGGTCAAGGTTATGATGTTGAAACTCTTTCAGAAGGAGATACAGCACTACTAGTTGGTGGTGGAATTGGAGTACCTCCGATGTATGAACTTTCGAAGCAATTTAAAGCTCGCGGTGTAAATGTAATTCATGTATTAGGATTTGCATCAAGTAACGTAGCTTTTTATGAAAAAGAATTTTCGGAATTAGGACCAACCTTTATGGCAACAGTAGATGGAACTCTAGGTACGAAAGGATTCGTAACAGATGTAATTCGTGAAAAAGAGCTTCAATTTGATCAATACTTTGCATGTGGTCCAACTGTAATGTTAAAAGCTTTACAACAGCAATATAAAGGTATGAAGGATGGCTATATTTCACTTGAAGAACGAATGGGCTGTGGAATCGGAGCTTGTTTCGCATGTGTATGCCATACTGAAGACGGGTCATATCGTAAAATTTGTAGCGATGGACCAGTATTCCAAGCTGAGGAGGTAGTACTATGATTTCATTACAAACAAAACTTCCTGGCTTAGATTTAAAAAATCCTATTATGCCAGCTTCTGGTTGCTTCGGATTTGGTAGAGAGTTTGCAAATCTTTACGATCTAAGTATTCTTGGAGCTATTATGATAAAAGCAACAACAGTTGAAACACGATACGGAAATGAAACACCTCGTGTAGCTGAAACTCAAGCGGGGATGTTAAATGCGATTGGACTTCAAAATCCTGGTTTAGAAAAAGTAATTAACGGTGAATTAAAATGGTTATCAAATTATGATGTACCAATCGTTGCAAATATTGCTGGATCAACTATTGAAGACTATGTAACAGTCGCAAAAGAAATTTCAAAAGTAAGTAATGTAAAAGCACTAGAATTAAACATTTCTTGTCCAAACGTAAAATGTGGTGGGATTGCATTTGGAACGGATGCACAAACAGCGGCTGAAGTAACTAAGAAAGTTAAAGAAGTAAGCGAAGTTCCGCTATACGTAAAATTATCGCCGAATGTAACGAATATTGTTGAAATCGCAAAAGCAATTGAAAATGCAGGAGCAGATGGTTTAACAATGATCAATACATTACTAGGGATGAGACTAGATTTAAGAACTGGTAAACCAATTCTAGCTAATAAAACTGGTGGATTATCAGGTCCTGCAATAAAACCAGTAGCCATTCGTATGATTCATGATGTGAGCCAAGTAGTAAATATTCCAATCATCGGAATGGGTGGGGTTATGAATGCAGAAGATGCACTAGAGTTTTTCCTAGCAGGAGCAAGTGCAATCGGTGTAGGTACGGCAAACTTCGTTGATCCATTTGTTTGTCCAACAATCATCGATGAACTGCCTGAAGTGCTACACAAATATGGTTATCAGTCAATTGAAGAATGTATTGGAAGGAGCTGGAAACAACATGTCATCACAAGTGGTCATCGCGCTTGATTTTTCATCAAAAGATGAAGTAATGAATTTTGTAAAAAAATTTCAAAAGTCTCTATATGTAAAGGTAGGGATGGAACTATTTTACAAAGAGGGTCCAGCGATCATAAAGGAATTAAAAGAATTAGGACATCAAATCTTCCTAGATTTGAAACTTCATGATATTCCAAATACAGTAAAACATGCAATGAAAAATATCGCATCTCTAGAAGTAGACATGGTTAATGTTCATGCAGCTGGTGGAACGAAAATGATGAAGGCAGCATTAGAAGGGCTAGAAGAAGGCACTCCTGCTGGTAAAAAAAGACCTTTACTAATTGCAGTAACTCAACTTACAAGCACTTCAGAAGAACAAGTAATCCATGAACAAGGAATATCTTCTTTACAGGATTCGATTAAACTATATGCTGCTATAACAGAAGAAAGCGGTCTTAACGGTGTAGTTTGCTCTCCACTTGATGTAGAGTTAGTTCAAGCAGCAGTTGAAGGTGAGAACTTCCTTACTGTAACACCTGGTATTCGCTTAGCAGATAATAGTGTAGATGATCAAGTACGTGTAACAACTCCAGCGAAAGCTAGACAATTTGGAAGTAGCTATATTGTAGTAGGACGCAGTATTACAAAAAGCGAAAATCCAGTAGAAGCATATGAAGAAGTAATTGCACAATGGGAGGGCGTAACAATATGAAAAAGAATATCGCAGCAAACTTATTAAGCATTGGGGCAGTAAGCCTTCAACCTGAAACTCCATTTACTTGGGCATCAGGAATCAAATCTCCAATCTATTGTGATAATCGCCTAACTCTTGGCTATCCAGAAATTCGTAAAAACATTGCAAAAGGCTTAGTAGAACTAATCCAAACTAAATTTGGTAACGTAGATGTAATCGCTGGAACTGCAACTGCTGGAATTCCACACGCAGCATGGACAAGTGATTTAATGGAATTACCAATGGTTTATGTACGTAGCTCTGCAAAAGGCCACGGCAAAGGAAACCAAATCGAAGGTCCAATTAAAACTGGACAAAAAGTAGTAGTAGTAGAAGATTTAATCTCAACTGGCGGCAGCGTAATTACATGCGTTGAAGCTTTACGCGAAGCGGGCTGCGAAGTACTAGGAGTAGTCTCAATCTTCACATACAATCTTCCAGCAGCAGTAGAGAAATTTGATGCAAACGACGTAACTTACTATTCTCTAACTGACTATGACACACTAGTTGAAGTAGCAAAAGAACAAGGCTCAATCGAAGCAGAACATGTAGCAAAACTAACTGCATGGAGAAAAAATCCACAAGATGCTAGCTGGATGACTGTTGAAGTTTAATACTTAGAATAGGAAAGATGACTTTTTGGAGTCATCTTTTTTTTGTGGAGTGAAGATACAAACTTGTGCTGCGGAAAAAGTGGACTGCAAATAAATCGACCGAAAGTGCAAATAAAAAAGAGAAAACTGCAATTAGAAATGACATAAGTTCAAATAAATAAAGTAGTAGTGCAAATAAAAAGTGGACTGCAAATAAATCGACCGAAAGTGCAAATAAAAACGTCGAAACTACAATTAAAAAAGGCAAAAGTGCAAATAAAAAAAGTGAACTACAATTAAAAAAGGCAAAAATGCATAAAAAAAAAGAGAACTGCAATTAAAAAATTCAAAAGTGCAAATAAGTCTTAGAATTAATTTGATTTTAAAAAAGAGAGAGGGGAAATAAGTAAATCCTAAAAAAACTATGTGTTGTCACATGAAAAAAATGAGGATTAAGAGTAAAAATTGGAAATCGGATATAGAAATGAGTCATCGCAAATAAAAACTGGTAATGGCAAATAAAATGAGCCATCGCAATTAAAAATTGGAAATCGCAAATAAAAATAGGCCATCGCAATTAAAAATAGAGAACAGCAATTAAAAATCAAAAATGACAATTAAAATTAAGTAATCACAATTAAAAATAGTAAAATCGCAAATAAACCATAAATATCACATCAACTTGACTGCTCCACAATAGTAAATTCTCCTAAAAAATCTTCTAAACTTTAAACCACCTAAAATGATTAGGATTCACATTAAAAATCATACAAAATGAAAAATCTTCACCTGAAAATCTAACTAAAATACTGTTCTTTCACACCCTATACCCAAACAAATTATTTGATAAATAATTAATAAGTTTTTAAACTATTCATACAATTGATTGAAAGAAACTTTAAAATTGGAGGGTCAAGTATGTCAATCGCAAAACAATTTCTTTCGAATAGTTTAAAGGAATTCAAAGGGATAAAAAAGCTTGGTGATCGTTCTATGGATCAGCTAAATAATGAGGAGTTGCACATACAACCATCAAGTGAATCGAATAGTATTTCCATAATTGTAAAGCATTTAAGTGGTAATATGATTTCTAGATGGACAGATTTTCTCACGACGGATGGTGAAAAACCATGGCGAAATCGTGATGTTGAGTTTGAGGGGATTTACCAATCAAAGGATGAGTTATTAGCTGATTGGAATAAAGGATGGAATGTTGTTTTTAACACGCTAGAGAGTCTACAAGAAGAAGATATATTAAAAACGATTAAAATTCGTGGTGAAGATCATACTGTTTTACAAGCAATACATAGACAAATTAGTCATTACGGAAGTCATATTGGTCAAATCGTTTATATTGCTAAGTTAATAAAAAATGACGAATTTAAGAGTTTGAGTATTCCAAAAGGAAAATCTCAAGAATTCTTAGAATACAAACTAAATGAAACAAATAAAAAATCTTAAAATCTACGACTTAGGTTGTAGATTTTTTTCATATTAAGTAAGTATAAATTGGCAGCAATGAAGCAGGCTCGTCGTAGTAGGCAATTTTAGTAAAAATATTATTGCAACTACGCCTCTGACTTCGCCTAAAG
Organism: Bacillus sp. AFS053548; assembly: GCF_002575105.1. NCBI lineage: Bacteria > Bacillati > Bacillota > Bacilli > Caryophanales > Bacillaceae > Bacillus > Bacillus sp. AFS053548. The sequence continues at coordinate 241,413 of NZ_NUHI01000026.1, read as the reverse complement.
GCTCTCCAATTGCCGAGTTTTCTTTATGTTTATTAAGCTGTTTGATAAAGGTGAGAAGGTAGCTAGGAATTTTTTTTCTTTAAAAATTTCTAGCTTTCTCTTTCTCTTTACCCTGTACTATTACGGATTGAAGTATGTCTATCCACATTTCAAGTACTTAAAAAGTGTCACAAAATAGACTAAAATTTAGTAAATATTAGTAAAATTTTCCTTATATAATATCCTTGTATAGAATTGTGATGAATGATTCGACAGTAAAAATAATAAACAACACTTATCACTCTCTATTTCAAATACAGAAAATATTTGTAAAAGGAGATGTTTAAATGAAAAAATTAATCGGAGTAAGTGTCTTATCTGCAAGTTTAGTCTTAACTGCAACCCCTATTAGCTATGCTAGTACAAACGATTTACCTTATGTAAAAGAAATTTTAGTATTACAACCGAATGTTTCAGAAAAAGAATTGTTAAAGGATGTAGAATCCATTTCTAAAAACACTGGTGATACGCAAGAAGCTATATTAAAACAACTTTTTAGTGAACTTAAACAAGACGAAGCTCAGGGATTGTCAGAAAAAAAATTGCAAGCTAGAGGGGGCGGTGGTGGTACTGATTCTGTTGGAAAAGGAGTAAAAGGCCAGATTTACTATACGGCATCACAAACTGCTTATTTAAATCATGGACATGTAGGAATGTATTATAGTGCTGAAAAAGTAGTCGAATCTGTTCCAAAAGTGGGAGTTCGAAAATTAGATTACTTAAAAAGACTAGTAGACAAAGGTGATGCACAAGTCAAATCCGTTAACACTACAACTGCTAAACGAAATGCAGCTGCCGATTGGGCAAACAGTCGAGTAGGTAAAGATGACTACTCTTACAATTTCGCAAATAATCGTAATACAAGTCATACTGGTGATAAAAATTGTGCAAAGTTAGTATGGTCTGCATATAAGTTAAAAGCGGACTTAGATTTAGATAAAGACAAAGGATCAGGTGTATATCCGAGGGATGTTCGTGATGCAAAAGATACAACTCTAGTCCGTAAAATATAAATTTAATAAGGCGATAAGTTGAACAGTTTGACTTATTGCCTTTTATTATAGCCTAGGAGAAAAAATGAAAAGAAAGTATAAATATATCATACTATTTCTAACTTGTTTCCTTCTTATTTACAGTTGTTATTTTGTTGTTAATAAGATTAGAGTTTCTCCATTTATTGTAAAAGAGGAGACCATTCGTAAGAGTAACTTTTTAGATGATAAACAAGCCGTCTTATATTATTCCACTACTGCGGACCAAGATATGGATGATAGAGGGATTAGTATCGCGATTTTTGTTGATGATGACGGTGTAGCTAGAGGGTATAAAATGAAAGGGTTAGAACTTGGTAGTGTTGGGTTAGGAGAATCTGGCCTTTTATTAGAGGATAAGGAAACACTACGTTTAATCGGTAATAAATATAAAGAAGTTAAAATGAAGTATCAACATACAGGGGAAATAACAGGATATTTAAGAAGTTCAAATCTTTATTTTACTATTTTTAATTCAGGTTTTGTAAAAAATGGTTATGCCTCAAATGTTTTATATGGAAATGACAAAGGATTTAAAAAAGGAAATATCCCCCATTATATTTATACATCGGGTGTAGATAAAAATGACATAATTATTTTAACAGAAGATAATGAGACTTGTCATTTACGTAAAGTTGGTTTCGACGACAACAAACTAAAAATAAAAGATTTAACTCAGCTTAAAAAGCGATCTGGTTATAACAGCTACGGTCCTAGGTCACAGATTGTTAGTGATGAAAATTATTACTACATGGTACTTGGGGAAAGTAAACAAGAGAATTTGAAGGATGAGAATGAAGTACTAGTTCGAATAAATAAGAAAACATTAAAGCAAGATAAGATCACACTTGTTTCCTATAAAAATAAAACCATCAATCAATTGAATGCAACAAGTCCTTACAGCCTTGATCATTCAATCTATATTTATGGAAATGAGCTTTTCTTCGCAAATGGATTAGGGGATGTTTACACAGTTGACATTACTAGGAATATAGTAAAAAAGAAATTTACAATTAAAAATCCACGAAAAGGTCCGTATCGCTATGGAGAGCAAACATATTTCAAAAATGATTCACTGTATGTGGTAAGGTATGATTCAAAAAAGAAAGTTAAATATTATTTTGAACAATATTCGCTAGAAACTGGCAAAAAAACAAAGGTAGTTCAAATGAAAGGTGTAGAGGAAATTTTGTCATCAATAAAAGGGAAATCAGTTCATTCATACGATTTTCAAATATTGAAATAGAAAAAGGAAATATTATTTCATAAGTCTATATTGTATATATTTTCAAATAAATAAAAAATCTTAAAATCTACGACTTAAGTTGTAGATTTTTTTTATGTCCCTAAAGACTAATAGTGTACGAATGTTCAATCAATTTAATGAAGAAATAGATTAATTGAAAGATTAAAATGTATTTGAGACCAGATAAAAGGAATAACGAAGAACGCATTACTTTAATCCTGGTAAAAATTTTAATAGTGAAAATAGTTCGAAAATATTGTAAAATGTTACAGGTTAGGGGGATGGCAATAGATGAAAATTTTAATCGAAACAGTTAATCATTTTAAACCGTATTGGAAAGTATTTCTAATTGCTTTTGTATGTTCATTAATTGCTGGCGCATTTGCGATTATTCCGCCGATTTTGACTGGTAAATTGGTCGATGAGATTGTTGGTGGTCCTGATTCAAAAATTATCTTTTATTTAATTTTAGGGATTATGCTTTCATTCTTATTTAAGGTCGGTTTTGAATCATTACAAGAATTTATTCAAGTAAAAATTGGTCTAGATGTAATTACAGATATGCAATTACGTGCATTTACAAAGCTTCAAAAAGCACCGATGACGTTTTTTTCGACAACACCACGAGGGGATATGTTATATAGGTTAACGCATGATGTAGAGTCTGTTCAAAACTTGAATAATACAGTTATACCACGTTTTATTCAACAAGTAATTGCGGCAATTGCAGCATTTATAGCGGTGATTCCTTTATATTGGCCAGCTGCAGTGGTTATGCTTATTGTATTTGCAATTTATTTAGTTCCTTCTTTTATGATTGGTAAAAAAGTAAGAAAAATGGGAGCTATAGCTCGTGATATGAGTGCTGATCTGTATAATCATACTCAAGAAAGTATTGAGTCAGTTCGTTTAGTGCGAACGTTTCAAACGCAGGATATAGAAAATAAAAAGTTAGAAGATAAGCTGTCTGTTTGGAAAAGATTTGCTATTCGTTTGGCTTTAATCGGTAAGGTTAATTGGCGTTTAGGAAATGTGTTTAATAATGGTGCACCAGGGGTCATTATGTTAATTGGTGGTTATTCGATCTGGCAGCATGAAATTACAGTTGGTACATTAATTGCTGTTCTAGGTTTTATCCCAACAATGTTTATGCCTGTCCGCTCGTTAGCTGAAAATGCCTTAACCATTCAACAAGCAATTCCAGCACTTCAAAGAATTTATGAGTATTTTGATTTGCCTGCAGAACAACCTGATGATTTACCTAAATTTGGAGAAGTGAAAGGTGATATAGAAGTTAAAAATATTCGATTTACTTATCCGAATTCAACTGAAGAAGTTCTAAAAGATGTTTCATTCTCAATTAGAGCAGGCCAACATATTGGGATTGTTGGTTCAAGCGGTGGAGGAAAAAGTACTTTAATTCAGTTATTACTCGGATTATACCAGCCTTCTTCAGGATCGATTTCAGTTGATCGTAAAGATTTATCTTCTCATGATTATCAATCATTACGCCAAAATATTGGTGTCGTTTCTCAAGAAACATTTCTTTTAAATAGTACATTAAAGCAAAATTTACTATATGCCAAACCTAATGCAACTGATGAAGAACTTGGGCTTGCTGTTGAAGCGGCGGATTTATCTGATTTAGTTGAGTCACTACAGGAAGGTTTTGAGACGATTGTTGGTGAAAGAGGGCTAAAATTATCTGGTGGTCAAAGACAACGAGTAGCTCTTGCAAGAGCAATATTACGTCATCCTCCAGTATTAATTTTCGATGAGGCTACATCATCATTAGATGGAGAAACAGAGGAAAAGGTACAATCTTCACTTGAAAAGTTAATCCCAGGTCGTACAACAATTACAATTGCACATCGACTTGTTACAGTAAAGGGTGCGGATTGTATTTTATTATTAGATAAAGGACGTATTGCTGAACAAGGTACACATGAAGAATTATTATCATTAAAAGGTCAGTATTATCAATTATATATGGCACAATACAGTGAACTAGAAAAGGAGAGTGCTGTATGATGCAGAAAAATACAAAAAAAATAGGCGATGGGAAAAGAGTCATAAACTTTCTCAAGCCCCATAAAAAATGGGTATTTGCAGATTCATTTGTTATTGCTTTAAGTCAAATTTGTGCAGCATTAATACCAACTCTAGGAACGGGTTGGTTAATTGATCATATACTTCCAAATCATGACAATGCATTACTATGGGGATTAATGTGGTTGCTTGTTATTGCTGCAATTCTTGATTTAATTTTAATGGTCATTGATGAGTATTTTTGTCATCATATTGCTAAATCTGTTACAAACTGGCAAAAACTACGCTTATTTAAGCACTTGCAAATTTTACCTTATTCATATTTTCATCAGTCTAAATCTGGTGAATTATTAGCACGAGTTTCTGATGACCCAGATACACTGCATAACTTTTTAGCATGGGAAGGCTCTACTTTTATGGCTTCTGTTCAAGGAGTATTTATATATAGTATTGTCTTACTTTGGATTAATCCTTATTTAATGATTACAAGTGTTGTTTTAGGTGTTTTATTTTACTGGACATCTAATAAAGTCGGAGCTCGTACCAGAATTGCTTCGGCTAAAGCTAGAACTGAAGCGTCACGTTATTTAGAAAGATTACGAGAATCAGTAACAGGGATCCAACTTTCGAGAATTCTTGGTGCAACGGATTATGAAATTCAAAGTGTTGCCGATATCCGTAAATCATTTATTAAGGAATCAATTATCGAATTAAAAGCAAGAATGCAATCAATAGTCGTAATTGGTAGCTATAATGGTTTTGCTTTAGCTGCTGTCTATTTTATAAGTGTTTTACTAATTTCAAATGATCAAATCACAACGGGACAAATGTATACGGCAGGGGGACTTGTGACCATTGCCGCTAATGAGATTCAAAGAATGCTAAGAAACTGGCTCTCAGTACGTAGAACTGGTCCAGCATTAGATCGTTCTGAAAAATTGTTAGCTGAAGAAGTTTCAGAATTTGAAGTACAAGAGGGTGAAAAATTAAATTCTGTTAATGGGTTAATTGAATTTAAAGATGTTAAATTTGCTTATCCAACGAAGGAAGAATTTGTGTTAAATGGATTGTCATTTCATGTGAAACCAGGGGAAGCAGTGGCCGTTGTAGGACCAAGTGGTGCTGGAAAATCAACAATTGTAGATTTATTATTAGGTTTCTATCCGTTAAATAAGGGAACAATTGAAGTAGATGGTTTACCAATTGAAAAAGCGAATGCAAAGTGGATCAGAGATGCAATCTCGTTTGTTTCGCAAGATGTACAGCTAAGAAATGGTAGTTTAGCTGATAATATTCGTATAGGAAATGAATTGGTGACAGATGATGAAATGATTAAGGCTCTAAAAGATAGTGGATTATCAGACTATCTAAATTCATTACCAGATGGTCTAGAATCATCAATTGGTGAACGAGGGGCATTATTATCTGGTGGTCAAAAACAAAGATTATCATTAGCAAGAGCTTTAGTTAAAAACTCTCCTATACTTATTTTAGATGAAGCAAGTTCGGCTTTAGATCCGATTACAGAGTTACAAATTAATGAAGCGATTCAAAAGCGAAAATCAAAACAATCTGTCATCGTAATTTCACATCGATTATCTACCGTATTAACAGCGGACAGAATCGTTGTACTAGAAAATGGGAAAGTAGTTGAAGAAGGTACGCATCATTCCTTATTAGAAAAAGATGGCGTTTATTCAAGATTATTTAAAAGAGAAGCTGAAACTGGTGAAAATGTAATTAGTGTATCGTAAAAAGATTAAAAAGGAGTGTTAGAATGACTAATATTTCAGTAAAACTTTACGAAACAAAAGAAGAGTTAAGAAAAGGCTTTGAAGTATTAAAACAACTTCGTACACACTTAAATGAAGAATCATTCTTTAATTTGTACGAAGAAATGCAAAAACAAGGGTATCAATTATTTGGCTTAGAAGATCAAGGAGTGACGGTTGCAGTCGCTGGAGTTAGTATTTTAACAAATTTCTATAATAGTAGACATGTATTTGTTTACGATTTAGTGACGGATGAAAGTAAACGATCAAATGGATACGGCAAGAAATTACTAGATTTTATTTCTGATTTTGGAAAAAGAAATGGCTGTCAATTAGTAACACTACAATCCGGTGTCCAAAGAATTAATGCGCATCGTTTTTATGAACATAAAATGGAGTATAAAAAACTATCTTATTCTTTTAGTAAAGATATTGAATGAACTTAAAAACCCTAATAATTTAGGGTTTTTTGATGCTGTTGAAAAACAACCTTGCAATTAAATTATCAAATTTTCAATAATTAAGAGCACCATACAAATTTAGGGCTCTTAAAATTAGAATTCATTAAGTATGTGATTTTTTATTAATTTAACAACATCTAAAAGATAATTACTTTCGTGAGATACAAACTGATTTTTATCTACTGATTTTTGAATTGGAATTTTTTCATCTGTTTCAGTAATTTGAAAACCATCAACTTCTACTGTATCTCTTAATCCATTTGCGAATTGATAAAATTGATTAAAATCAGCTTTCACTATGCCTGAAACTTCTTCTTTTTGTAGGTTGAAATCAGTAAATGGTTTATCGCTTTTTAGTAAAAAAACATGACTCAATTCTTGATCATTAATCGTTTCTAAAATGATCGAATTTTTAATGATGCCAAGAGGGATTACATCTTCCATTTTTACTTCTATTCCAAGTTCTTCTTTTACTTCTCTTAATCCATCTTGAACTGTTTCAGTAGATAATATATGACCAGCAGCAGTAATATCAATTAAATTCGGATAATCCTTTTTTAGATGACTACGGATTTGAAAATAGATTGAAGCTTGGTCTTCTACTATACTAAGTAACCAGCAATGAAATGTTTCGTGCCATAATCCCTTTTTATGTACTTCACTTCGAGTGGCTTCTCCTATATGATTACCAGATTCATCAAAAATGTTAAGTAATTCTTCTTTCATTTAACTAACCACCTTGTTTTTGATCTATGAAACATGTACTTCATTATAAAATAAATTTTGTCGGATTGAAGTATATTTTTGATTGATCAAGATATTTTACAATTCCACATCATTAGAAATAGAATAAGGCGGTACCCCTAAGACCGCCGTTTACTAAAGATGATGTTTAGAAGTATTCACTCTGTATCTATTTAAAAGTCTGCCCTTATTCAATACTGATGTTGCTAGTGCTATAAAGGTCATACCCATAATAGCGGGTGCGGCATGACCAAGTGATACGTAGATTTGACCTCCTATAATCGGCCCAATTATTCTTGCTAAAGCCTGAATAGATTGGCTACCTCCTTGAATTCTGCCTTGTTCACTAGGATCAACAGTCTTGGAGACCATCCCATTAAATGAAGGTCCGAAGATTGAATCGCCAAATCCAAATATAAACATACCAACAATAAGTAGAGGGCAGTATGTGAACAAAGCGGACGCAGCAATAAGACTGTAGCCTATAATTTCTGAAACCATACCAAGAATTGCTATTTGTGAATCACTAAATTTAATTAACAGCTTTGGCATGATGAAACCTTATGAAATGATATCCTGGACACCCATAATTGAGAACATTAGCCCAATAAGCACAGGCTCCCATTTGAACGTATCGATTGTAAATTGGGAAAAAACTGCCTGTAATGATCCATTGGGTATCCAAAGTAGGAACGCTGAGATGAGTAGCCATTTTAGGTTTTTTATGGAAAGTATGTTGACAAGCTGGGTGAATGGATTCAGCCTTACAAAAGGAATCTTTTTCAGTCTGTTATTCAGATCAAGGCTCTCTGGCATATATAAGAATCCAAAAACAAAATTTAGTAAAGTTATGATTGCTCCAAAATACATGGGTACTGAATAGCCAAACTTGGCAAGTAATCCACCTAGAGTAGGTCCAATGGCGGCGCCTACACCTGCAACGGCACTTACCCACCCGAAGTATTTGGTTCGTTGGTCACTAGGAGTGATGTCTGCAAAATATGCGAAGATTGTGCTTATGCTCCCACCAGTTATCCCTTCTATTATACGCCCAGCAAAAAGGACCCACACGGCTCCTCCTATGCCAAAAACTAAGTAGCCGATAGCGGAACCTAAAAGGGATACTAAAAGGATTGGACGGCGGCCATAACTGTCACTTAATGCTCCAAGTCCGGGAGCTGCAAAAAAAACGCATATTGCATAAACAGAAGTCAACAACGTAACAATTATGGCTTGATCTCCTGGATTGCTTATAAAAGGCTGTACTAAGTATGGTACGACTGGTGTGATGATACTGAAGCCTATTCCGCAAAGAAAGACGGACATAAGACCGAAGAGTAAAGCCTTTTTATCTATGGTTTGTTCCAGTTTCTGTTCCTTTTGTGATCTAAATTTGAACAATAAAATTCTCCTCTCAAAAACGATATTTTTGATTCCTAGGAAACATATTTATCGTACGAGGATTTTGTTTCCTTGTCAACAATGATTTCTAAATAAAAAAGCAGCCGCTCCTTTAGTAGAGTTGGGCTGCAAGTGAATTTTTACTATTCAAATTTATTCGACTTTTCGATCGATATCGATACCTTGTTTCTTTATTTCTGCATCTAAATGATTACAATAATTGTTCACGAAGTTAAGCATACTGTCGAATTGTTCTTCGGTTATTTGATCAAATACAGTTTGATCTCGCTCACGAAACTCTTTATGTAGTTCTTCATGGATACTGTCAATTACTTTTCCTTGCTCAGTAAGCCTAAAATAGATTTCTTTCTTATTATCCGGTTTCTGGTAACTTTCAATCAGTCCTTTATTGATTAGCTTCTTCGTTATTTTAGTAATGGCACCTCTTGTCATATATAAGGAATCAGCGAGTTTGGTCACATTGGAATCTACATTTTTTCCAATGTATTCGATACAATGTACTTCGGAAGATTGATACCCCTTAAGAGCTTCTTCCATCTTAAACTTATTAAGCCAAACCATTTTGTTAAATACGTCCCTGAAACCCATTAAAAGCTGTTCTTCTTTGTTCATGGTCAATCCTCCCACCGTTGGTTCATTAACAATATTATATAAAATATTGTTTCTAATTCAACAATATTAAAATCATTATTTTAGGAATAGGTGACAAGAGGACTACAGACAATAAAGTGAATTAAATTGTTCTATAAGTTGGAAAACACGAAATGAGAACCTTTTCATTTTTAAAAATAATCAACCGTAGAGTTAACTATTTTCTGAAAAGTTTACATTCATCCATAATTAGGTTAATTTAGTATTATATATTTGTAAAAGTTTGTCTTTAGTTGAGTAATGTTATGATTTGTAGACACTTTCACAAATGACTTCATTAAATTTAAATTATTAGGTGAATTGAAATGAGAATAGCTTTTTTTGACTCAGGAATTGGTGGGTTAACTGTCTTAAATGAGGCACTGAAAAAATTACCAAATGAAGATTTTTTATATTTTGCTGATACTCTCCACGTTCCTTATGGTACAAAGACGAAGGAAGAAGTAAGTGCATTTGTAAAAAAGTCTGTTGAAATGATTATTAAAGAAGATGTAAAAGCACTTGTAATTGCATGTAATACGGCGACTAGTATTGCAGTAAATGAATTGAGAGAAATGTATGATTTTCCGATTATCGGTATGGAACCGGCTGTAAAACCAGCTGTTGAAATGAACCGAACAACTGGTAAGAGAGTATTAGTTTTTGCGACTCCACTTACGTTAATGCAAACAAAGTATAATGAGCTTATTTCTAGAGTGGACGATCTAAGTATTGTCGATTCATTACCTTTACCAGAGCTTGTTCATTATTGTGAGGAATTAAATTTTGATGAAAATTTTATGATTGATTATTTTAAAAGTAAACTTTCATTATTTAATATTGAGCAATATGGAACAATTGTTTTAGGTTGTACACATTATCCATTTTATAAAAACATCTTACAAAAGATTTTACCTGAAGATGTTCAAATTGTTGATGGAAGTAATGGTACTGTAAAAAGATTAATCCAGCTTCTTGGAGAAAATGGCCAATTATATGAAACTGGTCAAACAAATGTCAAATTTATGTGTTCGAATAATGATATAGAATATATTGAGAAGACAAAGCAGGCGTTAACCTACTTACAAAATGAGAGATAAGAGATAAGCTAAATTTTAGCTTATCTTTTTTTTATGTTTAAAATAGGACTATAGCTGTTTATTCTCGAATAGGTGTTAAAGGCAATCTTTTTGAAAACTAATTAATAAGGAAGGTTGTGTTTAATTGGTAAAAATAAGGGATGTTTTAAAGTATTTCGGCATCATTACGATGCTATTTTTTGCTACTTATTTAATTATTAAATATATAAGAGAAGATGAGATTTACTCGAATTTAATTATTGGATTTTGCGTAGGACTTGTACTATTTTTAGGATCATTACTAAGTAGTAATAATGAAAAAGTAAAATAGTTTTAGCTTAGTAGGTTATAAAAGTAGAGAAAATGGTGCTATATTAAGCTTAATAGAACTATACTTGATTTGCCATATACTAAGGTAGATAAGTAAAAATGGTGCCCTTTATTGGCACCATTTTTTTTATTTCTTCAATTTTAAAACGAGTTCTTCATCAGGTGTTACATAAACTGTATTGTTTTGTTCGTATATGACAAAACCTGGTTTGGAACCATTGGGTTTTTTAACATAGCGAATTTCCGTGTAATCAACTGGGACCGAGCTTGATTGACGTGCTTTACTAAAATATGCAGCGATAATAGCTGCTTCTTTAATCGCAGTTTCACTAGGATCCTTAGCACGAATGACAACATGGGAGCCCGGGATATCTTTTGTATGAAACCAAAGTTCGTCTCTACTTGCAAGTTTATTTGTTAAATAATCATTTTGTTTATTATTTTTACCGACTAATAATTGTTCACCAGTAGTAGAGATATATTCATCTAATGTAACTTTTTGTTTGTTAGACTTTTGGGCTTTTTTCGATTTTTTCTTTCTTATATAACCAGTCTCCACTAGTTCTTCTCTAATTTCTTCTAAATCTCGTGGTGAAGCAGACTCGATTTGCTGAATAACTGTCTCTAAATAATCATTTTCTTCTTTTGTTAATTTAATTTGTTCTTCAATATGTGCGACAGAATTTTTAAGCTTAGTATATTTGGTGAAATAAGCTTGTGCATTTTCAGAAGGTGTTTTTAATGGCGATAAAGGAATGACCATTGTGGCACCATTTTCGTCATAGTAATTAATTACTTCAATTTCTTTCATACCTTTTTGTAGTGCAAACATATTTGCAGTAAGCAATTCGCCTTGTAACTGAATTTTATCTGCTTTATCAGTATCTTCAAGACTTTTGTGTAACTTTTTAATTTTTTTCTTATTTTTTGTCAGTTCATTTTGTAACAGTTTTTCTAAATCTCCGCTTTGTTGTTTTACACGGTCACGTTCGGCTTTACCAAAGTAATAAACATCTAACAGCTCACTTAAGCTGTCGAAAACAGTTTGTTCGGCTTGTAAGTGAGTTAAATTTATGAAATAAAACATTTCTCTCGATTCTAAGCGGAAAAGTGAAGGAGTAAACTTTTTTAGTTGTATTTCATTCATGATTGTTTTAAATGAATTATACACATCTTCTTTTCCATTATAGACAATTTCATTTGCGAGTAATGGAGAGATTCCGGAGAAATGTTGAACAATTGCTTCGGATGGTGATTGATCACTTTGAATAATAAATTGATTAAACTCCTCTTTGGAAGTGATCTGAAATGGATCATGTTTTTCTTGATTAGGAGGAGAAATATAAGTAGCACCGGGTTGTACTATTCGATGGCGATTAACAGCCATGGGTACATGCTTTATACTATCTAATATTACTTGTTTTTCTTCATCAATTAAAAGGACATTACTATGTCTACCCATTAGTTCAATGATCAATGTTCGGTATTGTTCATCACCAATTTCATTTCTACTACGGACTTTAATGTTAACGATTCGCTCATGTTCTAATTGTGTAATGCTTTCAATGAACCCACCATTTAAATGTTTTCTTAAGAGCATTGTAAACATTGATGGTTCTGATGGGGTATCGTAGTTTTGATTTGTAAAATGGAATCTTGCGTAACTAGGGTGAGCGCTTATTATTAGTTTGTAATTGGCACCATTTGCCCTCACAGTAAGGAGTACTTCATAGTTACTTGGTTGTACAATTTTTGATATTCTTCCGGTTGTTAGTTTAGAAGCTACTTCATTTGTCATAGCTCCTGTAAAAAGTCCGTCAAAAGACATATGTATCACGTCCTACTCTTAAAAACACTATTTTTTTAAAAATTTAACTTTTAATCATGATCTATAAAATGATGAGGTTATGTGACTTAATAATCTCAAAAAAGTACGTTGATTTCTACTCTAGAATGGACGAGATATATGGAAACGAAAAAATTTTAAATTACAAACTTTAAAAGACCATACAAACGTATTTTTAAGGTTTTTCCTCTAAATAACGATCCTAAAGTTTCAATTAACTTATTCATTATATTTCTCAATTCAACATAATTCTTAAACTGGCTCATATCCATTAAATAAACAATCAAGAAATTTCTCATGGAATTCAATCATACAATATCTTGATTGGTCTTGTCACAATTCTAGTTGGTTAAAAGCTAGATTTATTTTCATCATTATATCATTTATTTGGACGAGTCTGAATATGCTTTTATGAGAGGTAAGGGGGACAACTTACCTAATGTTTAATTAGGGGTGAACGCGGGTATGAATTTTTATCGGATGAGAGCGGAAGAAGTCGTGCAAGTAACGAATACAAATGTTTCCTCCGGTTTAACTGATGAGGAGGTAAAGAAAAGGCGAGCAACTTTTGGGGCAAATGAATTAAAGGAATCAGAGAAAACTTCCAAACTCGTTTTATTTTTAAATCAGTTTAATGATTTTATGGTATTTGTTCTTTTAGGCGCAACGATTATATCAATCTTTTTAAAGGAAGTAGTAGATGCAGTTGCGATTATGGCAATTGTATTAATTAACGGGATTTTAGGATATTTTCAAGAAGCTAAGGCAGAGAGATCATTAGAAGCTTTGAAAGAATTGGCTGCTCCACAAGTAAATGTTTTGCGTGATGGGCAGTTTGTTAAGCTACCTTCAAGAGATTTAGTGGTCGGGGATATTATTAAGTTTTCAAGTGGCGATCGGATTGGTGCTGATATTCGCATAATCGAAGCATCAAGTTTATACATAGAAGAATCAGCGCTAACAGGTGAATCTGTACCGGTTCAAAAAAGATTTGAATCAATTCAGTCAGATGATATTGGTATTGGTGATCAAGATAATATGGGCTTTATGGGAACACTCGTTACGCGTGGTAATGGTAAAGGTGTTGTAGTTTCGACAGGAATGAAAACAGCGATGGGGCAAATTGCGAATTTACTTCAAAATACAGAAACCATTGTTACACCTTTACAAAGACGATTAGAACAATTAGGTAAAATATTGATTATTTTAGCATTATTTTTAACAGCTTTAGTTGTATTTATCGGTGTTTATCAAGGGAATGAATTATATCATATGTTTTTAGCGGGTGTGTCACTTGCAGTTGCTGCGATTCCGGAAGGTTTGCCAGCAATTGTAACGGTTGCTTTATCACTTGGTGTGCAACGGATGATTAAAAAGAAAGCAATCGTTCGAAAGCTTCAAGCGGTTGAAACATTAGGGTGTGCTTCAGTCATTTGTTCAGATAAAACAGGGACTATGACAGAAAATAAAATGACTGTTACAAATATTTGGTCGGGCGGATCTAGTTTTGAAGTATCTGGAAACGGATATGCAATCGATGGAGAATTTACGAATAAAGAGAGAACGATTAATCCGACTTTAAATAAACAATTATTTCAAACTCTTGTATTCGGATCTATTTGTAGTGATGCAGAATTAATTCAAAAGAAAAGAGAAATCGTACTAGATGGTGATCCTACTGAAGGTGCAATTGTTGTTGCAGGTTATAAAGCTGGGATTGATCGTGAATATGTAAATTCGAATTTTACTAGAATACATGAGCTTCCTTTTGATAGTACACGGAAAATGATGTCGGTCGTTGTAAAAAATCGATCAGGTGAACAATTTGTAATTACAAAGGGTGCACCAGACGTTTTACTTTCAAAATGTAATACAATTTTATGGCATGAAAGAGAAGAACAATTAAATACGTTTAGACAAAATTCAGTTGAAAGTACAATCGAAACATATGCAAATAATGCACTTCGTACGATTGCGATTGCTTTCAAACCATTAAATCCAAATTCGATCATTGATGAAAGGGAACTCGAAAGCAATTTAACTTTTATTGGTTTACAAGGGATGATTGACCCACCAAGAGCAGAAGTTGCACAAGCTGTTCAAGAATGTAAAGAAGCTGGTATAAGAACGGTTATGATTACTGGGGATCATAAATTAACAGCTTCTAGTATTGCTAGAAAACTAGGAATCTTAAGGGATAACGGTAGGGTTGTAGAAGGAAAAGAATTAGATGCACTTTCTATAGAGCAGATCCAGGAATTTGTTGAAGATGCTGCTGTATTTGCCCGAGTTTCACCTGAGCATAAATTGAAAATTGTAAAAGCACTTCAAGCGAATGGACATATTGTAGCAATGACTGGTGATGGCGTAAATGATGCACCAGCCATTAAAGCAGCGGATATTGGAATTTCAATGGGGATTACTGGTACAGATGTAGCAAAAGAAGCTTCAGCATTAGTTTTACTTGATGATAATTTTGCGACAATCAAATCTGCAATTAAAGAAGGTCGCAATATTTATAGTAATATTCGTAAATTTATTCGTTATTTATTAGCTTCAAATGTAGGTGAAATTTTAGTTATGTTGTTTGCAATGCTATTAGCTTTACCGCTACCTCTTGTTCCAGTACAAATTCTATGGGTAAATCTAGTGACTGA
Organism: Bacillus sp. AFS053548; assembly: GCF_002575105.1. Taxonomy (NCBI): domain Bacteria; kingdom Bacillati; phylum Bacillota; class Bacilli; order Caryophanales; family Bacillaceae; genus Bacillus; species Bacillus sp. AFS053548. The sequence goes on along the minus strand of NZ_NUHI01000026.1, from coordinate 226,107 downwards.
TGGTTTACCTGCAATGGCATTAGGTGTTGATTCAGCTGAAGATGATGTAATGAATAGAAGTCCTCGTTCATTATCAGAAGGGATTTTTGCAAGAGGTTTAGGATGGAAAATTATTTCAAGAGGGTTTTTAATTGGATTTGTCACACTTTTAGCATTCATTATTTCCTATAATCAACATCCGAATCAACTAGAATACGCACAAACGGTAGCATTCTCTACTTTAGTATTAGCTCAATTAATTCATGTGTTTGATTGTAGGAGTGAACGTTCTATTTTCCATCGAAATGTATTTGGAAATTTATATTTAATTGGTGCTGTGATCGTTTCAATGCTATTAATGCTAGTTGTTATATACTACCCACCATTACAACCAATATTCAAAACGATTCCGATCGTGCCTAGAGATTGGTTCTTAATTGGAGGTCTTTCATCAATTCCAACTTTTATGCTTGCAGGTGCATTATTTACTAAGAAAAAATAATTTACGAACAAAATGGATAACCAACCTAAAATATGTTATAATTCCTAAAGGTAGTAGAGGTATGCTCTATTACCTTTTCTCTTTTACATATTGAATGAAATTTGGGTAATAAATTAGAGAGAAAATTAGTGTATTGGAAGTGAAACAATGGTCGTAAGTATGACAGGGTATGGTAAAGCCATTTTGTCAAATGAACAGTACAAAATACATATTGAAATGAAAGCAGTGAATCATCGATACTTAGAGACAATCGTTCGAATGCCAAGGCAATTATTAGCATATGAAGATGCAATTAAGAAAATTGTAGCTGAGTATACTAGTCGAGGTCGAGTTGAGGTTTTTGTTACAATTGAGGGCTTATTACAACGTACATTACAAATAGATGAAGGTTTAATTCAACAATATAAAAAAGCGATTGAAAATCTTTCGGGTGAAGAGCAAAATAAATCTTTTTATAATCCAATCGATTTATTAAAGCTACCTGAAGTTACTACAGTAAGTGAAGTAGAACAAATCAATCATAATTTTGAAGAATTATTATTAACGACTACTGAAAATGCATGTCAGCAATTTTTTGATGTTAAGTGCAAAGAAGGTGGACAACTTAAAAAAGATTTAATAGAAAGATTAACAGCAATTGAAGAATGTAAAAAACAGATTATTGTTCATTCTCCTCTTGTTATGAAATCATATCGTGAAAAACTTCAATCTAAATTAGCGGAAGTTGAATTAACAGCGGTTGATGAGCAAAGATTATTAACAGAAATTATGCTCTTTGCAGATCGATGTGACATATCTGAAGAATTAGTTCGACTAACTAGTCATTTAGAATTGTTTAATGAAACTTTACAAATAAAAGAATCAATTGGGCGAAAATTAGATTTCATCGTACAAGAAATGAATCGAGAAGTGAATACGATTGGTTCTAAGGCAAACTCATTAGATATTTCTAAACAAGTTGTTGAAATTAAAAATAATCTTGAAAAAATTAGAGAGCAAGTTCAAAATATTGAATAATGTAAAAGATTTGTTTATAGTTGCAAAGGTCCGGTAACAATGTGAAGTAGAAGACTAATTAATTTTTTATTAATTGACTCTGACACACAGGAAGTAACAGTAGATTGACCTTTAATAAATTAAACTGTCTAGAATTAGAAGGGTAGGGTCATAAATGAGGCATGAAAGAGGCTTATTAATCGTACTTTCTGGTCCATCAGGAGTAGGTAAGGGTACGGTGCGTAAAGCTATTTTTGATAATAAGGACTTAGATCTGCAATATAGTATTTCGATGACGACAAGAAATCCTCGTGAAGGTGAAGTACATGGAGTAGATTATTTCTTTACATCAAAAGAAGATTTCAAACAGAAAATAAATGAAGATAAGTTTCTTGAGTGGGCAGAGTTTGTAGGTAATTACTATGGAACGCCAATTGATTATGTTGAAAAAACATTAAGTGAAGGAAAAGACATTTTCCTAGAAATTGAAGTTCAAGGTGCCCTGCAAGTAAAAAAAGCTTTTCCTGAAGGAATTTTTATTTTCTTAGCCCCTCCGAGTATGAGAGAATTACAAAATAGAATTGTAACAAGAGGTACAGAAACTGAAGATGTGATTATGAATCGTATGAATGCAGCAAAAGAAGAAATTGAAATGATGGATGCTTACGATTATGTAGTTGAAAATGATCAAGTTGAATTAGCTTGTGACCGTATTAAAGCAATTATTTTAAGTGAACATTTAAAACGTGAACGAGTTGCAAATTATTATAAAAGAATGATGGAGGCTGAATAAACTATGTTATATCCTTCGATTGACCGTTTATTAACAAAATTAGACTCAAAATATACGCTGGTAACAGTTGCTTCAAAGCGTGCTCGCGAAATGCAAGTAACTAAAGATACTCGTGTTGAAAAACCAGTGTCTGATAAATTTGTTGGAAAAGCATTAGAAGAAATTAATGCTGGATTATTATCTTATAGAAAACTTGAAGAATTTAAAGAAGATTAATATTTAACTGTGTGATGAGGCTGTCCCAAAACATTTGCTAATTTTCCATATGACTAAAAAGGACAACGTGGTGTTTAACACCTCTCCTAAAAGTTTCGTGGTGATTAGAAATGGGGGCAGTCTTATTTTTGTGATAAAATGGCCGAGTAGTTTAATCGACGAAAAGTCCTGACTTTAGAAAATAGGATAAGTACAACTAAGCTTATGACTTTGACGATCAGCTCATTGGCGAGCTTTTTTTTAGAAGAGCCTATTACAGTTATTTCAATCATATTTGTGGTATCTTAGACATAGAACGTCCAAAAGACCTATTTTTTGACATAATACATAGAAAGAATAAAATTTGAAAGGGTGAAGGTGAGTGGAACAAAAAAAGATTCTCCTATGTGTTACAGGTGGAATTGCAGTCTATAAAGCAGCAGCACTTACAAGTAAACTAGTACAAGCAGGATATGACGTTAAAGTTATGATGAGCTTATCCGCTACAAAATTTGTGACACCTTTAACGTTTCAAGCTTTATCAAGAAATGATGTTTATATAGATACTTTTGATGAAAAAGATAGTTCAAAAATTGCTCATATCGATTTAGGTGATTGGCCTGATTTAATCATTGTTGCTCCAGCAACTGCTAATACAATTGGAAAATTAGCAAATGGCCTTGGAGATGAAATGATTCAGGCAACATTACTGGCTGCAACAAAACCAGTTTGGATCGCACCAGCTATGAATGTTAATATGTATAACCATCCAATTGTTCAAAAGAATATGAACACATTGAAAGAGATTGGTCATCGATTTATTGAGCCAAATGAAGGATATTTAGCATGTGGCTATGTTGGAAAAGGTAGATTAGCAGAGCCGGAAGAAATCGTTCAATTCGTGAATGAACATTTTCAAAGAGAAGAAGGTTTATTAAAAGGTAAAAAAATTATTATTTCTGCTGGCCCAACCGTTGAAAAAATTGATCCAGTTCGCTTTGTTTCAAATCATTCAACGGGTAAGATGGGTTATAGTATCGCAGAAGTTGCAGTTTCTTTAGGAGCAGAGGTAATTCTCGTTTCTGGACCAACTAATTTAACACCACCTAAAGGGTGTCAATTTATCCAAACCGAGTCTGCTGAGGAAATGTTTGAAGCGATTTGGTCTTATTATAATGAAGCGGATGTTGTAATAAAAACAGCAGCAGTTGCTGATTACACACCTTCAATTACTTATGATCAGAAAGTGAAAAAAGCTGATGGTGATCTTTCAATTGCTTTTAAACGTACGAAAGATATACTTCTAACTTTAGGTCAACATAAAACACATCAAATTTTAGTAGGGTTTGCTGCAGAAACTGATCAAGTAGATGAGTATGCAAAAAGTAAACTTTTAAAGAAAAATGCAGATATGATCGTTGCTAATGATGTAACAAGAGCAGGGGCTGGTTTTGGATCTGATACGAATATTGTAACCATTTTTAAGCGTAATGGTGAAGTTAAGCCACTTCCTATAATGAGTAAAAAAGAAGTAGCAGAAGAAATACTACTTGAAGTTCATCACTTATTAAATGAGGTAGAAAGATGACATACGCATCAGTTTTAGTTGATGTATCAGTCAGGCAAACAGACCGTCCTTTTGATTATAAAGTACCAACTAGATGGCAGGATGCAATACAACCTGGAATGCGAGTAATTGTTCCATTTGGACCAAGGAAAATTCAAGGATTCGTATTGTCTATAAAAGATACGACTAATTTAGAGAAGGTTAAAGAAATTGAAGAAGTTCTTGATGTCATGCCAGTTTTAACAGAAGAACTTCTTCTTTTAGGTTCTTATCTATCTCAAAAAACACTTTGTTTTTTCATTTCTGCCTATCAAGCAATGCTTCCGACTGCTATTAAAGCTGTATATAAAAAACATGTTCAAGTAACATCTGAAGAAGCTCTAGATCAATTAGTTCCTGAATTAGCAAATCTATTCTCGATCGTAAAAAGAAGAGAATGGACTGAAATAGAAAGTCTTGTTAGTAAAATTTCATTAGTTCAACGAGCAATTAAAGAAGGTTTGCTTGAAATTGAATATGAAGTAAAAAATAAAGCAAATAAAAAGACAGAACGTGTAGTTTCTCTATTAAAGGTATTAGACGAAGAATTACCTATAATCAAATCTCCACAGCAAAAAGACATTATTGAATACTTACGTATGAATGGTCAAACAAGTGTGAAGGAGTTAAAAGAATGTCTTGGTATCACTGATTCACCTATAAAGACATTGGAGAAAAACGAGGTAATTTCAATTAAAACAGTTGAAGTTTATCGTGATCCTTATGAAGGTAGGGAAATTGAACGATCTAAGCCTTTACCACTAATAGAAGAACAACAGATTGCATTTGAGCAGATCGTTTCATCATTTCATGAAAGAAAGAATAAGATCCATCTTTTACATGGCGTAACAGGTAGTGGAAAGACAGAAGTTTATTTGCAAGCCATTCAAGAGGTCCTGTCTGTTGGGAAAGAAGCAATCGTATTAGTACCAGAAATTTCACTTACCCCACAGATTGTAGGTCGTTTTAAAAGTAGATTCGGAAATGATGTTGCAGTTCTACATAGTGGTCTATCTATTGGTGAGAAATATGATGAATGGAGAAAGATTCAGAGAAAAGAAGTTAAAGTAGTAGTGGGTGCCCGTTCAGCAATATTTGCACCATTTGAAAACATTGGAATGATCATCATTGATGAAGAACATGAGACCACTTATAAACAAGATGAACATCCAAGATATCATGCAAGAGATATTGCAATTTGGAGAGGAGAATATCATCATTGTCCAATCGTTTTAGGAAGTGCGACTCCTACACTAGAATCATTTGCTAGAGCTAGTAAAGGTGTTTATGAGCTAAATACGATGTCAAAAAGGGTTAATCAAGGCCCATTACCCGAAGTGGAAATAGTCGATATGAGAGAGCAGTTAAGAATCGGTAATCGTACGATGTTTTCTACAGCTTTACATGAAAAAATAATAGATCGATTAGAGAAGAAGGAACAAATCATCTTATTTTTAAACCGTCGAGGCTATTCTTCATTTGTAATGTGTAGGGATTGTGGTTACACAATTCAGTGCCCCCATTGCGAGGTTTCCTTAACTTATCATAAACATAACCATCATCTAAAATGTCATTATTGCGGATATGAAACCTATATGCCAAAACAATGCCCATCTTGCCAAAGTGAACATATTCGATTTTTTGGAACTGGAACGCAAAAGGTAGAGGAAGCTATTACAAAAACCTACCCAGAAGCACGAGTCATTAGAATGGATAATGATACGACTAGTCGTAAAGGTGCCCACGAAAAAATGCTTAAGCAATTTGGTAACGGTGAAGCTGATATATTATTAGGCACTCAGATGATTGCAAAAGGACTTGATTTTCCAAATGTTACATTGGTTGGTGTATTAGCAGCAGATAGCTCACTTCATTTACCTGATTTTAGAGCAAGTGAGCGAACATTTAGCTTATTGACACAAGTAAGTGGAAGAGCTGGTCGTCATGAAAAACCAGGTGAAGTAGTTATACAAACATATTCACCAGAGCATTATAGTATTGAATTAGCTAAAACACAGGACTATGTTGCGTTTTATGAAGAAGAAATGAAAATAAGACGCTCATTTCGATATCCACCTTTTTATTATTTAGTTTTAATATCAATAGCACATAATGATTTGATAAAAACAGTAAAAGTAAGTGAACAAATTGCAGGCTATTTAAGAGAGTACTTATCAGAAGGATCAATTGTACTCGGCCCAGTAGCATCACCAATCGCAAAAATAAAAGACCATTTTCGTTATCAATGTGTGATAAAATACAAATCTGAACCTGCACTCTATGACGTACTAAATCGAATCCAACAATACTACCAAGACGAAACGGACAAAGGCAAACTACAATTAACAATCGACTTTCAACCTACTATGTTTATGTGAAGAAAAGTGGAAGGCGTTTGCTCAGCCCCGACAAGCATAAGACAAAGACCGAGAAAGGTTGGTTTTTAACCTTTATTGGGCTTTGGCTTATGACCTCGAGGGGCTAACGCCTGGAACTAGACAGTACGAAAAGCGGAAGGCGTTTGCTTATCTCCGAAACCTCGAGAGGCTAACGCCTGGAGCTAGACAGAACGAAAACAGGAGGCGACTAGTCAGCCCCCAACAAGCATAAAACGAAGGTCGTTTTTAGAAATTAAATTTTAACGTACAATCAAGATAGGAGTTGTGAAATTGGCTTTATTAAATATAGTAGAATATCCAAATGAAGTTCTTGAAACACCTTGTGAAAAAGTGACGTCATTTGATAAAAACTTAGTAAAACTTTTAAATAATATGTATGAGACAATGCTGGCAGCAGATGGTGTTGGTTTAGCAGCTCCACAAGTTGGTATTCTGCAGCAAGTAGCTGTTGTTGATGTTGAAGATGAGAATGGAAGAATTGATTTAATTAATCCGATCGTAATGGAAACAAAAGGCGAGCAGACTGATGTTGAAGGTTGTTTAAGTTTCCCTAACTTATATGGTGATGTAACAAGACCTAGCTATGCAAAAATCAAAGCACAAAATAAACGTGGAAAATATTTTATTATAGAAGCCCGTGGATTTTTAGCTCGTGCACTTTTACATGAAATTGATCATTTAAATGGAGTTTTATTCACTTCTAAAGTCTCGAAATACTATGAAGAAAGTGAATTAGAAGGGTAGGCAAAAAAATGACAAAGATTGTTTTTATGGGGACGCCAGATTTTTCTGTTCCTGTTTTAAGAAGATTAATCGAAGAAGGATATGATGTAGTAGGTGTTGTAACTCAGCCAGATCGCCCTGTTGGTCGAAAAAGAGTGCTAACTCCACCTCCTGTTAAAGTAGAGGCTTTAAAACATAATATCCCAGTTTTACAACCTGAAAAAATTAGACTTCCAGAAGAAACAGAAAAAGTATTAGCATTAAAGCCAGATTTAATTGTAACTGCAGCTTTTGGACAAATTCTTCCTACAGATATTCTTGAAGCTCCTAAATTTGGTTGTATAAATGTACATGCTTCATTGTTACCAGAATTACGAGGTGGGGCTCCAATTCACTATTCGATTATTCAAGGAAAGAGTGAAACTGGTGTAACAATTATGTATATGGTAGAAAAGCTAGATGCTGGTGATATGTTAGCCAAAGTCGTTGTTACGATTGAAGAAAAAGATCACGTTGGAACGCTTCACGATAAATTAAGTATTGCTGGTTCAAATTTACTTTCAGAAACAATTCCACCATTATTAAAGGGTGAAATTAATGCAGTGAAGCAAGATGAAAGTAAAGTTAGCTTTGCAAAAAATATTAAGCGTGAGGAAGAACAAATAAATTGGTCAAAAACTGGTGAAGAGATTTATAATCACGTAAGAGGTTTACACCCTTGGCCAGTAGCTTATACTACATTAAACGGAGAAGTTTTAAAAGTTTGGTGGGGTGAAAAAGTAAATACGAATCAAAATTCTACACCAGGTGAAATAATTGATGTTTTAAACGATGGCATATTAGTAGCGACAGGTAATCATACTGCTATCAAAATTACTGATTTACAGCCTGCAGGTAAAAAGCGTATGGAAGCGAAGCAATATATTAATGGTGCAGGTTCTTTTATTGAACGTGGAATGAAGTTAGGAGAATAACATGAGTAAAAATGTACGAGAGATTGCCTTGGAGGCTCTTCTTTCAGTTTATAAAAATCAATCATATAGTAATTTGTTAGTAAATAACTATATTCAAAAGAATGATTTATCTTCGGCTGATTCGGGACTATTAACAGAATTAATCTATGGAACAATCCAAAGAGATCAATTATTGGATTTTTATTTAGAACCATTCATTAAAAATCAGAAGAAATTAGAAGAATGGGTTTATATATTAATAAAACTTTCATTATATCAATTGCATTTTTTAGATCGTGTACCTCCTCACGCAGTTTTAAATGAGGCTGTTAATATTGCTAAAAAGCGCGGACATAAAGGAATTGCTTCTTTAGTAAATGGGGTATTAAGAAATATTCAAAGAAATGGTTTACGATCAATCGATGAAATAAAGGACCCGATCGAAAAGCTTTCAATTGAAACGAATCATCCAAAGTGGTTAATTGAACAATGGGTAAAAGAATTCGGAGAAGAAGAAACGAGAAAAGTTTGTGAAGAGAACATACTTCCACCGTTTCAAACTGCAAGAGTCAATACAATGAAAGCAACAAGAAAAGAAGTACTTAAAATGCTTGAAGATGAAGGAGTCCAGGTTAAGGAAGGAAAACTGTCTCCATTTGCAATAGAAATCCAAAAAGGAAATGTTGCTCATACGAATGCATTTAAAGAAGGTTTCCTTTCAATTCAAGATGAAAGCTCGATGTTAGTTGCACAAGCACTTGGAGTTGAAAAAGGTGAAGATATATTAGACACATGTGCAGCACCTGGAGGGAAATCAACACATATTGCTGAGTTGTTAGGCGGTACTGGATCAGTTACTTCATTAGATTTACACAAGCATAAAGTAAAGTTAATAAAAGAACAAGCTAATCGTTTAGGGTTAGATAATATAGAAACAAAAGCTCTAGATGCAAGAAAAGCACCTGAAGAGTTTGAAGGAAGATTATTTGACAAAGTATTAGTAGATGCTCCGTGTTCTGGTTTAGGGGTTATTCGTCGTAAACCAGATATTTTATTAAAAAAGAATGCTACTGATGTAACGAATTTACAAAGAGTTCAGAAGTCTATTTTAGACGAAGCTTCAAAGTTAGTTAAGCCAGGTGGAACTTTAGTATATAGCACTTGTACAGTTGGACATGAAGAAAATATTGATGTGGTCGAAGCTTTTTTAGATGAGCATCATGATTATGAATTAGATCATTCATTAATTGATCATGTTCCGGAAAAATTAAATGAAAATAAATTGGTTCAAAAAGGGTATGTACAGCTACTACCACATTATTTTGGAACGGATGGATTTTTTATTGCAAGATTAAGGAAGAAGGTGTAACGTTGAAATTAGAAAATACTACAAATTCAGTCAAAATAGAAAAAACTCATAAACCCTCAATTTACTCGTTAAAAGTGAGTGATATAGAGGATTGGTTAAAGGCGCAAAAGCAGCAGGCTTTCCGTGCAAAGCAAATTTATAATTGGCTATACGTTCAACGAGTTGAAAGCTTTGAAGAAATGCAAAATATTCCAAAAGAGCTACGTATGTTACTTGAAGAGAATTTTACAATAACGACATTAAAAACATTGGTTAAACAAACCTCTTCAGATGGTACGATGAAATTTTTATTTGAATTACATGATGGATATTCGATTGAAACTGTTTTAATGAGACATAATTATGGCAATTCTGTATGTGTAACGACACAAGTAGGTTGTCGAATTGGATGTACTTTTTGTGCATCGACTCTTGGTGGTTTAAAACGAAATCTTGAAGCAGGTGAAATCGTTGCACAAGTATTAGAAGTACAACGTGCTATTGATGAAGTTGAAGAAAGAGTTAGCTCAATCGTAGTTATGGGTATAGGCGAACCATTTGATAACTATAATGGTTTAATGGATTTCTTAAGAATTGTTAATTCTGAAAAAGGTCTTAACATTGGTGCAAGACATATTACAGTATCAACAAGTGGAATCATTCCAAAAATCTATAACTTTGCCGATGAGGGACTTCAAATTAATTTCGCGATTTCATTACATGCTCCTAACAGTGAGTTGCGTTCTAAATTAATGCCAATTAATCGTGCATACAAATTACCGGATTTAATGGACGCTGTTCGTTACTATGTTGAAAAAACAGGTAGACGTGTAACGTTTGAATATGGTTTATTCGGTGGTGAAAATGACCAAGTTGAGCATGCTGAAGAACTTTCTAAGTTACTTAAAGGAGTTAAATGTCATGTTAATTTAATTCCAGTTAACTATGTACCTGAAAGAGATTACGTAAGAACACCTAAGGAACAAATTTTTGAATTTGAAAAAGTACTTAAAAATAATGGTGTTAATGTTACAATTCGTCGTGAACAAGGTCATGATATAGATGCAGCTTGTGGACAGTTGCGTGCAAAGGAGCGTAAAGAGGAGACGAGGTGAAACAATGCAAACTTTTTTTCAAACTGATACGGGGAAAGTTCGAGAGCATAATGAAGATAGCGTAGGTATATTTACGAACGATTCAGGAATCGTATTAGCTGTAGTTGCTGACGGTATGGGTGGCCATTTAGCTGGTGAGGTTGCAAGTATGATGGCGATCAATTTCCTTGAAGCAGAGTGGAAAAATACTAGTAATTTTGAAACACCGGTAGAAGCCGAATCATGGCTAAAAAATATTGTAGCACAATTAAATACAAACTTATTAGTTCATTCTGAGCAAAATGAAGAGTGCAAGGGTATGGGGACAACCCTTGAAGCGATTATTTGTACTCCTTTATTTTTTACGATTGCACATATAGGTGATAGTAGAAGTTATTTGAGAAATGATGAAGGGTTTAAGCAAATAACAGAAGATCATACTTTTGTCGCTGAACTTGTTAAATTTGGGCAAATTTCTATGGAGGATGCAGAAATTCATCCTCGTAAAAATGTTATAACGCGAGCACTTGGTACTGAGGAAACAGTTGATGTTGATATTAAAACTTTAACTTGGGAAGAAGATGATTTAATCATTTTATGTTCAGATGGTTTATCGAATAAAATATCAAATGAACTATTTAATGAAAAATTAAATGAAAATCTACCAATCGATCTTCTCGGTAACCAGTTGATTTCAATCGCAAATGATCTTGGTGGAGAAGATAACATCACGCTTGCCATTATTAAGTTTGAGCCTAGAAATATAGAGAAAGGGTGATGATGAGCGTGATGATTGGTAGACGCCTAAACGACCGATATAAGATCTTAAAATTAATTGGTGTTGGCGGTATGGCAAACGTTTATTTAGCCCGTGATATGATTTTAGATCGAGATGTAGCAGTAAAAATGTTAAAAGCTGATTTTTCAAACGACCCTGACTTCTTAAGAAGATTTCAACGTGAAGCATATTCAGTTACTTCGCTATCTCATCCGAATATCGTAAGCTCATATGACGTTGGGGAAGAAGATGGATTGCAGTACATCGTCATGGAATATGTTGAAGGTGAGACTTTAAAGGAGTATATTCAGCATCATACACCTATAAAGCCAAAAGAAGTATTGAGGATTATGGAACAATTAGCCTCAGGATTAGCTCATGCGCATCATTTTCAAATCGTTCATAGAGATGTAAAACCGCAAAATATTTTAATCAATAAAGAAGGAAATGTAAAAATTACTGATTTTGGTATTGCAACAGCTTCGACAGCTGCAACAATTACACAAACAAATTCAGTACTTGGTTCTGTTCATTACCTTTCACCTGAACAAGCAAGAGGTGGAGTTGCGAATAAAAAGTCAGATATTTATTCTTTAGGAATTGTAATGTTTGAGCTTTTAACTGGAAAACTACCATTTTCTGGTGAGAGTGCAGTAGCGATTGCATTAAAACATTTGCAAAGCGAAGTTCCACCACCAACAAAATTTAATCCAGAAATACCACAAAGCCTTGAAAATATCGTTTTAAAAGCTACTGCTAAAGATATCTTTTATCGATATGATACTGCAGATGAGATGAAGCTAGATTTACAAACTGCTTTAGATAGTGATCGTTTGAATGAAAAACCTTTTGTGATTCCTACAAATGATGATGAAACGAAGATAATTCCGATCATAAAGGATATTCCTGTATCAACTAATGATGATACTGTTGTCGTACCAACAAAGAAAAAAGCAAATAAAGAAAAAGAACCTAACAAAAAAGAAACTGTCAAAAAAGAACCTATCAAAAATGAACCTGATAAATTAAAACGGAAGAAGAAAAATTCTTTTGCAAAGTTTATTATAGGTACATTTATTGCACTTTTAATTGGTGGTTTATTAGCGATAACATTGATACCTGCATTATTTTTGCCTGAAGACGTAGAAATTCCAGATGTTAAGGATATGACATACGAAAGTGCGGTTACGTTGCTTGCTTCAAAAGGGTTAAAAATAAGCGATCCTAAAGAAATTTTTGATGATGAAGTTGATGAAGGAAAAGTAGTTAAAACTTCTCCTAATATTGGGGAAACTGTTAAAGAAAATTCATCGATAACGATTTATAAATCAAAAGGTAAAAAAAGTAACGAGATGGAAGACCTTAAAGGGTTCCAATACAACACGATAAAATCTCGATTACAAGACGATTATCGCTCTGTTACAACGCATTTTATCGAAAGTGATGAACCAGAAGGTGAAATAATCGACCAATCTCCGAACGTTGGGGCTGAAGTCGTTCCATCAGAAACGGATTTAAATGTATGGATTAGTAAAGGGGCATCTACGATCACTCTTCGTGACCTAAAAGGATGGTCTAGAAAAGATGTTGAAACCTATGCAGGTGACAATAACCTAAAGCTTAACGTAACGAAAGAAGATTCTGGAACAGTTGCTGAAAATCGTGTTATTTCTCAATCTCCATCTGCTAACGTTGCAGTAAAAGAAGGGGATACATTAAATGTCGTTATTTCTTCTGGAAAACAAAAAGAAAAGACGAAAAAAGTAACAATCAATATACAAGTACCATATACCCCAACCAATCCTAGTGCACCTCAGCTAATTGAGGTATATATTAGAGATAAAAATAATAATGGTGAAAATCCTGCAATTTCAAAATCGATCACCGAAACAACTACTATACCAGTAGAAGTGACAATTGATCCTGGACAAACTGCTTCCTATAAAATTGTTAAAGATGGTCAAGTTATTGCAGAAAGAGATGTACCTTATCCATCGAATTAAAGAGCTGTAGGAGTGAGTATATGCCAGAAGGCAAAATCATAAAAGCATTGAGTGGATTCTATTATGTCGAAACAGATGAGACAGTTGTTACTTGTCGTGGTAGAGGAAATTTTCGTAATAAGAAAATAACACCTCTAGTTGGAGATGAAGTAGAATATCATATCGAAAAAAGTGGAGAAGGTTATCTACTTGAAATTAAAAAGCGAAAGAATGAACTTGTTCGACCTCCCATTGCAAATGTTGATCAAGCAATTTTAGTTTTTTCAGCAGTAGAGCCCGATTTTTCTCCAATATTATTAGATCGATTCCTAGTATTAATTGAGTTTAATGAAATTAAACCTTTAATTGTAATTACAAAGATTGATTTGTGTCCAGAAGCACAATTAAAATTAGTGTATGAATACGTTTCTTATTATCGCCAAATTGGATATGAAGTATGTTTAACTTCTTCAAAAACTGAGGAAGGATTAGAAAAAGTACTTCCACATATGTCAAATAAAATATCTGTATTTGCAGGACAATCTGGCGTTGGTAAGTCAACTTTACTAAATGCAATTAATCCAGAGCTAGATTTAAAAACGGGAATTATTTCCTCTCATTTAGGTCGAGGAAAACATACAACTAGACATGTTGAATTAATAAAAATTGGACAGGGGCTGGTTGCAGATACTCCTGGTTTTAGTTCATTGGAATTTATGGGAATCGAATCTGAAGATTTATCGTATTGTTTTGTAGAAATGAGAGAAAAAAGTCAAGAATGTAAATTTAGAGGTTGTACCCACTTAAAAGAACCAAAGTGTGCTGTAAAAGCTGCGGTTGAAAGTGGGGAAATTTCTCCTAAACGATATGATCACTATGTATCATTCATAGAAGAAATAAGAGATAGAAAGCCGAGGTATTAATCATGGTTAAAATTGCACCATCAATCCTTTCAGCGAATTTTGCTAAACTTGGAGAAGAAATTTTAGATGTAGAACGTGGAGGAGCAGATTATATTCACGTCGATGTAATGGATGGTCATTTTGTACCAAATATTACAATTGGACCACTAATTGTAGAAGCAATTAGACCAGTGACGAAGCTTCCACTTGATGTACATTTAATGATTGAAAAACCTGATCAATACATAGAACAATTTGTAAAAGCTGGAGCGGACATTATTACGGTTCATGTTGAAGCTTGTACACATTTGCACCGCACGATCCAAACAATTAAATCATTTGGTATTAAAGCAGGTGTAGTTCTTAATCCAGCTACTCCAGTTTCAACAATTGAACAGATTATTGATGATGTCGACATGGTCCTTTTAATGACAGTAAATCCTGGCTTTGGCGGACAGAAATTCATTCATTCAGTTGTTCCTAAAATTAAACAAGTTGCTAATTTGATTAAAGAACGCAATTTATCAGTTGAAATCGAAATAGATGGTGGCGTTGACGAGCATACGGCTAAAATTTGTATAGAAGCAGGTGCTACCGTATTAGTAGCCGGTTCAGCAGTTTATAATAAGGAAGACAGAAAAGAAGCTATAGAGAAAATTAGAGGATAATGTGATCATCTAAAATTGCATTGAAAATCTAATTATGAAACAAAAAATGCAATCGACATTCGATTGCATTTTTTTAAAGGTGGAAAAAAAGTTGATTATACATATTGTAGGTGCAGGACCGAAATCGAATACAATTACTGAAATTACTCAGAAAGACGAAAATCAGTTACTGATTGGCGTAGATAATGGAGCTCATTACTTAATTGAAGAAGGATTAATTCCAGAGGCAATATTCGGTGATTTTGATTCTTTAAGCGATGAGAATTTAGAAAAGATAAAAAGGCTTGTCCCAAATGTTTTTATTTATCCCCCTGAAAAAGATGAAACAGATTTAGAACTTGCTATTCAATGGGCAATTAAACAAAAACCAAAAAAAATTTTTATCCATTGTGTAACCGGAAAACGTTTAGATCATGAATTTGGCAGTATGTCATTATTAATAAAATTTATGAATTCTGGTGTTCCAATAAAAATCGTGGATGAATATAACGTAATATATGTCATTCAGGAAGGTACCCATTTCATTAGTAAACTGCAGCATTTTAAATACGTATCCTTTTTTTCTTTAGGTGCTAAAGTAGAAAATTTAACTTTAAAGGGCTTTAAATATCCACTAACTAATCATTTATTGGAGATTGGATCATCACTATGTGTAAGCAATGAACTGCTAGAGAGTGAAGGGTCTATTTCATTTAGCGAAGGCATAGCATTAGTAGTAAGGAGCAAAGATTAACAATTTCATGTCATAGTTTTCGCTCATCGCAAGTAGAATGTAATAGGATTAATCTTTTCCTTAAAAATGCTAGAAAGCTTGTAGGAGGGAAAGCATGAGATTTTATACGATTAAATTACCTAGATTTCTTGGCGGACTTGTTCGCGCCATGCTGAGTACATTTAAAAAAGACGCTTAGCTTAATTGGAGTAGAGTTTTTTTGTTAGAGGCAACAGGCATCATAAAAAAAAGTAAAAAAGCATAGCGGGTCGCTATGCTTTTTAGTACGTTAATAAATTAAACGCGCTCAATTTTACCTGATTTTAAAGCTCTCGCTGAAACGTAAACACGCTTTGGTTTACCGTTTACTAAAATACGAACTTTTTGAAGGTTAGCACCCCAAGTACGTTTTGAAGCATTCATAGCGTGAGAGCGACTGTTACCAGAACGAGACTTTCTTCCTGTGATTACACAAACACGAGCCATCTATTTCCCTCCTAACAAAAAACGGAATAACATTTCAATGATTATTTTCATTCAAACACTACTATAATTTATCATACCGCTCTGCTTAATGCAACAGTTATTGGTAAGTTGTTCAAGAAAAAAACCTTGACATCGAAATGTATGATATACTAATTATTAAAGAGGGGCCTCCAGACTTATTGAAAAGAAATTCAGTAAAAATTGTATTTTCTATAATTAACCATGAATATTATTGAAATGCTAATAATAGTAGTGAGTCAATAGAATTATTTTGGAAAAAGGTATACAATAATAAGTAAGTAGTATAACTAACTATACTTGGATTATCCAATAAGGGGGACCAAATTATGTCATTAGAAATGAAAACTCAATATGGAACAATCGAGATTGGTACAGATGTGATCGCTACAATTGCTGGTGGAGCTGCCATTGATTGTTACGGTATTGTTGGAATGGCTTCTAAGAAACAAATTAAGGATGGTCTTACAGAAATCCTAAAAAAAGATAACTTTACAAAAGGTGTTATTGTTCGCCAAGTAGGTGAGGACGTTAATATCGATATGTACATAATTGTAAGCTATGGTACGAAGATTTCTGAAGTTGCTAATAACGTACAAAATAAAGTGAAGTATACTCTTGATCAAACATTAGGCTTGTCAGTTGACTCAGTTAATATTTTTGTTCAAGGTGTGAAAGTAGCTAACCTGTAAAGACGCATTAAGGAGGAGAATTTGTGTCGATAAAACGTATTGACGGTAAATTATTTGCAGATATGGTGATTCAAGGTGCAAATAACTTAACGAAAAATGTAAAATTTGTAGATTCATTAAATGTATTCCCAGTACCAGATGGTGATACTGGAACAAATATGAATCTTTCTATTACTTCTGGATCAAAGGAAGTAAAAGAAAAACCAAATAGTCATGTAGGGAAAGTTGGTCAAAGCTTTGCAAAGGGCTTATTGATGGGGGCGCGTGGAAATTCTGGTGTAATCCTTTCTCAATTATTTAGAGGTTTTTCTAAATCAATTGAATCAAAGGATACAATTTCAACAACTGATTTTGCTTTAGCATTAGAAGCAGGGGTAGAAACTGCTTATAAAGCTGTTATGAAGCCTATTGAAGGAACAATTTTAACAGTTGCACGAGAAACAGCAAAAAAAGCAGTTGTCATAGCAAAAACACATGAAGAATTTATTCCTTTTCTTGAGGAAACAATTATTGAAGCAAATGCATCATTAAACCGTACGCCAGACTTACTGCCTGTGTTAAAACAAGTTGGTGTAGTCGATAGCGGAGGTCAAGGTTTAGTACTAGTCTATGAAGGATTCTTAGCATCATTAAAAGGTGAAGAAATTTCCCTAGAAGGTGCTGAAGCGACTCTTTCACTTGAGGAACTTGTTGAAGCAGAACATCGAAATGTACAAAGTATGTTAAATACTGAAGACATTGTTTACGGATACTGTACTGAATTTATGGTGCGATTTGAAAAAGATAAATTAAATAAACATCCTTTTGACATAGACACTTTCCGTAAAGAGCTAAGTGCATGGGGTGATTCTTTATTAGTAGTTGCTGATGATGAAATTGTAAAAGTTCATATTCATGCTGAGTACCCTGGGGAAGTATTTAATTTAGGTCAACGATTTGGAAGCTTTTTAAAACTAAAAGCTGAAAATATGCGCGAACAACATACTAACTTACTACATGAAGAGGTTTCAAATGAATCTCCTTCTAAAAATGAGTCAACACCATCTACTGAAAAACAAGAATTTGGTATCGTTACGGTAGCTATGGGATCAGGGATTAAGGCATTATTTGAAAGTATTGGGGCAACTGTTGTAATTGAAGGCGGTCAAACAATGAATCCTAGTACAGAAGACATTGTAAAAGCGATTGAACAATGCAACGCAGAAAATGTTATTGTACTTCCTAACAACGGAAATATCGTGATGGCTGCTGAGCAAGCTGCATCTGTTACAGAATGTAATGTGGCAGTTGTAACGTCTAAAACAGTACCTCAAGGTATGTCAGCTTTATTATCATTTAATCCTACTGCATCATTAGATGAAAATAAATCAGGAATGCAAGATGCATTAAAGACAGTTAAAACAGGTCAAATAACTTATGCGGTTCGAGATACTGAAATTGATGGTGTAGAAATAACAAAAGATCATTTCATGGGAATCCTTGAAAGTAAAATTGTTACAACAGACGCAAATCAATTAGAGGCAGCAAAGAAATTATTACAAGATATGATTGATGAAGATTCTGAAATATTAACAATCTTATATGGCCAAGATGTATCAGATCAAGAAATTTCAAAATTAGTTGAATTTGCCGAAGAGAGCTTTGATCATTTAGAAGTTGAAGTTCATAACGGAAATCAGCCTTTATATTCATATATTTTTTCAATTGAATAAGATAAAATATAGCAAGATAAAAGAGGAAGTGTGATCACTTCTTCTTTTTTTTTGTACTTTATTTAAAGACTAATGTAAAATAACGTAGAACTCTGTAGAATTTCGTATTACACTATAAGGTGGACATTGTTTTGTCCATAATACCAACTTTTTATATAAATGATTTGTTGTAACAAAACAAAAACTAAATATAATACGCTTTTACAATAACGTATTGGGGGAAACGTAATGAAATATAAAAGTGTTTTTGACATAATTGGTCCAATTATGATTGGCCCTTCTAGTTCACATACAGCGGGAGCGGCTAAAATTGGTCGTGTAGCAAGAAATCTTTATGGAAAAGAACCAAAAAAGATTTTGATTTCATTATATGGTTCATTTGCTAAAACATATCGTGGACATGGTACAGATGTTGCGCTTATTGGTGGACTATTGGATTTTGATACGTTCGATGAGCGTATTCCAGAATCATTAAATATTGCACAATCAAAAGGGATGTCAATTGATTTCGTTGAAGAAGATGCAGTAACGGAGCATCCAAATACAGTGAAAATTTCAATTCTCGATGATGACCAACCATTTGAATTAGTGGGAATTTCAATCGGTGGTGGAAAGATTGAAATTATTGAATTGAATGGATTTGAACTTAAACTTTCGGGTAATTATCCTGCAATCCTTGTTGTTCATAATGACCGTTTTGGTTCGATTGCTGGTGTAACAAATGTCCTAATGAAATATTCTGTAAATATTGGCCATATGGAAGTTTCACGTAAAGAAGTCGGACAAATTGCTTTGATGGCAATTGAGGTCGACCAAGATCTAGATGAAAAAATTATTAAAGAAATTGAATCTTTACCACATATCATTCGCGTTACGAAAATGGTTGATTAAGGAGAGGGGGAATTTAAATGTTTAAAAATGTTGCTGAATTAGTTGAATTAGCTGAATCAAAAAATGTTAAAATTTCAGAAATAATGATCCAACAAGAGATGTTTTTTACAGGAAGAAGCCGTGAAGAGATTATTGGTAAAATGGAGCAAAATCTTGTTGTTATGGAAAAGGCAGTTGAAAGAGGTCTTGCAGGTGTTCACTCGCCAACAGGTTTAACAGGAGGGGACGCTGTATTACTTCAAAATTACATTGCAAAAGGTAATTTCCTTTCAGGCCATTTACTTTTAGATGCTGTTAGTAAAGCGGTTGCTACAAATGAAGTAAATGCTGCAATGGGTACGATTTGTGCAACTCCTACAGCAGGTTCAGCTGGAGTAGTTCCTGGAACTCTTTTTGCAGTAAAAGAGAAATTAAATCCTACTCGAATGCAAATGATTGAGTTCTTATTTGCATCTGGTGCTTTCGGTTTTGTTGTAGCTAATAATGCATCAATTTCAGGTGCTGCAGGGGGCTGTCAAGCGGAAGTAGGCTCTGCAAGTGGTATGGCAGCAGCTGCGATCGTTGAAATGGCTGGTGGTACTCCAAGTCAAAGTGCTGAAGCATTTGCCATTACATTAAAAAATATGCTTGGTTTAGTATGTGACCCGGTTGCAGGTTTAGTCGAAGTTCCATGTGTTAAGCGAAACGCAATGGGTGCTGCTAACGCAATGGTAGCAGCAGATATGGCATTAGCAGGTATTACAAGTCGAATTCCATGTGACGAAGTAATTGATGCTATGTATCGAATTGGACAAACAATGCCATCTGCGCTAAGAGAAACTGCAGAAGGAGGACTAGCGGCAACGCCAACAGGACGTGAATTGGAAGCAAAAATATTTGGTGTTTCGCTAAAAAAATAGTGAGTATTGAACTTGAACAAAAAGTATCTGTATTAAGTGGTGTCGGTGAGGAAACTGAAACACAATTAAATGATATGGGTATTTTTACTATAAATGACTTAATCGAATATTTACCGTATCGATATGAGGATTTTCGAAATAAGGATTTATCAGAAGTGAAGCATGAAGAGCGCGTGACTGTCGAGGGGATTGTTCATAGCGCTCCTCTTCTTCAATTTTTTGGCAAAAATAAATCACGACTAACATTTCGACTTTTAGTTGATCGATACTTAATTACTGTTATTTGTTTTAATCGACCGTATTTTAAAACAAAGCTAAACTTAAATGAGCATGTAACTGTTTCTGGCAAGTGGGATCAACATAAACAAACCATTTCATTATCAGACCTTGTATTTGGGTCTCGTACGAATAGTCACGAAATTGAGCCTGTCTATTCAATTAAGGGGAAAATGTCTATAAAAACAATGCGTAAATTTGTTGAGCAGTCTTTTAAAAAATATGGACATTTAATAAATGACTTAGTGCCAAACGAACTAATTCAAAAATATAAACTTTTAAATCGTTCAGAAACAATGAGATTACTTCACCACCCAATTGATGCGAATAGTCTAAAACAAGCTAGAAGAAGCTTTGTTTATGAAGAGTTTTTTCTTTTTCAACTAAAAATGCAAGCACTTCGCAAAATTCAGCGTAATCAATCAAAAGGCATCCCAAAAACATTAAACATTGAAAAAATTCAACAACTAATCCAATCCTTACCATTTCCTCTGACATCAGCTCAAAATAGAGTTGTACAAGAAATATTCACAGATTTAGAAAGTCCTTATCGAATGAATCGCTTATTACAAGGTGATGTTGGGTCGGGAAAAACCGTTGTCGCTACCATTGCATTATATGCATGTACACTTAATGGTTATCAAGGTGCATTAATGGTGCCTACAGAAATTTTAGCTGAGCAACATTTTGAATCTTTAGCCAAAATGCTACAACATACAGAAGTAAATGTTGAGCTTCTTACAAGTTCTGTAAAAGGTAAAAAGCGTCGTGAAATCCTAGAACGATTAAAAAACGGTGAGGTACATATTTTAGTCGGTACCCATGCATTAATTCAAGATGAGGTTCAATTTAATAAATTAGGCATTGTTATAACAGATGAACAACATCGATTTGGTGTTGGTCAAAGAAGAGTTTTAAGAGAAAAAGGTTATTTCCCTGATGTTTTATTTATGACAGCAACTCCAATCCCAAGAACTTTAGCAATAACAGCTTTTGGTGAAATGGATGTATCGATTATTGATGAATATCCGGCTGGTCGTAAAAAAATAGAAACGTATTGGGTTAAACAAGAAATGTTTGATCGCGTTTTAGATTTTATCGGTAAAGAAATTAAAAATGGACGACAAGCATATCTAATCTGTCCACTGATCGAGGAGTCAGAGAAATTAGACCTTCAGAATGCATTAGATTTACATAGTGTTCTATCTTTTCATTATCAAAATGTGGCGAAGGTTGGATTGATGCATGGAAAGCTTTCATCAACAGAGAAGGATGACGTGATGAAGGCATTTGCAGCTAATGATGTTCAAATATTAGTATCAACGACAGTTGTAGAAGTAGGTGTAAATGTACCAAATGCAACTGTGATGGTTATTTATGATGCAGATCGCTTTGGACTATCACAATTACATCAGCTAAGAGGACGAGTTGGACGAGGTTCAGAACAATCTTATTGTATTTTAGTTGGCGATCCAAAAAGTGAAGTAGGAAAAGAAAGATTAACAATCATGACAGAAACAAACGATGGTTTTGAGCTAAGTGAAAAGGATTTAGAACTTAGAGGACCAGGAGATTTCTTTGGAAAACAACAAAGTGGTGTGCCCGAATTTAAAATGGCTGATATGGTACATGACTATCGTGCATTAGAAGTTGCTCGAAATGATGCAACATTATTAGTTAATTCAGATGTATTTTGGAAAGCTAATGAATATCAAGGATTAAGAATGTACTTAGACAGAACGGGATTATTTAATTCAGAAAAATTAGATTAGTACTAGGTATTAAAAGTTTGTCAAAAAACTATTGTAATACATGGATTTTTAATATAAACTGTATTTAATACCTGGTCACAAATTAGTAGTTGAGGTATGTAATATGAGAAGAAATAAAAAAGATCGTCATGAATTGTTAAAAAAAATTATAAAAGAAAATCCGTTTATTACAGATGAAGATTTAGCTAATCAATTATCTGTGAGCATACAAACTATTCGTCTTGATCGTCTTGAATTATCTATTCCTGAGTTAAGGGAACGCATCAAAAATGTTGCCACTCAGCAATTAGAAGATGTAAAATCACTACCAGTAGATGAAATAATCGGTGAAGTTATTGATATTCATTTAAACGAAAGTGCCATTTCTATATTTGACGTTAAGGAAGAGCATACTTTTAGTAGAAATGGAATTGCCCGAGGTCATCACTTATTTGCCCAGGCTAATTCTTTAGCAGTTGCAGTTATTCATGATGATTTAGCTCTTACAGCTAAATCAAATTTTGTTTTTATTAAACCAGTAAAAACAAATGATCGAGTAATTGCGAAGGCAAAGGTTTTACCGCAAAAAGAAGATCCGAGGCGTACTACAGTTGATATCAATGGCTATGTTGAAAAAGAACATGTATTCCATGGCTTGTTCGAAATGTACCACCGAAGTATTGAAGAATAGGAAGTGAACAAGATGAAATTAGCGATCGATGCAATGGGTGGAGATCATGCCCCAAAAGCAATCGTTGAAGGTGCGATGCTTGCAGTTGAAAAATTGAATGATATACATATTACTTTAATTGGTGATGAATCAAAAATTAAACCATTCTTAACGAATGATAAAAATATAACGATTATCCATACAGATGAAGTAATTGAAGGAACTGAAGAGCCAGTTAGAGCGGTTAGAAGAAAAAAGAATGCCTCTATGGTCTTAATGGCAAACCAAGTAAAAGAAGGTAATGCTGATGCATGTATTTCTGCTGGAAATACTGGAGCATTAATGACAGCGGGACTATTAGTTGTTGGTCGCATGGAAGGTGTAGAACGACCTGCACTTTCACCAACAATGCCTACTTTAGATGGAAAAGGCTTTGTTTTCCTAGATGTAGGTGCTAATGTTGATGCAAAAGCAACTCATTTACTTCAATATGCGATTATGGGGTCTGTATATGCCCAAAAAGTAAGAGGTATACATAATCCGACTGTAGGATTACTAAATGTCGGTACGGAAGATAAAAAAGGTAATGAACTTGCTAAACAAACTTTCCAGTTACTAAAAGAAAGTAATTTGAATTTTATAGGAAATGTTGAAGCTAGGGACTTAATGAACTCAGTAGCAGATGTAGTAGTTACAGACGGGTATACTGGAAATGTAGCTTTAAAAGCGATTGAAGGTACTGCACTTGCAATGTTTTCATTAATTAAAGAAGCGATGCTTACTAATTTTACATCAAAGCTTGCAGCAGCTGTATTAAAACCAAACTTAAAAGGTGTTAAAAAGAAAATGGATTACTCTGAGTATGGTGGAGCAGCGTTATTTGGCTTAAAATCACCTGTTATTAAGGCTCATGGAAGTTCTGATGCTATGGGTATTTTTAGTGCAATTAAGCAAACGCAAACGATGGTTGAACATAATGTTGTAAAACTAGTAAGTGATTATATGGAGAAAATCGAATCAAATGCATAAGGGGGTCACTCCAATGGGTAAAGTGGCGTTTATTTTTCCTGGACAAGGATCACAAAAAGTTGGAATGGGTAAAGATGTAGCTGAGAGCTATAATGAATGTGGATCTATTTTTGAAACTGCTAACGAACAAATTGGTTTTAGTCTTTCTGAAATTATTTTCAATGGAACTGATGAAGAGTTAACTGCTACATATCATGCACAGCCAGCGATCTTAACAACTTCAATTGCTATGCTTGAGAAGATTAAATCAGCTGGAATTAAACCAGACTTTGTCGCTGGTCATAGTTTAGGTGAGTTTACAGCGCTGGTAGCAGCAAATAGCATTACATTTGAAGCCGGTGTTAGATTAGTACATAAACGTGGTCAATTAATGGAGCAAGCTGTACCAGTAGGACAAGGTGCTATGGCAGCTGTATTATTTTTAGCTCCAGATAAAATTGAAGAAGTTATTTCTGAAGTGAATAAAAATGGTCATTCTGTAGGCATTGCAAATTATAATTCTCCTACACAAGTAGTTATTACTGGAGATGCAGAAGGCGTACAAATTGCATCTGGTTTACTAAAAGAAGCTGGAGCTAAACGTGTATTACCTTTAAAAGTAAGTGGTCCATTCCACTCATCTTTAATGAAACCTGCAAGCGAAGAATTCCAAAACGAGCTTGGTAAAATAAATGTAAATGATTGTGTAACGCCATTAATTTCAAATGTTACTGCTAAAGTTGTGACAGATGCAAATGAAATTAAGGAATTATTAGTTAATCAATTATATTCTCCGGTAAAATGGAACCAATCTATTCAAGAATTAGTTGACCTTGGTGTTGATACATTCGTTGAAATTGGTCCTGGAAAAGTTTTAACTGGATTAGTAAAAGCAATCTCTCCATCATCAAAATTAGTAAATGTTTATGATGTTGAAACATTAAACCAATTTCTAAATGAATGGGAGGAAATTAAATCATGCTAAATGGTAAAGTTGCATTAGTTACAGGTGGATCTCGAGGTATCGGACGAGCAATCGCATTATCTTTAGCAAAAAATGGTGCGAATGTAGTTGTTAATTATTCTGGGAATGAAGCGGCTGCTCTTAAAGTTGTAGAAGAAATTACAGCTCTTGGAGTTAAAGCTATTGCATATAAAGCAAATGTATCAAATGGTGAAGAAGTTGCTGCATTAGTAAAAAATACTGTTGATGAATTTGGTAGTATTGATATACTAGTAAACAACGCAGGTATTACAAGAGACGGTCTTTTATTACGTATGAAAGATGCTGATTGGGATGATGTAATTGATACAAACTTAAAAGGCGTATTCAATTGTATCAAAGCAGCAGCGAAGTTTATGACTCGTCAACGTAATGGCCGCATCATTAATATTAGTTCAGTTGTTGGACAAATTGGTAATCCAGGACAAATGAACTATGTAGCTGCAAAAGCTGG
This sequence comes from Bacillus sp. AFS053548, assembly GCF_002575105.1. Classification (NCBI taxonomy): domain Bacteria; kingdom Bacillati; phylum Bacillota; class Bacilli; order Caryophanales; family Bacillaceae; genus Bacillus; species Bacillus sp. AFS053548. The sequence goes on along the minus strand of NZ_NUHI01000026.1, from coordinate 200,617 downwards.
CGTATTAGGTTTAACAAAAACAGCAGCAAAGGAATTAGCTTCTAGAAATATTACAGTTAATGCAATTGCACCTGGTTTTATTGAAACTGATATGACAAATGAATTAAATGAGCAAATCAGAACACAAATGTTATCGAATATTCCATTGCAATCTTTTGGTCAACCAGAAGATATTGCAAATGCAGTAGTATTCTTAGCAATGGATGCAAGTAGATACATTACTGGACAAACAATCAATGTTGATGGTGGACTTGTAATGAATTAGTTTGGCGTTTGCCACATTTTTATGTATAATGCATAAGTAGACAATCTTTGGGGGGAGGTGAATAATAATGCAAGATGTATTAGAGCGCGTATCAAAGATTATTGTTGACCGTTTAGGTGTAGAAGAATCTGAGATCCAAATTACAAGCCGTTTCAAAGAAGATTTAGACGCAGACTCATTAGACGTAGTTGAATTAGTAATGCAATTAGAAGATGAGTTTGAATTAGAAATTTCTGACGAAGATGCTGAAAAAATCGTCACAGTTGGTGATGTTGTGAACTACATAGAGAGCAACATGTAATGAGAAAAGTCCCGTATTTTATACGGGACTTCTCATCATTTTCTTGACTAGTAGGTTTAGCAGCATATCAAACTGCTTTTTAGTTGGAGGTAAATATGCCGCATTCAAGAAGAGTAAGAGAATATAAACTTTCTGATGTTGAAATAGAGAATTTTGTAAAATTACAAAAACAAATAAATATTATGTTTAATAATGAGGGCTTGCTAATTCAAGCGTTTACACATTCATCCTATGTGAATGAGCATCGTAAAAAACCATATGAAGATAATGAGAGATTAGAATATTTAGGGGATGCTGTTTTAGAGCTTACCGTTTCACAATATTTATTTCAAAAATATATTACTATGAGTGAAGGCGAGTTAACAAAATTACGTGCCGCAATCGTTTGTGAACCATCACTTGTGAAATTTGCGAATGAATTAGATTTTGGTCGATATATATTACTTGGTCGCGGAGAAGAATTGACAGGTGGTCGAACACGTCCAGCATTACTTGCGGATGTTTTTGAAGCATTCATTGGATCATTATATTTGGACCAAGGATTACAAACAGTTATTAACTTCTTATCTCTTCATATATTTCCAAAAATAAACGATGGTGCTTTTTCGCATGTGATGGATTTTAAAAGTCAATTACAAGAGTATGTACAAAGAGACTCCACAGGTTCAATTGAGTATAAAATACTTCAAGAAAAAGGACCAGCTCATAACCGAGAATTTGTTTCAAAAGTATTATTAAATGGTGAAACATTAGGAATCGGTAGTGGTAGATCTAAAAAAGAAGCAGAGCAACAAGCAGCTAAAGAAGCATTATTAAAATTAAAAGAGTCAAGTAAATAGATTAACTAATAAATCTAGTAGAAACTTGTCAATTAAACGAACAAACTTGATTTTTAGACTGATTGCAAGCGCTTGACTCTTGAGTGTTGAAGCCTGTTGAGGAGCTTAAGTTCCCTAAGGCGGAAAAGAGTACCGTTAGACAGGTGAAGAAACGAAGAAAGCGAGCGTTTGGCGGGCAGTCTGCTCCCCCTTTTATGGGGGAGTTTTTGTGTATATAATTAAATCAAAAAGGGGGAATTCAGTTGTTCCTCAAACGACTAGATATAATTGGATTTAAATCATTCGCTCAGCGAGTTACGATAGATTTTGTAAAAGGTGTTACAGCAGTTGTAGGACCAAATGGAAGTGGTAAAAGTAATATTACAGATGCCATTAGATGGGTTCTAGGCGAACAGTCAGTCAAATCATTACGAGGAGCGAAGATGGAGGATATCATTTTTGCTGGTAGTGATGGAAGAAAGCCTTTAAATTATGCAGAAGTTACGCTGACTTTAGATAATGAAGATCAACAATTACCACTTGAGTATAGTGAAGTAAGTGTAACCAGACGTGTTTACCGTTCTGGAGATAGTGATTTTTATATTAATAAACAATCTTGTCGATTAAAAGATATTGTTGATTTATTTATGGATTCTGGGCTTGGAAGAGATGCATTCTCTATTATTTCTCAAGGGAAGGTTGAAGAAATATTAAGCAGTAAGCCAGAAGAACGAAGAGGAATTTTTGAAGAAGCAGCTGGAGTATTAAAGTATAAAAACCGAAAGAAAAAGGCTGAAGCAAAATTATTCGAAACGCAAGAAAACTTAAATCGAGTTGATGATATTTTATTTGAATTAAGTTCCCAAATTGAACCATTAAGAATGCAAGCTTCAATTGCAAAGGAATACATAGAACATAGAGATGAGCTAGAAAAGGTTGAGGCAGCTCTCTTAGTATACGAAATTGAATCGCTTCACCAGAAATGGGAGGGACTTAAACTAGAAATTGCCCAAAACTCTGATCTAGAGATTGCGTTATCGACAGAGATTTCGACTGAAGAATCAAAACAACACGAATTACAAGAGAAATTAAATGCAATAGATGAATCAATCGATCAATTGCAGCAAGTTTTATTAACCGTTACGAAGAACTTGGAAAAATATGAAGGTCAGAAAGAGCTAATGAAGGAGCGAAAAAGAAATACTTCAACTCAATCTGAACAATTAAGAAAACAAATTGATGAAGTTACTAAACAAATAAATGAGACATCTAAATTAATCGAAACAGAAAAAGAACAAGAAAAACTTTCTCGCCAAAATGTAAACAAAACGAAAATAAATATTGTTGAGATCCAAAATGAGATTACATCTTATGAGGGTGATATAGAAGAGCAAATCGAATTAATAAAATCTGACTATATTGAGCTTTTAAATAATCAAGCATCGATTAAAAATGAAAAAACGATGCTTGAAAAGCAAAGCCAACAATACTCAGTAAAATCGAGTCGATTAGATTTAGAAAACGAAAAATACATTCGTCAACGAGAGCAATTACAGAATAGAAAAACTGAATTGCTTAATGAGAAAGAACAATTTGATTTAACATTTAAAGAGTTAAATGAAAAATTTGAAACTTTGAATAAGCAACATGATGAAACCTCAACAGTTTTAAAGGAAAAAGAAGAATTACTAAATAAAGCTTATCAGTTTATTCAACAAACAAAATCAAGAAAAGAAACACTTGAAGAACTTCAAGAAGATTTTGCTGGTTTTAATCAAGGTGTTAAAGAAATATTGAAAGCAAGAGGCACAAGATTAGAAGGTATTAAAGGTGCAATTGCTGAACTAATTACAACAAACAAACAATACGAAATTGCGATTGAAATTGCACTAGGTGCAGCTACACAACAAATTGTTGTTGAAAATGACGAGCATGCTAGAAGAGCAATTCAATTTTTAAAGCAACAACGATTAGGCCGAGCTACATTTTTACCAATGAATATTGTTAAAGCGCGTTTTGTACCCGCTAATGTTATTGAAGGATTAAAAAGAAATTCTTCCTTTATTGGAGTTGCATCATCACTTGTTAGTTATTCAGGCGAGTATGAGCAGGTGATCCAAAACTTACTTGGAACTGTTTTAATCGCACAAGACTTAAAAGGTGCTAATGAACTGGCTAAACTCGTTGGACATCGCTATCGCTTTGTCACGCTTGAGGGTGATGTAGTTAATCCTGGTGGAGCGATGACTGGTGGGGCTGTCCGAACAACGAATTCTTCACTTATAGGAAGACAGCGAGAGTTAGAAGAAATCACCGTAAAGCTAAAGGATATGCAAGAAAAGACGAACGCGCTTGAGAGTGAGGTTCAAATCCTTAAGGCTTCAAATCTAGAAAGTTCTACTAAAGCTCAAACATTAAATGATGAAATTCAAAAGGTTAAGCAAATAATTGTTTCAATTATGGAACAGCTAAAAAGTATCGAATTTGAAGAAAAAAATATAAACGATGCTTTAGCAATCTATGATTTAGAAATGGGAAGTTCAGCAAGTGATTTATTAAAAGTTAAAGACCGTCTAGAGGAATTATCATCGTTAAATGCTAATGTGAAAAATGAGATCATTTCAAAAGAACAAAAGATCAATGAATTAACTGAGCGGAAACTAAATCAAAAGGAAATTAAAGATGAATTACAATCAAAGTTAACTAGTCTGAAAATTTCTCTAGCACAAGAAGAGCAAAAGTTAAGTTATAGTAACGAAAGAATCCGCCAGTTTGAAGAAAATTCTATCAAACAAAAGCAAATTCTTGAAGAAACGAAAGAAAAAATCATCTTCTTATCAAGTGAACTTATGACGAATGAAAATGGTAAGGAAGAGCTCGAGAAAATAATTTCGGATACTCGAATTGAATTTTCAAAAACGACAGAAATTATTTCGAAACGTCGAGAGCAACGAATTGCTTATCAAACAGAGCTAGAAGATTATGTTCAATCATTACGTGAAAAGCAACGTCAATATAAGTCACTTTCTGATTTACTAAAGCAGCAAGAAGTAAATAGTAATCGACTTGATGTAGAACTTGAAAATCGTCTTGAACAACTGAATGTAAAGTATATGACTACTTACGAAGCGGCAAAAATGAAATATACACTAGAAATGACAGTTGATGATGCAAGTAAACGAGTTAAACTATTAAAGCGTTCAATTGAGGAATTAGGAACTGTTAATATTGGTGCAATTGATGAGTATGAACGTGTATCTGAACGTCATGATTTCCTTCAAGAACAAAGAACTGATTTAAATGAAGCAAAAATCACACTTTACAATGTAATTAGTGAGATGGATGAAGAGATGACAAAACGTTTTGAAACAAGTTTTAGTGCAATTCGTGAAAAATTCCAAGTCGTCTTTACTCAGTTGTTTGGTGGAGGTAGAGCTGATTTAGTTCTAACAGATGAGGAAAATTTATTGTTAACAGGTGTGGATATTGTTGCTCAGCCACCAGGTAAAAAGCTTCAAAATTTAGGTTTATTATCAGGAGGCGAACGAGCGCTTACGGCAATCGCGCTACTTTTTGCGATTTTGCAAGTACGTCCAGTACCTTTCTGTGTACTTGATGAGGTTGAAGCGGCACTTGATGAGGCCAATGTAGCTCGATTTGCAAAATTCTTAAAATATTTTAGTGAACAAACTCAATTTATTGTTATTACACACCGTAAAGGTACAATGGAAGAATGTGATGTATTATACGGTGTTACAATGCAAGAATACGGGGTTTCTACGCTAGTATCAGTTCGTTTAGATGAAGGCGAAGCATTATTATCGAATGGTAATTAGAAAGGATTGAAATTATGAGCTTTTTTAAGAAATTAAAAGAAACAATCTCGAAGCAAACGGAGTCAGTGACTCAAAAATTTAAATCTGGATTAGAGAAATCAAGAAATAACCTGACAGAAGGGTTAAACGATTTATTTGCTAGATACCGTAAAGTAGATGAAGATTTTTTTGAAGAACTTGAAGAAATTCTAATTATGGCTGATGTTGGTGTAAACACAGTAATGGAATTAGTAGAGGACTTGAAATTTGAAGTTAAACGAAAAAATATTCAAGATCCAAAAGGTGTACAAGAGATTATTTCTGAAAAATTAGTTGAATTGTATAAAGGTGATGATTCAACTGATGATTCATTCGAGTTAAATTTAAATCCTGATGGTTTAACAGTTGTTTTATTTGTTGGAGTTAACGGAGTAGGAAAAACAACTTCAATTGGTAAAATCGCTCATAAACTAAAAACTGAAGGTAAAAAAGTACTACTTGCTGCTGGTGACACATTTAGAGCCGGAGCAATTGAACAGTTAGAAGTATGGGGTCAACGTGTTGGTGTAGATACAATTAAACAAGGTGAAGGATCAGATCCAGCTGCAGTAATGTATGATGCAGTTCAAGCTGCAAAAGCTCGTAAAGTAGATGTTTTACTTTGTGACACAGCTGGTCGCCTACAAAATAAAGTAAACTTAATGAAAGAACTTGAAAAAGTACGTAATGTCATTGCTAGAGAAGTACCTGGTGCACCTCACGAAGTATTACTAGTAATTGATGCAACAACGGGCCAAAATGGACTTGTTCAAGCAAAAACATTCTCCGAAGCTACAAATGTTTCTGGTATCGTTTTAACGAAACTAGATGGAACGGCTAAAGGTGGTATTGTTTTAGCAATCCGAAACGAACTAAAAGTACCAGTTAAATTCGTTGGACTTGGAGAACAAATGGACGACCTACAACCATTCCAAGCAGAACAATTTGTATATGGCCTATTTGGAGATTTAATGAATAAAGAAGCATAATTTAAAAATTATGAAATGACGTGGATATGTTTTAAATTGAAAGACATATCCACTTTTTTAAAATTGTGTGAATAGAGAGATTAGTAAGACCAAGATGAATGCAGGGATGGCCCATAAAAAGGATGCACCCCACAGTTGAAATTAACTAACAAATAACGAGAATTTCAACTTTGCTAAGTTAAAACAATTAGGATAAAAGTTCAATTTAATTATGCTGTTTTGATTTTTATTAATCGTCAAGTAAAAAACTTGACAGATATTTGTGTATTAGGTAAACTAGCATATGTAAAGGCAATTCACTTAACAAAGGAGTGATAGTTTTGGCAGATCATACAATGTTAGATAAGACGATGAGAATCAATTATCTATATGATTTTTATCATTCTCTTTTAACTCCAAAACAACAAAGCTATATGTCATTATATTACTTAGATGACTATTCTTTAGGTGAGATTGCGGAAGAGTTTAACATTAGTAGACAGGCGGTTTATGATAATATAAAACGTACTGAAGCTATGTTAGAAGAATACGAAGAGAAATTATTACTTCTAAAAAAATTTCAACAACGAAATGAACTTTTAAATCATTTGAAAACTTATGCTAAAAAAGGTAAAGTTGTAGATGACGAGTTTCTTCGAGAGATCGATGCGTTAGAGAAATTAGAATAATAAGGAGGACGGTTTTATGGCATTTGAAGGATTAGCCGACCGACTTCAAAAGACATTACAAAAGGTTCGAGGCAAAGGTAAAGTATCTGAATCTGATGTCAAGGAAATGATGAGAGAAGTTCGTCTTGCTTTACTAGAGGCGGATGTTAACTTTAAAGTTGTTAAAGATTTTGTGAAACGTGTTTCTGAACGAGCTGTAGGACAAGAAGTATTACAAAGCCTAACGCCTGGTCAACATGTTGTAAAGGTAGTTCAAGAAGAACTAACGGCATTAATGGGTGGAGAACAAAGCAAAATTGCTGTTGCAAATCGCCCGCCGACTGTTATTATGATGGTTGGTTTACAAGGTGCTGGTAAAACAACAACGACAGGTAAATTAGCGAATTTACTTCGAAAAAAGTACAATCGTAAGCCACTTTTAGTTGCAGCAGATATATACCGTCCTGCCGCGATTAAACAGCTTCAAACATTAGGTAAACAAATAGATTTGCCAGTATTTTCATTAGGTGATCAAGTAAGTCCGGTTGAAATTGCGAAACAAGCAATTCAACACGCTAAGGATGAACATCATGACTATGTCCTAATTGATACTGCAGGTCGTTTACATATTGACGAAGGTTTAATGGAAGAACTTGCACAAATTAAAGAACTTTCAAAACCTGAAGAAATCTTCCTAGTTGTTGATGCAATGACAGGACAAGATGCAGTCAATGTGGCACAAAGCTTTAATGATCAATTAGGTTTAACTGGAGTCGTTTTGACGAAGCTTGATGGCGATACTCGTGGTGGTGCAGCATTATCAATTCGTGCAGTGACGAATACTCCAATTAAATTTGTTGGACTTGGTGAAAAACTAGATGCAATTGAGCCGTTCCATCCAGAACGAATGGCATCACGTATTCTAGGAATGGGTGATGTGCTTACTTTAATTGAAAAGGCACAAGAAAACGTAGACCAAGAAAAAGCAAAAGAGATGGAACAAAAATTAAGAAATGCATCTTTTACTTTAGATGATTTCTTAGACCAACTTTCTCAAGTTAAAAAAATGGGACCACTTGGTGATATTTTAAAAATGATGCCAGGTGCAAACAAAATAAAAGGATTGAATGATGTGCAAATTGACGATAAACAAATCGCTCATGTAGAGGCAATTATTCAATCAATGACAAAGCAGGAAAAGCTTACACCAGATATTATTAACTCAAGTCGCAGAAAGCGAATTGCTAGAGGTTCTGGTCGCCCTGTACAAGAAATAAACCGTTTATTAAAACAGTTTGAAGAAATGAAAAAAATGATGAAAATGATGGGCGGCATGCAAAAAGGGAAGAAGAAAGGTTTTAAATTTCCGGGCTTATTCTAACCTATTTGTATAATTTTCCAGCATTTAAACATCATTTAATAAAAAATTATGCTGTTAAGAAATTTTACTTTACAAACAGTATTGGTTTTTGATAATATATAAATCGTTGTAAATATTTTCGGAGGTGCTTTAAAAATGGCAGTTAAAATTCGTTTAAAACGTATGGGAGCTAAAAAATCTCCTTTTTACCGTGTAGTAGTAGCAGACGCTCGTTCTCCTCGTGATGGACGTTTCATCGAGGAAATTGGAACTTACAATCCAGTTGCTCAACCAGCTGAAATCAAAATTAACGAAGAAGCAGCATTAAAATGGTTAGGAACAGGTGCTAAACCATCTGATACAGTTCGTAACTTATTCTCTAAAGCTGGTATCTTAGAGAAATTCCACAACGCTCGCAACGGCAAGTAATTATGGAAAAAAAGATGAATACACTCATAAATGCAATTGTTTCAAGTCTTGTAGATCATCCAGAGGATATTTCACTTCAAGTTAAAGAAGATGAGAATAATCTATACTTTCATTTACAGGTAAATCCTGAAGATGCTGGTAGAGTGATTGGCAAACATGGTAAAATTGCTAAAGCGATTCGTACGGTTGTATATGCAGCAAGTAATGAACACGCAAAACGTATTCACTTAGATATTCAGTAATGTAAAACGGTCCTTGGCTATAGCTAAGGGCCGTTTTCAACATTACAGAGATTTACGGGAAAGCCAATAAAATGTGGTGTGTTAGTCCCTATTTATGAATAGATGTAAGACGTTTGGGCAAGTGGTAGCTTTTTTGATGCTTTAATGATTTTAAGATATGCTATACTTGGTATTAGGTAAGCTGTTTTAACCGCCTATGGTCTCAGGTAGACATATATACAATCGAAATGGTCAAACTAAAAATGAACATAGAAATTTTAATATAGAGGTAAAAGAATGAAAAAATATTTAAATGTCGGAAAAATTGTAAATACACATGGAGTTCGAGGAGAGGTTCGTGTTATTTCTAGAACTGATTTTCCAGAAAAACGTTACGTAAAAGGTAATACATTATATTTCTTTAAAGAAAATGAATCGACACCAAATGAATTAATCATAACAAGTCACCGTGTACATAAAAATTTTGATTTACTTACATTTGAAGGGTATGAGTCTTTAAACGCTGTAGAACCACTTAAAAATGGGATTTTAAAGATTACTGAAGATCAATTACACGAGCTAGATAAAAATGAGTACTATTACCATGAAATTATAGGTTGTGTTGTTGAGACAATTGATGGAGAAGAAATTGGAAAAATTAAAGAAATATTATCTCCAGGTGCAAACGATGTTTGGGTTATTCAAAGAAAAGGTCAAAAAGATGCCCTTATTCCTTATATCGAGCAAATTGTGAAAGAAATAGATGTAGCGAATAAAAAAGTTAAAATCGAATTAATGGAAGGTCTATTATGATGAAATTAGACTTTTTAACTCTTTTCCCAGAAATGTTTGAAGGAGTTTTAAATTCTTCTATTTTAAAAAAAGCACAAGAAAAAGAGGCTGTTAAGTTTCGTTGTGTAAATTTTAGAGATTTCTCTACGAATAAACATTCAAATGTTGATGACTATCCATATGGTGGTGGCGCTGGTATGGTACTAGCTCCACAGCCGATTTTTGATGCAGTTGATGAATTAGTATCAAAAAGTGAAAATAAGCCGAGGGTAGTCCTTCTATGCCCTCAAGGAGAGCGATTTAATCAACGTAAAGCTGAAGAGCTTGCAAAAGAGGAGCACTTAATCTTTATTTGTGGACATTATGAAGGCTATGATGAACGAATTCGTGAACATGTAGTGACGGATGAAATCTCAATTGGGGATTATGTATTAACAGGTGGAGAACTTGGTGCTATGGTCATTGCTGATAGCGTTGTTCGTTTATTACCTGGGGTACTTGGTAATACTACTTCAAAAATTGAAGATTCATTTAGTACAGGATTATTAGAGCATCCTCATTACACGAGACCTGCCGAATTTAGAGGCCATAAAGTACCTGATGTTTTATTATCAGGAAATCATGCGAAAATCGAAGAATGGCGAACAAAACAATCTTTTAAACGAACGATAACGCGTCGTCCAGATTTACTCGAAAACTACTCTCTTTCTGAAATAGAGTCAAAATGGATGGATCAAGTAAAAGAAGAATTAAAACAAGAAAACTAGTTGCGTGCACTAATAGAATATGTTAATATAACTTGTGGCTTGAGTAAATACTTAAGCCTTTATTCTCGGTGTTCCGCTGCGAGTCACTAAATCTTGTAAGAGCATCGGTTGGAAAAGGAGAGCATACATTATGCAAAATTTAATCAACGAAATTACAAAAGAACAACTAAGAACTGACTTACCAGCATTCCGTCCTGGTGATACTGTACGAGTTCACGTTAAAGTTGTTGAGGGTACTCGTGAGCGTATCCAATTATTCGAAGGTGTAGTTATTAAACGTCGTGGTGGCGGAATTAGCGAAACTTTCACAGTTCGTAAAATTTCTTACGGAGTTGGTGTTGAACGTACGTTCCCAATTCACACTCCAAAAATTGCTAAATTAGACGTTGTTCGTCGCGGTAAAGTACGTCGTGCTAAACTTTACTACCTACGTGCACTTACTGGTAAAAAAGCAAGAATTAAAGAACTTCGATAGTCTTTTGAAAGGAGCTTGTATTAAACAAGCTCCTTTTTTTCCAATATTTGTAGATTATGGATATAATAAAAAGTAAAATAGAATACATAAATAAAGTTATTAACTTAACTGGTTAAAACTGCAAAACGTATGGTTATAAAATGGAGGGATTAGGTTGAAAGAAAGCAATAGTGGTGGAATTTGGGAATTAGTTAAAACAATTTTTATTGCGCTTGTACTTGCACTTGGTATTCGAACATTCCTTTTTACACCGGTTTTAGTTGACGGTATCTCAATGATGCCAACACTACAGGATCAAAGTAGAATGATTGTAAATAAAATCGTATACAAACTACATGAACCTAGACGTTTTGATATTGTAGTCTTCCATGCTACAAAGGAAAAAGATTATATTAAACGAGTTATTGGCTTACCTGGTGACACAGTAGAATATAGAAATGATGTCCTATATGTTAACGGTAAACCGTATAAAGAACCATATTTGAACGAATATAAAAAAGAAACGACAGATGGTCCTCTAACTGAAGACTTTAAGTTAGAAGAGATTACGGGTAGAAAAACTGTACCTAAAGGACAAGTATTCGTTTTAGGTGATAATCGTCGTTTAAGTAAAGATAGTCGTATTATCGGAACAGTTAGTCAAAAAGAAATTTTAGGCCGAGCAAGTTTTGTTTTTTGGCCGTTATCTGAGGTTGAAATGGCGAAATAAAAGCCAAATTAATCTTGATTATTCAATGTATAAGAAGGTGGCAACATGACGATTCAATGGTTTCCTGGCCATATGGCAAAAGCTAGAAGACAAGTTACTGAAAAGCTATCATTAATTGATGTTGTAATTGAATTAGCGGATGCAAGGGTACCTGCAGCTTCTAGAAATCCAATGATCGATGAAATAATTTCAAATAAACCAAGATTGCTTTTATTAAATAAAGCAGATTTAGCAGATCCAAGAATTACTCAGCAATGGTTAGCGCATTATGAAAAACAAGGCGTAATGGCAATTGCTATTGATGCAGCATCTGGACAAGGGTTAAAAGCGATAATTTCTTCCTGTGAAATACTTGTAAAAGAGAAATTTGATAAAATGAGATCAAAAGGGATTAAACCTCGCGCAATTAGAGCGTTAATTGTTGGGATCCCGAATGTTGGAAAATCGACCTTAATCAATAAGCTCGCACGAAAAAATATTGCTAAAACTGGTGACCGTCCAGGCGTAACGCAAGCACAGCAGTGGATAAAAGTAGGGAAAGAAATTGAACTGCTTGATACACCGGGTATATTATGGCCTAAATTTGAAGATCAACTTGTAGGTCTTCGTTTAGCTACTACAGGAGCAATAAAAGATAGTATCATTAACCTACAAGAAGTAATGATTTACGCGATTAAATATTTAAGAGAGTTTTATCCAAATGTATTAAAAGAAAGATATGACATGAATGAGGAAGTTTTATTTTCTGAAGAAGTCGTTGATATTTTTGATCATATTGGAAAGAAACGAGGATTACTTATGTCAGGCGGAATTATAGATTATGATAAAACATCTGATTTATTTTTACGTGAGCTAAGAGCAGGGAAATTAGGAAGATTAACTTTCGAAAATCCATCAATGCTTGAAGTAACAACTGATGAAATATTAGAAGAAAGTGCGCAAGAATAAGCGTACTTTCTTCTTTTTTAATGAAATTTTATGGTCTAAACAGAACACGTTATAAAAGGAGTTCAAAATTATGCCTCTGAAAATAGATGAAATAAAAAATATACTAAGTGAATTAACTGACCCAACGAATGAACTCTTAAAAGAATTTGAAAGTGATCAAAGAATTGGTGTACAAAAGCTAGTAGCTAAATGGTATAGAGAACAAGAAAAAAGAGATTTAGCTAGAGAGAAATTCCTTAAAATGATGGAATATGAACAGAATCTTTATAGCCAAAATATAAAGTTAATTGCAGGAGTAGATGAAGTTGGTAGAGGTCCATTAGCTGGTCCTGTTGTAGCAGCGGCAGTAATTTTAGCGGAAAATACTGAGCTAATTGGATTAGATGATTCCAAAAAATTATCTAAAGAAAAACGACAGTATTTCGTAAAGCGAATCAAGGATGAAGCAATTTCTTATGGGGTTGGTATGGCCAGTTCAACTGAAATAGATGAAATCAATATTTATGAAGCGACTAAATTAGCGATGAGACGTGCGATCGAACAACTTACTCATTCGCCTGAACATTTATTAATTGATGCAATGAAACTTCCGCTGGATATTTCTCAAACATCAATCATTAAGGGTGATGCAACGAGCATCAGTATAGCAGCTGCATCTGTACTTGCAAAAGAAACAAGAGATTCTTTAATGTGCGAACTTAGTTTAAAGCATCCGAACTATGGATTTGAAAAGCATATGGGATATGGAACTAAGGAACATTTAAAAGCGATCGATGAGCATGGAATTATTAATGAACATAGAAGATCCTTTGCACCAATCAAAGAAAAAGTTTGATTGTAAAAATAATTGGTAATTAGATTACATCAATTTACTGAAGTGGTCTAAAATATATTAGATTAACGGCGTTTAAAATTACATAACATTTTAAGTTTGTATTAAATAGTTAAATGAATCGAAATGATGTAAACCTAAAATCAAAATGATACTAATTGTCGTTAATCTATTTTTAAAGGATAAAGATAAATTATTGGTAAAATAATATTGTAATATGATAAACTACATTAACTATTGTATATGAAAGGGTTTTCTATATAAAAACATAGAATATTTAATTCTTTTCTACTAAAGTATTTACAGTATATTCTGTAAGAGATACAATAGGTATGTGTTTTAATTTGTCTTGTTCTAAAAGGGGAGGATGGATCATGAATATCCATGAGTATCAAGGGAAAGAAATCCTACGAAGCTATGGCGTAAAAGTACCAAATGGTAAAGTTGCATTCACAGTTGAAGAAGCAGTAGAAGCAGCTAAAGAATTAGGTACAGCTGTATGCGTAGTAAAAGCTCAAATTCACGCTGGTGGCCGCGGTAAAGCGGGTGGCGTAAAAGTAGCGAAAAATTTAGATGAAGTAAATACATATGCTAGTGAAATTCTAGGTAAAGTATTAGTTACTCATCAAACTGGACCAGAAGGTAAGGAAGTTAAGCGCTTACTTATCGAAGAAGGCTGCGATATTAAAAAAGAATATTATGTTGGTTTAGTTTTAGACCGCGCTACTTCACAAGTTGTATTAATGGCTTCTGAAGAAGGTGGAACTGAAATTGAAGAAGTAGCTGAAAAAACACCTGAAAAAATCTTTAAAGAGTATATTGATCCAGCAGTAGGTCTACAAGGCTTCCAAGCTCGTCGTATTGCGTTCAATATCAACATTCCAAGCAACTTAGTAAACAAAGCTGTTAAGTTCATGATGGGCTTATATAGTGCGTTTATCGAAAAAGATTGCTCAATCGCTGAAATTAACCCATTAGTAGTTACAGGTGATGGAGAAGTAATGGCATTAGATGCAAAGTTAAACTTTGACTCAAATGCTTTATATCGTCATGCAGACATTTTAGCTTACCGTGACTTAGAAGAAGAAGATCCAAAAGAAATCGAAGCTTCTAAGTATGACTTAAACTATATTTCTTTATACGGAAATATCGGATGTATGGTTAATGGTGCTGGTCTAGCAATGGCTACAATGGATATCATTAAACACTACGGTGGAGATCCCGCTAACTTCCTTGATGTTGGGGGCGGTGCTACAGCTGAAAAAGTTACAGAAGCGTTTAAAATCATCCTTTCTGACCAAAATGTTAAAGGTATTTTCGTTAATATCTTCGGTGGCATCATGAAGTGTGATGTTATTGCTGAAGGTGTAATCGAAGCAACTAAACAAGTTGGTTTACACTTACCATTAGTTGTTCGTTTAGAAGGAACGAATGTTGAATTAGGTAAGAAGATTCTTAATGAGTCAGGCTTAAACATTGTTGCAGCAGATTCAATGGCGGATGGCGCTGAAAAAATCGTTGCACTTGTAGGCTAAGAAAGGGAGGATAAAAATGAGCGTATTCATTAATAAAGATACAAAAGTCATTGTACAAGGTATTACTGGTTCACAAGGCTTATTCCATACAACTCAAATGTTAGAGTATGGTACTAAAATCGTTGGTGGTGTAACTCCTGGTAAAGGTGGAACTGACATTGCTGGCGTACCTGTATTCAATACAGTTAAAGATGCAGTTGAAGCTACTGGTGCTAATGCATCTGTAATCTACGTACCACCAGCATTTGCTGCTGATGCAATCATGGAAGCAGTTGATGCAGAATTAGATATCGCGATTTGTATTACAGAAGGTATTCCAGTACTTGATATGGTAAATGTTAAAAGGTACATGGAAGGCAAAAAGACTAGATTAGTTGGTCCTAACTGCCCTGGTGTAATCACTCCAGATGAGTGTAAAATTGGTATCATGCCTGGTTACATTCATAAAAAAGGTCATGTAGGAATCGTATCACGTTCTGGTACATTAACTTATGAGGCTGTACATCAATTAACTCAAGCTGGTATTGGTCAATCTACAGCTGTAGGTATTGGTGGAGACCCTGTAAATGGAACAAACTTCATCGATGTATTAAAAGCATTCAATGAAGATCCAGAAACTTATGCAGTTATTATGATTGGTGAAATCGGTGGAACTGCAGAAGAAGAAGCTGCTGAGTGGGTACAAGCTAATATGGCGAAACCAGTAGTAGGATTCATTGGCGGTCAAACAGCTCCAGAAGGTAAACGTATGGGACATGCTGGTGCAATCATCGCAGGCGGTAAAGGTACTGCTAAAGAGAAAATGGCTACAATGGAAAGCTGTGGCATTAAAGTTGCACTTACTCCAGCAGTAATGGGCGAAACTTTAATTGGTGTATTAAAAGAGCGTGGCTTATATGAACAATGTAAGACACATGAAGCTTTAGTATAAGAATAATAAAACAAGTAGCCTCCGTTAGGAGGCTACTTGTTATTAGAAGAAAGGAGAATACATGAAAAATAAAATTCGACTTATTCATTTGCATCATTTTTTATTTGAAAACTATCAGGCAATCAAGAAGATTCTTCTCTATGATCCACATTTAGAAAACCTCTATCAATATTCACCCTCTACATTTAAAACTACATTTCAAATGACTTCGAAAGCAGCTGAAAAATTATATGATCAACTTCATTCAACTTCCATTTTTGATATTTTAAAAGAAAGCTATAAAAAAAATATTAAAATTATTACAATTTATGATGATGTATACCCGGATTTGTTAAGAGAAATATGTGACCCTCCCTTTGTTTTATATTTGAAAGGTAATCAAAATATCCTTAATAAACAATTTATGTTGAGTATAATTGGAGCTAGAAAACCAACTTCATTTGCAAAAATTATTTGTGATTCATTAATATTAGGTCTGATAAGAGAAAATTGTGTTATTGTAAGTGGAATGGCATCCGGATGCGATTCGATTGCACATCATTCAGCTATTTTTCACAACGGAAAAACGATTGCAGTTGTCGGATGTGGGTTAGACTATATTTATCCGAAAGAAAACGGTAACTTATTTAACGAAATTTCTTTAAATCATTTAGTTATTAGCGAATATCCATATTATATTAGACCGGAAAAAAGATATTTTCCTAGAAGAAATAGAATTATTGCTGGTTTATCAAAAGGTTTAATCGTTTTAGAGGCTAAGGAGAAGAGCGGCACGATGATTACTGCAAATTTTGCAATTCAATATAATAGAGAGGTATTTGCAGTGCCAGGTCCGATTATAATGGAAGAATATAAAGGAAATCATCGATTAATTCAGGATGGAGCGAAATTAATTACATGTACAAATGATATTTTAGAGGAATTTTAGGAATATACTAAAAAATAAAAAAATATGTTTATATTACAAAATATTGACAATACTAATGCGACTTGTGTTATTTTATATCTAAATAAAATTTGACTAATGTATAGAATAAACTATACAATTTGAAATTGTATGAAGGAAAATCAAAAATATAAATTGAACTCTTCTTATTATGAATCTATTTGAGAATACATAAGAATAAAAGAAAGAAATAAGGAATACAGAGAGTAATGAATAGGAAACTCTCGGGAGGCTTAAAAGATGGCAGAAAATTTAGTTATAGTGGAGTCCCCTTCAAAGGCTAAAACAATAGAAAAGTACTTAGGTAAAAAATTCAAAGTAATCGCATCAATGGGACATGTTCGAGATCTACCTAAAAGCCAGATGGGGATTGAAATAGAAAACGATTACAACCCAAAATACATAACAATCCGTGGAAAAGGTCCAGTTTTAAAGGATTTAAGATCTGCTGCGAAAAAAGCAAAAAAAATCTATCTAGCAGCCGATCCAGATCGCGAGGGTGAAGCAATAGCATGGCATATTGCGAATACACTCAATATCGATACATCATCGGATTGTCGTGTAGTGTTTAATGAAATTACAAAAGATGCTATTAAAGAGTCTTTTAAAAAACCTAGACCAATTAATATGAATTTAGTAGACGCACAGCAAGCAAGACGTGTACTAGATCGCTTAGTAGGGTATAACATAAGCCCATTACTATGGAAGAAAGTGAAAAAGGGCTTAAGTGCTGGTCGAGTTCAATCTGTCGCTCTTAGACTAATCATCGAAAGAGAAAAAGAGATTGAAATCTTCCAACCTGAAGAATACTGGACAATTAAAAGTAAAGCATTAACAAAGAAAGAAACATTTGATACTTCTTTTTACGGAGTTAATGGTAAAAAATTGGAATTGAATTCTGAAACTGACGTGAAAAATGTTTTATCAAAAATTAAAGGTGATCACTTTGAAGTTCAAAGTGTTACTAGAAAAGAACGTAAACGTAATCCAGCAACTGCTTTTACTACTTCCTTACTACAGCAGGAAGCAGCTAGAAAATTAAATATGCGTGCAAAGAAAACGATGATGATTGCACAGCAATTATATGAAGGAATTTCATTAGGTAGTGGAGGACAGGTCGGATTAATCACATATATGAGAACTGATTCGACTAGAATATCCGATGTTGCCGCTGAGGAAGCAAAATCTTATATAATTGATACGTATGGTGCAGATTTTATTGCTACAAATAAAAAAAGTGAAAAGAAATCAGATAAAATACAAGATGCACACGAAGCAATTAGACCGACAGAAACTTTACGTTCGCCTGATACAATCAAAGCACATGTAAGCCGTGATCAATATCGACTTTATAAATTAATATGGGAACGATTTGTTGCTAGTCAGATGGCATCAGCAGTACTCGATACGGTTAAAGTTGATTTAATTAATAATGATGTAATATTTAGAGCTAATGGGTCAGTAGTTAAATTCCCTGGTTTTATGAAGGTGTATATAGAAAGTAATGATGATGGCACAGAAGAAAAAGATCGTATCCTTCCACCGTTAGCTGAAGGTGAAAAGGTTAAATTAGAAGATCTATTACCTGAACAACATTTTACTCAACCACCTCCTCGTTACACGGAAGCAAGATTAGTAAAAACGCTTGAAGAGGTAGGGATTGGTCGACCATCAACTTATGTACCAACTTTAGAAACGATTCAAAAACGTGGATATGTTTCGTTAGATAATAAACGATTTGTACCTACTGAACTAGGTCAAATAGTATTTGATTTAGTCGTTGAGTTTTTCCCAGAAGTAATTAATATCGAGTTTACGGTTCAAATGGAAGGTGACCTTGATAAAATTGAAGACGGCAATGTAAACTGGATTCAAATCATCGATCAATTTTATAGAGGTTTTGAGAAACACTTAGAAATAGCTGAGAAAGAAATGCAAAAAGTTGAAATTAGAGATGAACCTGCTGGTGAAGACTGTGAATTATGTGGAAGCCCAATGGTATTTAAAATGGGCAGATACGGTAAGTTTATGGCGTGCTCAAACTTTCCAGATTGCAGAAATACAAAAGCAATCGTAAAAGATATTGGTGTTAAATGTCCTACATGTAAAGATGGGAATATAATTGAACGTAAATCGAAAAAGAATCGAATATTCTACGGATGTACGAATTATCCAGAATGTGAATTCTTATCATGGGATAAGCCAATTGCAAGACCTTGTCCGAAATGTGAAAACTTACTAGTTGAAAAGAAAATGAAAAAAGGTATTCAAGTTCAATGTGTATCTTGTGACTACAAAGAGGATCAACAAGTGTGAGTAATTAATTTAACTCACTTCAGACATCAGTCTGAAAATCAAATTTATGGGACTTTGTCTAAATACAAGTGTGAGCAATTAATTTGCTCACTTTTACTTTTCATATCAACTTTTAATTAAGAAATCTTTAAGAAAAAAATTATAAAATATTATTACGTAATTTTGATTGAATCAGCGTAGAAGGAGTTAACAATGAAAGAACAATTTATTAATGTAATTGGAGCAGGTTTAGCAGGAAGCGAGGCTGCTTATCAAATCGCAAAAAGAGGAATTAAAGTACATTTATACGAGATGAGACCAGTTAGACAAACACCTGCTCATCATACTGATAAGTTTGCTGAATTAGTTTGTAGTAATTCACTAAGAGCGAATACATTAACGAACGCTGTTGGTGTATTAAAAGAGGAAATGAGAAGATTAGATTCAGTTATAATTCGATCTGCTGATGAGTGTGCTGTACCAGCAGGTGGTGCGTTAGCTGTAGACCGACATGAGTTTGCTAGCCGTGTAACTGAATATGTAAAAAATCATCCAAATGTAACAGTGCATAACGAAGAAATGACTAAAATTCCTGAAGGACCAACAGTTATCGCAACAGGACCTTTAACATCACCTGAATTATCACAGCAATTGAAGGAATTAACGGGTGAAGATTATTTCTATTTTTATGATGCAGCGGCTCCAATAGTAGAAAAAGAAAGTATTGATTTAAATAAAGTATATTTAAAATCAAGATATGATAAAGGTGAAGCAGCTTACTTAAATTGTCCAATGACAGAAGAGGAATTTGATCGTTTTTATGAAGCATTAACTACAGCAGAAACAGTTCCTTTAAAAGAATTTGAAAAAGAGATTTTCTTTGAAGGCTGTATGCCAGTTGAAGTAATGGCTAAACGTGGAAAGCAAACATTATTATTTGGACCAATGAAACCAGTAGGCCTAGAGGATCCAAAGACTGGTAAGATGCCGTATGCAGTTGTCCAACTACGTCAGGATGACAGTGCTGGAACTTTATATAATATAGTAGGATTCCAAACGCATTTAAAATGGGGGCCTCAAAAAGAAGTTTTACAATTAATACCTGGCCTAGAGAATGCTGAAATTGTAAGATATGGTGTAATGCATCGAAATACGTTTATAAATTCACCGAATCTATTAGAGGCAACATATCGCTTTAAAGGTCGTGAAGATTTATTCTTTGCAGGTCAAATGACTGGAGTGGAAGGTTATGTAGAATCTGCAGCATCTGGTTTAGTAGCGGGAATAAATGCAGCTAGATACGTAATGGAAAAAGAGTTAGTCGTATTCCCAGCAGAAACTGCAATTGGAAGTATGGCTAATTATATAACGACAACAAGTGCGAAACACTTCCAACCTATGAATGCTAATTTCGGACTATTCCCTAGGCTTGATGTCAAAATTAAAAGAAAACAAGAACGATATGAAGCTTATGCAAACCGTGCATTAGAATCAATTATGAATTTTGTAGAATGTTAAGAAAATAAATTGCAAATAGCTACTTAATATGTTAGTATGTAGTGGCTTGTGAGGAGAAATTACCTTGAATATTAAAATATTGTGTCAATTATTCATTCAGTATTTACAATTAGAGAAAAACTCTTCACAATACACATTAAATAGTTATAAAAAAATTGTTGAACAATTTCTAGTTTTTATGGAGCAACAATCCATTATTTCATTTTCTTCAGTTACTTATTCTGATGTTCGTCTCTATTTAACAACTTTGCATGACAAACAGCTATCAAGACGTACAGTCTCAAAGCATATTTCTTGTTTAAGAAGTTTCTATCGTTTTCTTATGAGAGAAAATGAAGCAAAAGAGAATCCTTTTGTATTAGCGTCACTTCCTAAAAAAGAAACTATGATACCAAGATTTTTATACAAGGAAGAACTTGAAAAACTATTTAAGATTAGCGATCTAGATACGGAACTTGGACAAAGAAATCAAGCTCTTTTAGAATTGCTATATGCTACCGGAATCCGAGTAAGCGAATGCTGTAATTTGAAATTAAAAGACATAGATTTTCAAATTGGGACTATTTTAGTAACGGGCAAAGGGAATAAACAGCGGTATATTCCCTTTGGCAGTTATGCAGAAAAAGCTCTTCATACATATATAGAAGATGGCCGAAATAGACTGATAGTAGCTAACAAGCAAATGAATGACGATCTTTTTTTGAATCACCGTGGTACAAAACTAACGGCAAGAGGTGTCCGTGGTATTTTAGAAAAAATGATCAAAGATACTTCGTTGACTAATAAAATCTATCCACATATGTTAAGGCATACCTTTGCTACGCATATGCTTGATAACGGTGCTGATATTCGTAGTGTTCAAGAATTACTTGGACATGAGAATTTATCATCTACTCAAATCTATACACATGTAACGAAGGAAAGATTACAAAAAGTATACAATTTACATCATCCTAGAGCATAAATTCGCTCAATTTTAGAAATTAATCGACATTTCTAAGGAGGATTCACATGTCCAATTTTCATGCTACAACGATTTTCGCAATCAGACACGATGGTAAAAGTGCCATGGCTGGTGATGGCCAAGTAACTTTTGGAAATGCAGTAGTAATGAAGCATACTGCAAGAAAAGTTAGAAAGCTTTTTAATGGAAAAGTTTTAGCTGGCTTTGCAGGATCTGTTGCAGATGCATTTACTTTATTCGAACTTTTTGAGGGCAAGTTAGTTGAATATAATGGTAATATTCAACGAGCTGCTGTTGAATTAGCAAAAAAATGGAGAACAGATCGAGTATTACATAAACTTGAAGCATTGCTAATCGTAATGGATCATAATTCATTATTATTAATTTCTGGTACTGGTGAAGTAATTGAGCCTGACGATGGAATTCTTGCAATCGGTTCTGGAGGGAATTACGCCCTTGCAGCAGGCCGTGCGCTAAAGGAAAACGCAGGGGAAAATCTTTCAGCAAAACAAATTGCATATGCTAGTTTAAAAACTGCAAGTGATATTTGTGTTTATACGAACGGAAATATAATTTTAGAAGAATTAGAATAGGAGAGTGTATTATGAGTACTTCTTTCACGCCTCGTCAAATTGTTGAAAAACTTGATCAATATATTGTTGGACAGCAACAAGCGAAAAAAGCAGTAGCAATTGCACTCAGAAATCGATATCGTAGAAGTTTACTAGAAGAGTCATTCCGTGATGAAATTTCACCAAAAAATATTTTAATGATTGGTCCAACTGGTGTTGGTAAAACTGAAATTGCTAGAAGGATGGCAAAACTAGTTGGCGCGCCATTTATTAAAATTGAAGCTACTAAATTTACAGAAGTTGGATACGTTGGTAGAGATGTAGAATCAATGGTTCGTGATTTAGTCCAAACTTCTATTCGAATTGTAAAAGAAGAGCGTATGAATAAGGTGAAAGATCAAGCTGAAAAAAATGCGAATCAAAGATTAGTAAAACTTCTAGCACCAAGTATGAAAAAACAAGCTTCATTCAAAAACCCACTTGAGATGCTTTTTAATCAAGATTCACAAAACTCGAATGCTGAACAAGAAGAGAATGACACAGAATTAACATCTAAAAGAAGAAATATAGAATTTCAACTATTATCTGGAAAACTAGAAGAAGAACTTGTGTCTATTGAAGTAGAGCAACAACAAGCTCCGATGCTAGATTTTATGCAAGGAACTGGAATGGAACAAATGGGAATGAACTTCCAGGAGTCATTAGGGAGTCTATTTCCAAAGAAAACTAAAAAAAGAAAACTTACTGTTAAAGAAGCTCGTAAGATTTTAACGAATGAAGAAGCTCAGAAATTAATCGATATGGATGAAGTAGCTCAAGAAGCAGTTTATAGGGCTGAGCAATTAGGTATTATTTTCATTGATGAAATTGATAAGATTGCAAGCAAACAAAACTCTACTCAAGATGTTTCGAGAGAGGGAGTACAAAGAGATATCTTACCAATCGTTGAAGGAAGTACAGTTGTGACAAAATATGGACCGGTTAAAACGGATCATATCTTATTTATTGCAGCTGGTGCATTTCATATTTCAAAACCATCAGATTTAATACCTGAATTACAAGGTCGCTTCCCAATTCGTGTAGAATTAGGGAAATTATCTGTTGAAGATTTTGTTCGTATTTTAGTTGAGCCTGATTTTTCAATTATTAAACAATATAAAGCTTTATTGTCTACAGAAGGTATACAAATCGAATTTTCTGACGATGCTATACGTAGAATAGCAGAAATAGCATTTGAAGTTAATCAGACTACAGACAATATAGGAGCAAGAAGATTGCATACTATTATGGAAAAGCTTCTTGAAGACCTATCGTTTGAGGCTTCTGAAATTCAAATGGGAACAATTATGATTACACCTCAATATGTAAATGAAAAGCTCGCAAATATTGCAAAAGATAAAGATATAAGTCAATTCATTTTATGATTTAGCTAAAGAACATTTTGAATTCAGCCATGAGATTGCTAAGAAGTTCAAAGGAAACGTACAATTAAATAGGAGGCATTTAGAAAGATGCAATTATTAGAAAAAACAAGAAAGATTAATAAGTTATTACAACAATCTGCAGGGAAGCCAGTTAACTTTAAAGAAATGGCAGATACATTAGAAGAAGTTATTGAATCGAATGTATTTATTTTAAGTCGTAAAGGGAAATTATTAGGTTACGGTCTGCACCAAAAAATCGAAAATGAGCGTATGCAAAAAATGTTCAGCGATCGCCAATTCCCTGAAGAATATACACAAAACCTATTTAATATTAATGAAACGTCATCAAATATAGACATCAATAGTGAACATACTGCATTCCCAGTTGAAAATAAAGATTTATTTTCTGGCGGTTTAACAACTATTGTACCAATTATCGGTGGTGGTGAGCGCTTAGGTACTCTTGTTCTAGCTCGTATTAATCATGATTTTGAAAATGATGATTTAATCTTAGCTGAATATGGCGCTACAGTAGTAGGTATGGAAATTCTACGTGAAAAAGCAGAAGAAATTGAAGAAGAAGCTAGAAGTAAAGCTGTTGTACAAATGGCTATTTCATCTCTTTCTTATAGCGAATTAGAAGCAATCGAACATATTTTTGAAGAATTAAATGGCTATGAAGGTTTATTAGTAGCAAGTAAAATTGCTGACCGAGTAGGAATTACAAGATCTGTTATCGTAAATGCACTACGTAAATTAGAAAGTGCTGGTGTTATCGAGTCAAGATCACTAGGAATGAAAGGTACTTATATTAAAGTACTAAATGACAAATTCTTATTAGAGTTAGAGAAATTAAAATCTAACTAATTAATAAAATCACTTCATAAAGAAGACTAAAAGATAAAATTAAGTATAAACCTTTTCTCAATGAATAATTGGGAAAAGGTTTTTTTGTCTTTATTATGTTTAAAATTTTGCATATTTCTATATTGGAATAAAAGGATTAAATAAATAGTGACTATTTCCTATTGGAAATTATGGTATGATTAAAAAATATTTACTTGATTATAGTGATAAAATTTAATAATTATTTGTTTTTTTCGGATACAATTTTTAGAGTGAATTTGATAATAGTATTGTAATGGTATTTTCTACTTTTATACTGTTGGCTGTTTTGAAATATATTGTTGTTTTTAGTATATGTCTGTTTATTTCCACTCTAGATACATACTCTCCTTAAGACGAAGTTAAAGAAGTAAAATAACAAGTAAGTAGGGAAGTTTTCTAGATCTACCCTACTTTCTTTTGTCTTAATCCAATTTTTATGTCTACCTCGTTAAATTTAATAAATTTTTGACGTAAAAAGTTAATTACTGAACAACAATATTCAATAAAGGTTACTTTTTTACTAGTATAAATTAATGAATTTAGTACTGTTTAAATTTGTTCTTTATTAAGTAAAACTAAAATCATCTTAAAAAAACATCTATTATATTAAAAATAGATTTCTGGAATATAGGAACAATTATTTTAAAAAAATGAAAAAATATATTTTTTTATTGTGTTATAAAAAGTTTCACATTATTTTAAAGAATGGGTGAATAAATTAAAGAGTTTTAATAATATAATTTTTAAAAGGATAGAAATGAGAGCAATTGAGTTTTTGTCATACTTGAGGCATAAGCACGCGAAATGGATTGATTCGTAAGGAATATTCAATAAAATTAATAGATTCATATTTATTACTATTTAGCCGTTTAATAATAGGGGAATTGAAAGGCTAAATAGTAATAAAAGAAGAATTTGATGAATTGATTCTAGATTTATTGTAATCTCCTTTGATGATTATTTGATTAGAACGAAAAGGTAGCTCACTCGACTCCTTGGGAGACATGATATTACATATTTAATTGGGAACTGCATATTCAATAGTAAGAATTAAACTTGAGTAAAGTTTTAATTCCTTTTATTAAAATGTTGCCTAAAAAATTAATTTACACCAAAAATCACTATTTAAAAACAAATTGTCAATCAAGTATTAAACATAATATGGTAATTCGCTGAGGTGAAAGACGTGTTGCAAGTTCAAAAAAATGTTTCACAAAGTTATTGGAAAATGTGGATTGAAGATCGTGATTTAAATGCCGGAGATGCGTTAATGCAGATCTATATGCCACTTGTTCACTTTCAAGTAAATCGTATAGCTCAAAGATTACCTTCAAGTGTCAGCAGAGATGATTTACACAGTTTAGCGATGATGGGCCTATATGACGCACTAGAGAAATTTGACCCGAAAAGAGATTTAAAATTTGAAACATATGCTTCAATTAGAATAGGTGGTAATATATTGGATGGTCTACGTAAAGAAGACTGGTTACCTAGATCAATTAGAGATAAAGCAAAAAAAATTGAATGTGCAATTGAAAAGTTAGAACCGGCTCTTGAACGAAAAGCTACACCTGAAGAAATAGCACTTTATACTGGTTATTCTTCGATGGAAGTTGTTAATGTCATAAATGATGTGTTTTTCTCAAATATGTTGTCTGTTGATGAACAAATCAAAGATGCTGGAGATGGACAAGTTAATTTTATTCATACAATAAAAGATCATGAAACATTAACACCAGAAGAAATGCTACTGAAAGATGAACAAATAAGGTTGCTTGCCAAGACGATTGTAACTGAATTAAATGAGAAAGAGCAGTTAGTAATAAGTTTGTATTATCATGAAGAATTAACATTTACTGAAATTGGAACAATTATTAATTTATCGACTTCTAGGGTTTCTCAGATCCACGCTAAATCTATTTTTAAATTAAGGGATCTTTTAAGTAAAAATAATATATAGGAGCATTGTAAACTCTACGTTGAATTCATTTAGGATTTTTAATTCTAGTTAGAAATGATTAGTATAATGCTTTTTAAGACTATTTATATTTGTATAGTGGGAATCAACCTCACATTACTTACTATATTGACAATTTCTTATTTAACTATTTACTAAATTATGAAGAAGAATACGATTAAGTTGAATAAATTAACAAAAATTCCCAATACTGATAAAGATTCAATTGTTGGTACAGGTGAATTCTCAATTCTAAATCACTTAATTTATTGCTTTCAAGTGTTAATCATTTCGTATGGAAGAATAGCCCCAATTCGAAAAATAGCAGTTCGATGATCTAAAAATAACTTTCTATGGATGAAAATGGAAGAAGGATTTATTTAGTGATAAGGAAAAGCCACCATTGTTGAAACTTCGACAATAATTTCTCGTTTTCTCTTGATAATTAATGATGTATATGCTATAGTAGTCCATGGTGTTAATACACACGCTTGCCGATTTTCTTATTGGTGCTACCCAGTTTGGGAGTGATAGGAGAAGAAGACGTGAGCGGAGGAAAAAGAACCATTAGGAGGAAATAAAATGTCAGTAATTTCTATGAAGCAATTATTAGAAGCTGGTGTTCACTTCGGTCACCAAACACGCCGTTGGAACCCAAAAATGAAACGTTACATCTTCACTGAGCGTAACGGTATCTACATCATCGACCTACAAAAAACAGTTAAAAAGGTTGAAGAGTGTTACAACGTAATGAAAGGTATCGCTGCTGAAGGTGGAAACATCCTTTTCGTTGGTACTAAAAAACAAGCTCAAGAAGCTATTAAAGATGAAGCAATCCGTTCTGGTATGTACTTCATTAACCAACGTTGGTTAGGTGGAACGTTAACAAACTTCCAAACAATCCAAAAACGTGTTAAACGTTTAAAAGATATCGAAAGAATGCAAGAAGATGGCACTTTTGAAGTGTTACCTAAGAAAGAAGTTATTCAACTTAAAAAAGAATTAGAACGTCTTGAAAAATTCTTAGGCGGAATTAAAGACATGAAGCAACTTCCTGATGCATTATTCGTAGTTGATCCTCGTAAAGAGCGTATCGCTGTTGCTGAAGCTCGTAAGTTAAACATTCCTATCATCGGTATTGTTGACACTAACTGTGATCCAGATGAAATCGATCACGTTATCCCAGCAAACGACGATGCTATTAGAGCTGTAAAACTTCTTACATCAAAAATGGCAGATGCGATTCTTGAAGCGAAACAAGGCGAAGAAACAACTGCTTAATGAGAAATTGAAAGGTGATAAGAGGTTTTAGCCTTTTATCACCTTTTTTTAAGGTTAAAATAATCGAAAATTGTTTACCTTATAAAACGATTGAATAAAATAAACTTACATATAGGAGATGAAATATCATGGCAATTACTGCACAAATGGTAAAAGAATTACGTGAAAAAACTGGCGCTGGTATGATGGATTGCAAAAAAGCATTAACTGAAACTGAAGGTAACATGGACAAAGCAATCGACTACCTTCGTGAAAAAGGGATCGCAAAAGCTGCTAAAAAAGGTGACCGTATCGCTGCTGAAGGTTTAACTTTCGTTGAAGTAGCTGGAAACGATGCAGTATTAATCGAAGTAAACTCTGAAACTGATTTCGTTGCGAAAAACGAAGGTTTCAAAGAATTAGGTTCTGTTCTTGCAAAACATATCGTTGCTAACAAACCTGCAACTGTTGAAGAAGCTTTAACACAAACAATGGAAACTGGTGAAACTGTTGAAACATTCATCAACCATGCAATTGCTAAAATCGGAGAAAAACTCTCTTTACGTCGTTTTGAATTAGTTGCTAAAACAGATGCTGATGCATTTGGTGCTTACTTACACAGTGGCGGTCGTATCGGTGTTCTTTCAGTAGTAGAAGGAACAACTAAAGAAGATGTTGCTAAAGACGTATCTATGCACATCGCTGCAATCAACCCTAAATATATCTCTCGTGATGCTGTTTCTCAAGAAGAAGTTGAGCATGAGCGTGGAATTTTAACTCAACAAGCATTAAACGAAGGTAAACCTGAAAACATCGTTGCTAAAATGGTAGAAGGACGTATTGGTAAATACTTCGAAGAAATCTGCTTATTAGATCAATCTTTCGTTAAAAACCCAGACGTTAAAGTAGGTCAATTCGTAAAAGCTGCTAACGGAACTGTTAAATCATTCGTTCGTTATGAAGTTGGAGAAGGCTTAGAAAAACGTGAAGATAATTTTGCTGAAGAAGTAATGAATCAAGTAAAAGGTAACTAATTTAGTTACTTTGAATGAAAATAGGGGACACTATGTGTTCCCTATTTTTTAAAGAAACGTAAATACATAGATGTACGTAAATGGAGGGTATTATGAGTAAAGCAAAGTATAATCGCGTAGTATTAAAACTTAGTGGTGAAGCACTAGCAGGCGGACAAGGATTTGGAATTAATCCATCAGTTATTAAATCAATTGCTGAACAAGTGAAAGAAATTGCAGAACTAGATGTTGAAGTTGCAGTAGTAGTAGGTGCTGGTAACATTTGGCGTGGAAAGACAGGTAGCGAAATGGGTATGGACCGAGCTACAGCTGACTACATGGGAATGTTAGGTACTGTAATGAACTCATTAGCACTTCAAGATAGTCTTGAAACACTTGGTGTACAATCTCGTGTACAATCATCAATTGAAATGCGTCAAGTTGCAGAACCATATATCCGTCGTAAAGCAATTCGTCATTTAGAGAAAAAACGTGTTGTAATTTTTGCTGCTGGTACAGGAAATCCTTATTTCTCAACTGATACTACTGCTGCATTACGTGCTGCTGAAATTGAAGCAGATGTTATTTTAATGGCAAAAAATAATGTAGACGGAGTATATACAGCTGACCCATCAATCGATAAAACTGCTGTAAAATACGAAACTCTTACATATTTAGACGTATTAAAAGAAGGTTTAGGTGTAATGGATTCAACTGCATCTTCTTTATGTATGGACAATGATATTCCATTAATTGTATTCTCAATTATGGAAGAAGGTAATATTAAACGTGCCGTACTTGGCGAAAATATTGGAACAATAGTAAAGGGGAAATAAAAATGTCTAAACAAATCATTTCTTTAGCAAAAGAAAAAATGACAAAAGCTGTTTCTGCTTTCTCTAGAGAATTAGCAACAGTACGTGCTGGCCGTGCAAACCCAGCTATTTTAGATAGAGTTTTAGTTGAATATTATGGTGCTCCAACACCAATCAATCAAATGGCAAATATTTCAGTACCAGAAGCAAGATTATTATTAATTACTCCATACGATAAAACAGTCATTAATGATATGGATAAGGCGATTCAAAAAGCTGACTTAGGCTTAAATCCTTCAAATGATGGAACTGTAATTAGAATTAGTTTCCCACCATTAACAGAAGAGCGTCGTCGCGACTTAGTAAAAGTAGTTAAAAAATCTGCTGAAGATGCTAAAGTTGCAGTGCGTAACATCCGCCGTGATGCAAATGATGATCTGAAAAAAGCAGAAAAAAATGGTGAAATTACTGAAGATGAATTACGTGGTCTTGTAGAAGACATTCAAAAACAAACAGATTCACATATCGAAAAAATCGATGGAATCACAAAAGAAAAAGAAAAAGAGATAATGGAAGTTTAATACTGCATTGCAAGGTATATCTTACTAGCGCTTAGAAAAATAATGAATTTTTCACATTATGCTATTACATAATTTCATTATTGCATTATAATTAAATAAACTAAGCGCTTTGAGTAAAAAGACCCTCTGTTTAAGGGGGTTTTTTTACTCAATGCTTTAATTAGATATACTTAAACGGAGGATTAAAGATGTTTAAATTAATTTCTTTTTTTAAAAGAAATAAAGAAGAGAAAAATGTACCTCCAAGTTCGCAATTAAATGGGGTCGACGGAGTAATTCCTGAGCATGTTGCAATAATAATGGATGGTAATGGTAGATGGGCACAAAAGAGGAAACTACCAAGGGTTAAGGGACACTATGAGGGAATGAAAGTAGTTCGAAAAATTGCAAGAACTGCTAGTAAATTAGGTGTAAAGACTTTAACGTTATATGCTTTTTCAACTGAGAATTGGAAAAGACCTAAAACTGAAGTAGAATTCTTAATGAAGTTACCACAAGAATTTCTAGGGACATTTTTACCTGAATTAATCGAAGAAAATGTGCAGGTAAGATTAACTGGAAATAAAGAGCAATTACCAAGCTATACTACAGAAGCAGTATTAAGAGCAGTAGAGGAAACTAAAAATAATACAGGTATGGTATTAAATTTTGCCCTAAATTATGGATCTAGAGACGAAATTATTTCTGCAGTTAAAAAGATTTCTTCAGATGTATTGGATAATAAAATAATTAAAGAAGAAATTAATGAAGACTTGTTTAATCGATATTTAATGACTAGTGATTTTAAAGATCCAGATTTGTTAATTAGAACTAGTGGTGAATTAAGAATTAGTAATTTTATGCTTTGGCAAATTGCTTATTCTGAACTATATTTTACAGATGTTTTATGGCCCGATTTTACCGAAGAGTGTTTAATTGATGCGGTAAAAGAATATCAAAATCGAGCAAGAAGATATGGTGGTATTTAAGAAAGCGGTGAACGAACTTGAAACAGCGTATTATAACAGGAGTTATAGCTGGAGCATTATTTTTAGGATTAGTAATATTTGGTAGATGGCCGTTTGGATTACTTGTATTTGCACTTGGTACAATCGGTTATTTTGAATTGATTAGAATGAAAAAGTTTAATTTATTTAGTGCACAAACAGTACTTGGATTAATCTTAACATGGGTAGCGATTACACCAAATGATTTATCAAGTAGGATTTTTCCTATAGAAATCGGTAAAACGGAAATTTCAATTGTACTAATCCTATTACTTTTATCATATACGGTAATTACAAAGAATACATTTACTTTTGAAGATACTTCTTTTGTAGTACTAAGTAGTTTATATGTAGGATTCGGATTTCATTATATGTACGAAATGAGAAATATGGGAATTTCTTACTTCTTCTTCCCATTATTCGTAATTTGGGCAACTGATTCAGGTGCATATTTTATTGGGAAAGCCACAGGTAAAACTAAACTTTGGCCTGATATTAGTCCTAACAAAACGATTGAAGGTTCAATAGGTGGAATTATTTGTGCTGTAGTAGTTGCAGTAATTTTATCGATTATGTTAACTTTAAATCATTCAATACTATATTTAGTACTAGTAGCTGTTCTTGTTTCGATTTTTGGTCAATTAGGTGATCTCGTACAATCTGCATATAAAAGGTACTACGGTGTTAAAGACTCAGGAAATTTATTACCTGGTCATGGTGGAATTTTAGACAGATTTGATAGTATCATTTTCACATTGCCAATCGTCTATTTACTATTTGCGTTATAGTATTAGTTTTTGTATTTAAGGAGACATATGAAAATGAAGAAAATCAGCTTACTAGGAGCAACTGGTTCAATCGGTATACAAACACTCGATATTATTAGAAATCAATCAAATGATTTTGAATTAGTCGCGTGTTCAGCTGGAAGAAATATTGATGAATTATATAAGATTATTTTAGAATTTAACCCAAAACTAGTTTCAGTTGCAGGTAAAGAAGAAGCTGAAAAACTGGCGAGCTTAGGGATCACTTCGAAAACCAAAGTTTTATATGGTGAAGCAGGTCTGATCGAAGTTGCAGTACATGAAGAAAGTACAATACTTGTTAACGCTGTTGTTGGAAGTGTAGGTTTAGTTCCAACTATGAAAGCAATTCAAAATGGTAAAACAATCGCATTAGCGAATAAAGAAACATTAGTAACAGCTGGTCATATTGTAATGGCTGAAGCAGAAAAATTTGGTGTCTCAATTTTACCAGTAGATAGTGAGCATTCAGCAATCTATCAATGTTTAAATGGTGAAAACCCTAGTGAAATACATAAATTAATCATCACAGCTTCAGGTGGTAGTTTTAGAGATAAAACAAGAGATCAATTAAAGGATGTTACAATTGAAGATGCGTTAAACCATCCAAATTGGTCAATGGGTGCAAAGATTACAATTGATTCTGCTACAATGATGAATAAAGGATTAGAAGTGATAGAAGCACATTGGTTATTTAATATGCCATATGAAAAAATTGATGTAGTACTTCATAGAGAAAGTGTTATTCACTCTATGATTGAATTCGATGACGGAAGTGTAATGGCACAATTAGGAACACCTGATATGAGAGTACCAATCGCCTATGCACTTAACTATCCATCAAGAAAACCAGTTAAAAATCATAAGCCATTAGATTTAATTAAATTTGGGACACTTCATTTCCAAGAAATGGATTTTAACAGATTTAAATGTTTGGATTATGCTTATCAAGCAGGAAAAGTTGGCGGTAGTTTACCAACTGTATTAAATGCAGCAAATGAGGAAGCGGTAGCTGCTTTTCTACAGAATAAAATATCATTCTTACAAATTGAGAATTTAATAGAAAACGCTCTTGAAAAACACAATGTAATAAGTAAACCTTCATTAGAAGAAATTCGTAACATTGATGAACAAACAAGGCAATTCGTTTCATCACTAATAAAGTAAGGGTGGTAATTAGATGAATACAGTTATAGCGTTTGTTGTAATTTTTGGCGCACTTGTATTTTTTCATGAACTAGGACATCTATATTTTGCAAAACGTGCTGGTATATTATGTAGAGAATTTGCGATTGGATTTGGTCCAAAGGTTTTCTCATTTTATCGAAATGAAACTACATACACAATAAGATTATTACCGCTTGGTGGTTATGTTCGTTACGCTGGAGAAGATCCAGAAATGGTACAAGTAAAGCCTGGATCACATATCGGTTTACAATTTAACTCAATCGGGGAAGTTACTAAAATTGTAGTTGATCAGTTTGATCGTTTCCAAGATCTTCGTTTTGTTGAGGTTGATTCAATAGATTTAGAGCATAAGTTAGATATCATTGGTACTGAAGAAGGAACTGAAGGCGTATCAAAATTCAATGTAAATGAAAAAGCGTTCATTTATAGTGAAGGACAAGGTCACCAGATTGCTCCATATAACCGACAATTTAATAGTAAATCTGTAGGAAAAAGAGCGATTGCCATTTTTGCAGGCCCAATGATGAATTTTGTTCTAGCTTTAGTGATTTTTATATTATTGGGATTACTTCAAGGAACTCCCGTAAATGATGCTAAAATTGGTGAATTACTTCCAAAAGGTCCAGCACAAACTGCTGGTCTAAAAGAAGGCGACATTGTTTTATCAATTGATAATAAAGATGTTTCAAAATGGGAAGAAGTAGTTAAAATTGTTAGAGAAAGCCCAAGTAAAGAATTATTATTTAAAGTGAAAAGAGATAACAAAGTTATTTCGATTCCAATCACACCTAAATCAGAAACTATCGATCATAAAGTTAATGGTTTAATCGGTGTATATGCACCTGTTGAAAAAAATGTTTTTTCTTCGGTTAAATATGGTATAACTGAAACAGTTGGGTGGACAAAAGAAATTGTATTAGCAGTTGGCCATTTAGTATCTGGTCAATTCTCAATCAATAATCTTTCGGGTCCAGTTGGTATTTATCAAGTAACAGATCAAGCTGCACAATCAGGTATTTTCTACTTAATGAAATGGGCAGCGTTTTTAAGTATTAACCTTGGTATTATGAATTTATTACCATTACCAGCTCTTGATGGAGGAAGACTAACATTTTTTGCAATAGAAGCATTAAGAGGTCGTCCAATAGATCGCCAAAAAGAAGGTGTCGTTCACTTTATTGGTTTTGCGCTATTAATGTTATTAATGATCATCGTAACTTGGAACGATATTAAAAGATTTTTCTTATAAGAAGCTCTGTTTAATTTAATCGTGTAATTTCATGAATTTTGTTTAAAGAATCCGCGACTTACTTGCTTATAATACGGGCTTAGTGACATATTGTTTGTCAATTAGCCCGTTTTAAGTGGGAGCGGATTGTTATCTTACAAGGTCTTTTTAGAAATGTTGTTTGTATTGTATAGATGTAGCTTTTAAAACAATTACAAAATCTATTTTTAAAAATATTTATTAAAAAGAATATAAGAATAAAAGAAAAATATGAGGTGAATCCTTTTGAAACAAAGTATCGTATATAGTCCAACTCTTCGTGAAGTACCATCAGATGCAGATATAAAAAGCCATCAATTATTATTAAGAGCTGGTTTTATTAGACAAAATGCATCTGGTATTTATAGCTTCTTACCTTTAGGTAATAAAGTTCTTCAAAAAGTTGCAAATATCGTTCGAGAAGAAATGAATAATGCTGGTGCGATGGAAATGTTAATGCCATCAATGCAAGCGCAAGAATTATGGGAAGAATCAGGTCGTTGGGATAATTTTGGTCCAGAACTAATGCGTTTAAGAGATCGTCATGGTAGAGGATTTGCATTAGGAGCAACACATGAAGAAGTTGTTACTTCCATTATTCGTGATGAATTAAAATCATATAAAAAATTACCGATTACACTTTACCAAGTACAATCCAAATTCCGTGATGAAAAACGTCCTCGTTTTGGACTACTTCGCGGGCGTGAATTTTTAATGAAAGATGCATATTCTTTCCATGCATCACAAGAAAGCTTGGATGAAGTATATGATCGATTATTTACGGCTTATAGCAACGTATTTACTCGTTGTGGATTAAATTTCAGAGCGGTTGTTGCTGATTCAGGAGCGATGGGTGGAAAAGATACGCATGAATTCATGGTGTTATCTGATATTGGTGAAGATACAATCGCATTTTCTAATGAATCTAGCTATGCAGCAAATATTGAAATGGCACCAGTTATGACGAATTACGAGCCATCTGATGAGAAATTAGAAGAAGTTCAAAAAGTAGAAACGCCAAATCAAAAAACAATCGATGAAGTAATTGAATTCTTAAACTTACCGATTGAAAAAAGCATTAAATCAATTATTTTCAAAGCAGATGAAAGTTTTGTACTAGTGCTTGCTCGTGGTGACCACGAAATCAACGATATTAAATTAAAGAATTATTTAGGTGCACATACAGTAGAGCTTGCTTCTAAAGAAGAAGTAAAAGAACTAATGAACTGTGAAATAGGATCACTAGGTCCAATTGGAGTAAAATCTGATTTATTAGTATTAGCAGATAATGCAATTAAAGGTATTGTAAATGGTTGCTGTGGAGCAAATGAAGAAGGTTATCACTACATTAACGTAACTGTAAATAGAGACTATGATGTTAAAGATTTCGTAGACTTAAGATTTATTCAAGAAGGTGACTTATCACCAGACGGTAAAGGAACTATTTCATTCGCAAAAGGTATTGAAGTAGGTCATGTATTTAAATTAGGTACAAAATATTCTGAGTCTATGAATGCAACATTCCTTGATGAAAATGGGAAGTCGAACCCGATCATTATGGGATGCTATGGAATTGGTGTATCTCGTACATTAGCTGCAATTGTAGAGCAATATAATGACGAGAAAGGTATTGTCTGGCCTAAAAACCTAGCTCCTTTTGATGTACATGTCATTACTGTAAATACAAAGAATGAAGAGCAAGTAAATTTAGCAGACGATATTTATAAAACGTTAAAAGAGATTGGACAAGATGTATTATTAGATGACCGAAATGAACGTGTAGGCGTAAAATTTGCAGACGCAGATCTTTTCGGAATTCCTGTACGTGTAGTTGTTGGTAAAAAAGCCGCAGAAGGAATTGTAGAACTTAAAACAAGAGATGGACAAGTTAGTAAAGAAGTAGAAATTTCTAACCTTGTGAATGAAATAAATATGTTAAAATAAAATAAAAGTGGAAGCGACACCTTATGGGAATCGCACACAAATAAAAAGTACCTCTTATTTATGGAGGTACTTTCGATTTTTTTACACATATACTGCAATTTTAATAAGGTTGGTGAAAAAATGGGACAAACACGTCAGGAGCGGTTTCAGCTATTATTAGATCAGCTTCAATTTCCCGAAGATATGCGAGATCTGTATTTTAAAAATGGGGAAATCGTAAATCTTGAAGTAAATAAAAGCGAAAAAAAATGGCAGTTTACTTTTAAAATAGATAATGTTTTACCTTTTGCAACATTTCAAGTATTTGTAACAAGTTTATTAAGAACTTTTAAACATATAGCAGAGGTTTCAGTCGTTATTAATACAGAAAATCCAAAAATAGATGAACAAAAAGTAATTGATTATTGGTCATTTATGATTCAATCTGTTGAATCGAAATCCCCTATATTACAACATATTGAATCTGCCTTACCTTCAGTTGAAAATAATAAAGTAATGATCGATTTAAATAGTCTCATTGAAGAGAATGCTTTTACAAATCGATACGTTCCTCAGCTGCAAGATTTATATCAAAAAGTAGGTTTTCCTAAGTTGTTTTTTGAGAATACGATTAAAGACAATGTTGAAGAAAAAACTGAGTTTCTAGAGAAAAAAGCCGAAGAAGATCGCAAACGAGCGATGGAAGTACTTGTTGAATTAGAAAAGAAAGAGGCTGCTGAAGAAGCTGATGGAGATGAGCCTCAAGGTCCTCTTGTTGTTGGATATTATATTAAGGAAACTGAAATTAATACAATCTCTTCAATCATTGAAGAAGAAAAACGAGTAGTTCTCCAAGGCTATGTATTCGATTCTGAAATTCGTGAACTTAAGAGTGGCCGTGTTTTAATTACTTTCAAAATTACTGATTATACTAGCTCAATACTAGTTAAAATGTTCTCTAGAGATAAAGAAGATATCCCGATGTTAAATAAAATTAAAAAGGGTATGTGGGTAAAAGTTAGAGGGTCAGTACAAAACGATACATTTGTACGTGATTTAGTCATGATTGCAAATGATATAAATGAAATTACACCAGATGAACGCAAGGACGAAGCTCCAGAAGGAGAGCGTAGAATTGAGTTACATGCTCATACACATATGAGTCAAATGGATTCAGTCGTTTCAGCAGGTGATTTAGTCAAACAAGCAGGTAAGTTTGGACATGAAGCAATTGCAATAACGGATCATGCAGTTGTTCAATCTTTCCCTGAAGCATTTGGAGCAGGTAAAAAACACGGTGTAAAAATACTATATGGCGTTGAAATAAATTTAGTAAATGATGGTGTACCAACAGCATATAATCCATCTCATATTTCATTAGAGGAAGCAACCTATGTTGTATTTGACGTAGAGACAACAGGTCTTTCTGCTGTTTATGATACGATCATCGAGTTAGCTGCTGTAAAGATTCATAAAGGTGAAATCATTGACCGATTTGAACGATTTGCAAATCCACATCATCCACTATCTGCAACTACGATTGAATTGACGGGAATTACTGACGAAATGGTAAGAGATGCCCCAAATGTTGATGTGGTACTTCGTGAGTTTAAAGAGTGGATGGGTGACGATATATTAGTAGCTCATAATGCTTCATTTGATATGGGCTTTATTCAAATGGGCTTTAAAAAATATGAAATTGGTATTACAAATAACGGTGTAATTGATACGCTTGAATTAGCTAGAACTTTATATCCAGATTTTAAAAACTTTCGATTAAATACACTTTGTAAAAAATTCGATATTAACTTAACACAACATCATAGAGCGATTTACGATGCTGAGGCTACTGGGTTCTTACTCCTAAAAATGCTAAAAGATGCAGCAGAGCAGGATATGTATTATCATGATGAGCTAAATAATAACATGGGGAAAGGCGATGCTTATAAACGAGCAAGACCATCACATGCAACACTATTAGCTACGAATGAAACTGGATTAAAAAACTTGTTTAAAATTGTTTCATATTCTCATATCCATTATCATCATCGAGTTGCAAGGGTTCCTAGATCATTATTAGTGAAACATCGCGAAGGAATATTAGTCGGATCTGCATGTGATAAAGGTGAAGTTTTTGAGGCAAGTGTACAAAAATCTCCTGAAGAAGCAGAAAAGCTAATGGAGTTTTATGATTATATCGAAGTATTGCCGCCAGAGACACTTTTACATTTAGTGGAATTAGAAATTGTTCGAAATGAACAACATTTAAGAGAAGTAATTTCAAAGCTTGTAAAAATGGCTGAGAAGGTAGAGAAAATTGTAGTTGGTACTGGTAATGTTCATCACTTACAAAAAGAAGATCAAATTTATCGAAAAATTTTAGTTGGTTCTCAAGGTGGAGCAAATCCATTAAATCGACATCGATTACCAGACGTTCATTTTAGGACAACCAATGAGATGCTATCTGCATTCGCATTTTTAGGAGAAGAAAAAGCAAAAGAAATAGTCGTTACAAATACTCAAAAAATTGCTAGTTTAATTGAAGATATTAAACCAATTAAAGATGACTTATATACTCCAAAAATTGAAGGTGCCGAAGATGAAGTTCGTGATATGAGCTATCAAATGGCAAGATCTATTTACGGAGAGCAATTACCAGAACTTGTAGAAGCCCGTCTTGAAAAAGAGTTAAAAAGTATTATTGGACATGGTTTTGCCGTAATTTACTTGATTTCGCATAAACTCGTAAAAAAATCATTAGATGATGGGTATCTAGTAGGTTCAAGGGGATCTGTAGGTTCATCATTAGTAGCGACCATGACAGAAATAACGGAAGTAAATCCACTTCCTCCACATTATGTCTGTCCAAATTGTAAGCACTCAGAGTTTTTCAATGATGGATCAGTAGGTTCTGGATTCGATTTACCGAACAAAGATTGTCCAAAATGTGGTACTGCATATAAAAAAGATGGTCATGATATCCCTTTCGAAACCTTCCTTGGATTTAAAGGGGATAAGGTTCCTGACATCGATTTGAATTTCAGCGGTGAATATCAACCAACTGCTCATAACTATACAAAAGTACTTTTTGGTGAGGACTATGTCTATCGTGCAGGTACAATCGGTACTGTAGCTGACAAGACAGCATACGGTTATGTAAGAGGATATGCAAATGATCATAATCTAAATTTACGTGGTGCTGAATATGATCGATTAGCTATGGGATGTACAGGTGTAAAAAGAACAACTGGACAACATCCAGGTGGAATTATTGTAGTTCCAGATTATATGGACATTTATGATTTTTCACCGATTCAGTTCCCAGCTGATGATGTAAAGTCTGAATGGAAAACGACACATTTTGATTTCCATTCAATCCATGATAATTTATTAAAACTAGATATTCTTGGACATGATGATCCTACCGTTATCCGTATGCTTCAAGACTTAAGTGGAATCGATCCAAAAACGATTCCAACTGATGACCCTGAAGTTATGAAAATATTTGCTGGACCAGAACCTTTAGGTGTTTCAGGGGAACAAATAGGCTGTAAGACAGGTACTTATGGAATTCCTGAATTCGGAACAAAATTCGTTCGTCAAATGTTGGAAGATACGAAGCCATCTACCTTCTCAGAACTAGTTCAAATTTCTGGTTTATCACATGGTACAGATGTATGGCTAGGAAATGCTTCTGAATTAATTAACAGTGGAACTTGTACACTTTCTGAAGTAATTGGTTGTCGTGATGACATCATGGTTTATTTAATATATCAAGGATTAGAACCTTCATTAGCATTTAAAATAATGGAATCTGTTCGTAAAGGTAAGGGAGTACCAGCAGAGTGGGAAGAAGAAATGAGGAATAATAAAGTACCTGCTTGGTATATTGATTCTTGTAAAAAAATTAAGTACATGTTCCCAAAAGCCCACGCTGCAGCATATGTTTTGATGGCAGTACGAATTGCATATTTCAAAGTTCACCATCCAATTCTTTATTATGCTGCATATTTTACAGTACGAGCTGAAGATTTCGATATCGAAGCGATGATTGCTGGTCCAAGTACGATTAAAGCTAAAATAGAAGAAATTGCGATAAAAGGATTAGATGCATCAGTAAAAGAGCGAAGTTTAATGACTGTACTAGAGTTAGCATTGGAAATGTGTGAAAGAGGTTTTTCATTTGAAAAAATGGATTTATATCGATCTAGTGCAGATGAATTTTTAGTAAATGGTAACAAATTAATTCCACCGTTTAATTCGATTCCTGGATTAGGAACGAATGCGGCTAAAAATATTGTTGCGTCTAGAGAAGACGGAGAATTCCTTTCGAAAGAAGACTTACAACAAAGAAGTAAAATTTCAAAAACTGTATTAGAGTATTTAGATAAACAAGGCTGTTTACAAAACTTACCAGATCAAAACCAATTATCACTTTTCGATGGCTTTTAACAGTTTGCAAAACTTGGGAATTATGGTATAGTAGATACAGATGTAATTTAGCACGGGATTTTTCTTGAAGAGCAGGGGCAACCTGCTCTTTCTTATTACCCTTATGACCCAATTCATCTCTTTCGCAATTATTGTAACTTAAATTTTAAGTTACAATAATTGCGTAAATTGGAAATACTAAAGATAATTTCCCTGCTAAATAGCAGGGAATTTTCATCTTGTAATGTTTGGAAGGAGGATACTTCTTGAGTAAGAAGGTCACAGAGGTTGTATCAGAATTAGCACAACCAATAATTGAACAACTAGGATTAGAGTTAGTTGATGTAGAATACGTAAAAGAAGGAAAAGACTGGTTCCTTCGAGTATTTATAGATAGTGAGTCTGGAATTGATTTGGAGCAATGTGCTGCCGTAAGTGAAAAACTAAGTGAAGTCTTAGATGAAAAAGATCCAATTGAAAACCTATATTTTTTAGATGTTTCATCACCAGGTGCTGAACGTCCTTTAAAGAAAGAACAAGATTTTATTAAAGCAATTGGAAAACAAGTTTTCATTAAAACTTATGAACCAATCCTTGACGAAAAGAAATTTGAAGGGAAATTAATTTCATACACGTCAGAGGAAGTTCAGTTAGAGTTAACAATTAAAACAAGAAAAAAAATGATTACAATTCCAACACCAAAAATCGCAAGTGCAAGACTTGCTGTTACGTTTTTCTAAGTAGGGGGTACTTTTAATGAGTTCGGAGTTATTAACAGCATTAGAAATAATTGAAAGAGAAAAAGGAATTAGTAAAGATGTCGTAATTGAAGCGATTGAAGCAGCTTTAATTTCAGCATATAAACGTAATTTTAATCAAGCACAAAATGTTCGAGTTGATTTTAACCTACATAACGGTTCAATTCGTGTTTTCGCAAGAAAAGAAATAGTAAGCAATGTGTTTGATACACGTTTAGAAATTACAGTTGAAGAAGCACAACAACATAATCCAAACTTTATGGTAGGAGATATCATTGAATTAGAAGTAACACCTAAAGACTTTGGACGAGTTGCTGCAACTACTGCTAAACAAGTAGTAACACAAAGAGTTCGTGAAGCAGAACGCGGTGTAATTTATTCAGAATATATTGACCGTCAAGAAGATATGATGACAGGTACAGTTCAACGTATCGATTCACGCGCAATTTATGTTAACTTAGGTAAAATTGAAGCAGTACTTCCTGTAACAGAACAAATTCCAACTGAGAAATATAGAATCCATGATCGCATTAAAGTATTTGTTACAAAAGTTGAAAAAACATCAAAAGGTCCACAAATTTTTGTATCACGTACTCACCCTGGATTATTAAAGCGTTTATTTGAAACAGAAGTACCTGAAATTTATGATGGTGTTGTAGAAATTCGTTCAGTAGCGCGTGAAGCAGGTGACCGTTCTAAGATTTCAGTTTATACAAGCAACCCTGATTTAGATCCAGTAGGTGCTTGTGTAGGTCAAAAAGGTCAACGTGTACAATCAATTGTTAATGAACTAAAAGGTGAAAAAATTGATATTGTACGTTGGTCTTCAGATCCAGTTGAATTTGTTGCAAATGCATTAAGCCCATCTCAAGTTATTAGAGTTTTAGTAAATGAAGAAGAAAAAGCAACTACAGTAGTAGTACCAGATCACCAATTATCTCTTGCAATTGGAAAAAGAGGTCAAAATGCTAGATTAGCTGCGCGTTTAACAGGTTGGAAAATTGATATTAAATCACAGTCTGATGCAGATAAAATTGGTATTGACTATACATCTCCAGCGCAAGAAGTAACTGTATCTAATGATGATTTCGATGCTTACGCTGACGACTTTAATGAGGAGTGAGTAAACTCATGAATCGAAAAATTCCTTTACGTAAGTGTGTTGTAACACAAGAAATGAAACCAAAAAAAGAATTAATCAGAATTGTTCGTTCTAAAGAAGGAGAAGTATCCATTGATCCAAGTGGAAAAAAATCAGGTCGTGGAGCTTACTTAACAAAATCTGTTGAAGTTGTAAAACAAGCGCAGCAAAAAAATACTTTAGAACAGCAATTAAACGCTAAAATTGATGCTAGTTTATATGAAGAACTTTTAGCTTATATTGAAAAGGAAAAAGCATGACAAACAAAGGATTGTCTTTATTAGGACTTGCAGCTAGAGCTCGTAAAGTGGTTTCAGGCGAAGAGTTAGTTGTAAAAGAAGTCCAACAAAAAAGAGCAAAACTAGTTATTTTGTCAAAGGATGCTTCCGATTTAACCGCGAAGAAAATTAAAGACAAGACAACTTTTTACAATACTCCACTTTGTTATGTTGAAAATCGTTTTGAATTAGGGCACGCTATTGGGAAAGACGCTCGAGTGGTCGTTGCAATTACTGATCATGGATTTGCAACAAAACTTCAGACATTATTAAATTAATGGACTAATCTGGGGGTGAACGTATGACGAAAATTAGAATTTATGAGTATGCTAAAAAGCAAAATGTTTCAAGTAAGGAAATTATTGAAAGACTCAAGGATTTAAAAATCGAAGTAAAGAATCATATGGCCACAATTGCAGAGGATATTGTTGAAAAATTAAATAAGAGTTTTCAACCAAAGTCTGTAGAGATTAAGCAACCCCAAAAAGCTGTGTCCAAATCTTCTTTTAAGGTAATTCCTGCATTTAATGTAGAAGCTAGTGAAGAGCTTGATTATGAAGTAGACTATCAATT
Source organism: Bacillus sp. AFS053548 (assembly GCF_002575105.1). NCBI lineage: Bacteria > Bacillati > Bacillota > Bacilli > Caryophanales > Bacillaceae > Bacillus > Bacillus sp. AFS053548. The sequence goes on along the minus strand of NZ_NUHI01000026.1, from coordinate 157,160 downwards.
AGAAGATACGAAAGAAAAATCAAAAAAGAACAGTAATAAAAAGAAAAAGACTGATAGCCAAAAGCAAAGCAGTCAAATTGAAGATCGACAAACGACAGGGATAAAGAAAGGCAACCAAAATATGAATCATAAAAATAACTCAACCGAGAACACTTCGAATAAAATTATCTTCTCAGGTTCATTAAAAGTATCTGAGCTTGCAAAAAAATTAGGTAAAGAACCATCAGAATTAATTAAAAAATTATTTATGTTAGGCATTATGGCGACAATTAACCAAGACCTTGATAAAGACACGATTGAATTATTAGCAAGTGACTACGGAGTTGAAGTTGAAGAGGAAGTTATTGTTGATGAAAATGACTTCGAAAGCTTTATTGATGAAGCTGACGATGAAGCTAATCTACAAGAACGTCCACCAGTTGTAACGATTATGGGTCACGTTGACCACGGTAAAACAACTTTACTTGACTATATTCGTAAATCAAAGGTAACTGCTGGAGAAGCAGGTGGAATTACACAACATATCGGTGCTTACCAAGTAGAAATCGAAGGAAAGAAAATTACGTTCTTAGATACGCCTGGTCACGCCGCATTCACTACAATGCGTGCACGTGGAGCACAAGTTACTGATATTACAATTATCGTTGTAGCAGCTGATGACGGTGTTATGCCACAAACAGTTGAAGCGATCAATCACGCAAAAGCAGCAGAAGTACCTATTATTATTGCCGTGAATAAAATGGATAAAGAATCTGCAAACCCAGATCGCGTAATGCAGGAATTAACTGAACACGGTATTGTATCAGAAGCATGGGGTGGAGACACAATCTTCGTTCCTATTTCAGCATTAAACGGTAACGGTGTTGATCAGTTACTTGAAATGATTCTTTTAGTTAGTGAAGTGGAAGAATATAAAGCAAATCCTACACGTAAAGCACTAGGTACTGTAATTGAAGCTGAATTAGATAAAGGTAAAGGTTCAGTTGCAACTTTATTAGTTCAAAATGGTACATTAAAAGTTGGAGATCCAATTGTAGTTGGAACTTCATTTGGCCGTGTACGTGCGATGGTAAATGACTTAGGTCGTCGAATTAAAGAGGCTGGTCCATCAATGCCAGTTGAAATTACTGGTTTAAATGAAGTTCCTCAAGCAGGTGACCGTTTTATGGTATTTGCTGATGAGAAGCGTGCGCGTCAAGTTGGTGAAGCACGTGCTTCACAAGCAGTTCTTCAACAACGTAGCGAAAGCTCAAAATTATCTCTTGAAGATTTATTTGCTCAAATTCAAGAAGGTAATGTAAAAGAAATCAATCTAATTGTAAAAGCAGACGTTCAAGGTTCTGTTGAAGCAATGGCTGCTTCATTACAAAAAATTGAAGTAGAAGGCGTAAAAGTTAAAATCATCCACACAGGCGCTGGTGCGATTACTGAGTCTGATGTAATTTTAGCTTCTGCATCTAATGCGATTATTATTGGGTTCAACGTACGTCCTGATGTAAATGCAAAACGTACTGCAGATTTAGAAAATGTAGATATTCGATTACACCGTATTATTTACAAAGCAATTGAAGAAATTGAATCTGCGATGAAAGGTATGTTAGACCCAGAGTTTGAAGAAAAAGTAATCGGTCAAGCAGAAGTTCGTCAAGTATTCAAAGTATCAAAAGTTGGTACAATTGCTGGATGTTATGTAACTGATGGAAAAATTACTCGTGACAGCGGTGTTCGTTTAATTCGTGACGGTATTGTTGTATTCGAAGGTCAATTAGACACATTAAAACGTTTCAAAGATGACGTTAAAGAAGTAGCGACAAACTACGAATGTGGTATCACGATCGAGAAATACAATGATATTAAAGAAGGCGACGTAATCGAAGCTTACGTAATGGAAGAAATTAAACGTAAATAACGAAAAGTGGAAAAAGCTTGCCCAGCTCTGAAGGGAATATCTCCGACAACTTGAAGAAGTGGTGGTTTGTCCACTTCGAAAGTAGTTGGAATATTACCGAAGAGCTAGCTTTTGGAACTAGACATTATGAAAAGTGAAAGCGACTCGTTTAGCCCCGACAAGCATAAGACAAGGACCAGATAAGGTTGGTTTTTAACCTTAACTGGTCATTGACTTATGACCTCGAGGGGCAAGTCGCTGGAACTAGACATCACAATATCTTCTATTAAAAGTTGATTTTAAAACTGGAAATAAATAATGGACTTATCACAAATGAATAAGTTCAGCATAATAAATAATTATTTATACAATTAGTTAAACTAATCGTATGAAAGCACGAATTGTTTTGCTTTGTAAGATTGAGGTGAAAGTATGAAAGTAAGAGCACATCGTGTTGGAGAACAAATGAAGAAAGAACTTGGTGAGATTATCGGTAGAAAAATTAAAGATCCAAGAATCGGCTTTGTAACAGTTACTGATGTTCAAGTAACAGGTGACCTTCAACAAGCTAAAGTCTATATTTCAGTATTAGGTGACGATGAACAACGTCAAAATACATTAATTGGATTAGCGAAAGCAAAAGGATTTATTCGTTCTGAAATTGGTCAACGTATTCGTTTACGTAAGACACCAGAATTAATTTTTGAATTTGATGAATCAGTCGATTATGGTAATCGAATTGAGACATTGCTAACTCAAATTAATAAAGAGAATAACTGATAATGAATGGATAGGCGAGTGATTCGTCTATCCATTTTTCATCATGCTAAAAAATAAACGATAGGTGATAAGATGAATGGCGTAATTGCACTGAATAAACCAGCGGGTCTTACCTCTCATGATTGCGTCTTTAAAATAAGAAAGATTTTAAAGACAAAAAAAGTCGGTCATACAGGAACCCTTGATCCAGAAGTAACGGGCGTCTTGCCGATCTGTGTAGGTGAAGCTACAAAGCTAATACCATATTTAACCGATGATCGAAAAAAATATATTGGTGAAATTACTTTAGGATTTTCTACAACAACTGAGGATGCTCATGGAGAAATTATTGAGCAAAAGATGGTTGATCGAGTTATTATCCGTGAAGAGATTTTAAATGTACTAAATCAATTAACAGGAGATATTAGTCAAACTCCTCCTATGTACTCTGCTGTTAAAGTAAATGGTAAAAAGCTATATGAATACGCTAGGGCTGGAATAGAAGTAGAACGTCCAACTAGAACGGTTACAATATTTGAAATCATTTTACTTGATGATCGAGAAGTATTCGAAGGAGATACAATTTCTTTTAAATTTGAAGTTTTCTGTAGTAAAGGTACATATATTAGAACTTTAGCTGTTCAAATGGGTGAACTTTTAGGGTTCCCTGCTCATATGTCTTATTTAACTAGAACAAAAGCAGGCGCATTTACGATTGATGATTGCGTTACTTTTGCTGAATTAGAAGAAAATGCTAATGATTTTACTTTAGATCGTGTAATGTTATCGATGGAGCAGGCTCTTAATGAGTATCCACGTCTAACTGTGACACCTGAAGAAGAAGTAAGAGTATTTAATGGTGGATTTTTTCCGAATACGATGAACTGTAATGAAGGGGAATATATTGCAGTCTACAACGAAAATAATAGAATTATTGCAATGTATACTCCAAACCCTAAAAATAATAATGTAATTAAGCCAACAAGAGTATTTCATAACCAATAGAAAAAACTATATAAATTTTATTCATTGTTCTATAATGGGAAAAGAGACTTGATTATAGAAAAGGTGATATATATGACAAAAATAATAAAAATCACCCATCCTCATTCAATAAAAAAAGAAGATTGTAAAGAAACGGTCTTAGCACTTGGCTTTTTTGATGGAGTACATAAAGGTCATCAACAAGTCATAAAAACTGCCAAAGAAATTGCGGATGAAAAAGGATTATTATTATCAGTGATGACATTCGATCCACATCCATCTGCAATTCTCGGAAATCGTGATGATGCGATTTCTTATTTGACACCTTTGGAGCTAAAAGTGAAGTGGATGGAGAAACTTTGTGTAGACCAATTATTTGTTATTGAATTTTCAGAGGAATTTGCGGCACTACTACCACAAGAATTTGTCGATCAATACATTATTTCTTTAAATGCAAAACATGTTGTTGCTGGATTTGATTTTTCATTTGGAAAATATGGTAAAGGGAATATGGAATCATTACCATTTCATTCTAGAGGTGAATTTACTCAATCAACAATTTCAAAATTCGTTTTAGACGATGAGAAAGTAAGTTCAACACGAATTAGGGAAGCGATAAAAGCTGGTGAAATGGAAGAAGCTACCCACTTACTTGGCAGACAATATCAAATTAAAGGGATCGTTGTAGATGGTGACAAACGTGGCCGAACAATTGGATTTCCAACAGCTAATATTTCTGTTTCCATTCCGTATGCATTACCATCAGTAGGTGTATATGCTGTAAAATGTATTGTAAACGGTGAAATATATGAAGGTATGTGTAATATTGGATACAAACCAACTTTTTATCATGAGTTCCAAAAACAAACAATTGAAGTAAATATTTTTGAATTTAATGAAGATATATACGGAAAAGAAGTTGAAATTTTTTGGTATGCTAGAATACGTGATGAAAAGAAGTTTAATGGTATAAATGAGTTAATCGATCAATTACAAAAAGATCGTGAAACAGTAAAAAGTTATTTTCGAGAATAACTAATTTAGAATACTTGCTTTTATAATTAAAACAATGTAATATTATTAAAGTACTTGAAAAACCGTTGCTTGGCAAATCGATTCACCGACGACTGCTAGGTGATAGGTGTTCAACAATATTATTATGAGGTGAAAAAACATGGCATTAACTCAAGAACGTAAAAACGAAATTATCAGCACTTACAAAACTCATGCGAACGATACTGGTTCTCCAGAAGTTCAAATTGCAGTTTTAACTGAAAACATTAACTCTTTAAATGGGCACTTACGTACTCACAAAAAAGATCACCACTCTCGTCGTGGTTTATTAAAAATGGTTGGTAAGCGTCGTAACTTACTTAACTACTTACGTAACAAAGACATTACTCGTTACCGTGAATTAATTAACAAATTAGGTTTACGTCGTTAATTCGAGTATTAATTTGATACTTTAAGAAAAAGCGGGATTCTTCCCGCTTTTTCTTATACATATCGATTTAAAATTACTGATCAATTGAATTTTAAATTTATAAATATTTATTCTCTTTTTCTCGTTAGTTGATTTCTTTACTAAACATAGGAGATAATAGAGAATATACGATTTTTTTACATAATTAGTTTAGACTTTGAATTGTAAATTAGAGAGGGGTATTTATACCATATGGAACAACAAAAGCACGTTTTTTCCACGGAGCTTGCTGGTAAAACTCTTACTGTTGAAGTAGGACAATTAGCAAAGCAAGCAAATGGAGCAGTTTTAGTAAGATACGAAGATACAGTCGTATTATCATCAGCAACTGCATCAAAGGAACCTAAAAAAGTTAGCTTTTTCCCATTAACAGTAAACTACGAAGAGCGTTTATATGCAGTAGGTAAAATTCCTGGTGGATTTATTAAACGTGAAGGTAGACCGAGTGAAAAAGCAATATTAGCGAGTCGACTAATTGACCGCCCAATTCGACCATTATTTGCAGATGGATTCCGTAATGAAGTACAAGTAATCAGTATGGTAATGAGCGTTGATCAAGATTGTTCATCAGAAATGGCTGCTATGTTTGGTAGTTCACTAGCGCTATGCGTATCTGACATTCCTTTTAATGGACCTATTGCTGGAGTTGTAGTTGGTCGCATTAATGACGAATTTATTATTAATCCAACAGTTGAGCAAGCTGAAAACAGTGATATTCATTTAACAGTTGCTGGAACGAAAGATGCAATAAACATGGTTGAAGCTGGAGCTAATGAAGTGCCAGAAGAAGTTATGCTTGAAGCAATTATGTTTGGTCATGAAGAAATTAAAAAATTAATTGCATTCCAAGAAGAAATAGTAGCACAAATTGGAAAAGAAAAATTGGAAATTAAGCTTCATGAACTAGATGCTGAATTAGAAAAACAAATTCGTCAAATTTGTGAAATAGAATTAAATGCAGCTATTCAAGTTCATGAAAAACATGCTCGTGAAGCTGCGATCAATGAAGTAAAAGAACGTGTTGTTCTTCAGTTTGAAGAAAATGAAGCAGAAGAAGAGATCATTGGACAAGTTAAAGAAATCCTTTCAATGCTAGTAAAAGAAGAAGTGCGTCGTTTAATCACGGTTGAAAAAGTTCGTCCTGATGGAAGAAAATTAGATGAAATCCGTCCATTATCATCACAAGTTGGTTTACTACCTCGTACACATGGTTCTGGTTTATTCACTCGTGGACAAACTCAAGCGTTAAGCATTTGTACACTAGGGGCTCTTGGTGATGTGCAAATTCTTGATGGATTAGGCATAGAAGAATCAAAACGTTTTATGCATCATTATAATTTCCCACAATTTAGTGTTGGTGAAACAGGACCAATTCGTGGACCAGGTCGCCGTGAAATTGGACATGGAGCATTAGGTGAAAGAGCACTTGAGCCAAGTATTCCAGATCAAAAGGATTTCCCATACACAATCCGACTTGTATCAGAAGTACTTGAATCAAATGGTTCAACTTCACAAGCAAGTATTTGTGCAAGTACTCTAGCAATGATGGATGCTGGTGTACCAATTAAAGCACCAGTTGCTGGTATTGCAATGGGATTAATTAAATCTGGTGAACATTATTCAGTTCTTACAGACATTCAAGGTATGGAAGATCATTTAGGAGATATGGACTTTAAAGTTGCAGGAACAGCTAAAGGTGTAACTGCACTTCAAATGGACATTAAAATTGATGGTTTATCAGAACAAATTTTAAAAGAAGCATTAGAACAAGCAAAAATTGGACGTATGCAAATTCTTGATTCGATGCTTGCTACAATAAGCGAACCAAGAACGGCATTATCTGAGTTTGCTCCAAAAATCTTAATGATGACAATTAACCCAGATAAAATTAAAGATGTTATTGGACCAGGTGGAAAACAAATCAATAAAATTATTGAAGAAACTGGCGTAAAAATTGACATCGAACAAGATGGAACAGTATTTATTTCATCTGTAGACCAACCTATGAATGAACGTGCAAAACAAATTATCGAAGACCTTGTTCGTGAAGTAGAAGTAGGTCAATTATACATGGGTAAAGTAAAACGAATTGAAAAATTCGGCGCATTCGTTGAAATATTTGCAGGTAAAGATGGATTAGTCCATATTTCTGAACTTGCAGAAGAACGCATTGCTAAAGTTGAAGACGTAGTTTCACTGGGAGACGAAATCCTGGTAAAAGTAACTGAAATCGACAAACAAGGACGAGTAAACCTATCTCGCAAAGCTGTATTAAAAGAACAAAAAGAAAAAGCTGAGCAACAATGAAATGTGGAGCAAGCTCGTCCAGCTCTGAAAGGAATATCTCCATTCATCTGAAGAAGTGGCGATTTTTCCACTTCGAAGATTAATGGAATATTACCGAAGAGCTAGCTTGCGGAACTAGACATCATGAAAAGCGGAAGGCGTTCACTCTGCCCCGACAAGCTTAAGACAAGGACTAGTGAAGGTTGCTTTTTAACCTTTGCTGGTCCTTGGCTTATGACCTCGAGGGGCAAACGCCTGGAGCTAGACATCATGAAAAGCGGAAGGCGTTCGCTCTTTCTTAACCAAATAAAAACAACAGGCACATAGAAATGAGCCTGTTGTTTTTTATTTTTTTTACTTTCACACTCCTTCTTAATCCTCTCTTTTAATTTTCCAGAATTTCATGTGTGCCTAAAATTTTTTTGGTTACAATAAGAAAAGTAGAACTAGAAATTACCAGATAAATTAGTTATTGCTAATTTAATCGTACATAAGTTGTAGAAAGCTTGTTCTATTTTATTAAAAAATATCATATTCCTTCTAGTAGGAGGGCGTTTAGGAAATGAGTAGAAGTCGGTTAAAAGTCTTAGCATTCGTTATGGCATTATTTCTAGCAATTTTAGTAGTTAGAAATCAATATACTAATCAATACGTGAGGAATTTAACTTCAAAATCGTCAATTGTAACAGCAAAAACAAATGGGTTATTTGATGAAATCAAAACAAAAGCGCCAACTTTCGAGATACCTCCAAAAGATGCCTATGTGGACTCGGTTTGGAAAGCAATACCTGGCTATAACGGTTTAACAGTCGATGTTAATGCGTCATATAAGAAAATGAAGGCAAATGGTAAGTTTGATGAGAATAAACTAGTTTTTAAAGAGGTTTCTCCAAAAGTTCATTTAAAGGATTTACCACCATCACCAGTGTATAAAGGGAATCCTGAAAAACCAATGGTAGCATTTACAATCAATGTTGCATGGGGAAATGAATATATTCCGGAAATGTTAGAAGTATTAAAGAAGCACAATGCAAACGCAACTTTCTTTCTTGAGGGTAGATGGGTAAAAAATAATCCAACTGTCGCTCAACTAATCACTGCTGCGGATCAAGAAGTTGGGAACCATTCTTATACACATCCCGATATGGCAAGAATAGGTAGTCAGCAAATAAGAAATGAAATAACCCAAACTAATTCAGTCATACTAGCTACAACTGATCAAAAAGTTGTATGGTTTGCTCCTCCAAGCGGTAGTTATCGTGATGAGGTAGTTAAAATCGCTTCAAGTTTAGGCTTAAAAACAATTATGTGGACAGCAGATACGATTGATTGGCAGAAACCGCCAAGAGAAGTCATTATTAATCGTGTTATGAAAAAAGTAGGCAATGGTACAATCGTTCTTATGCATCCAACGAAACCGACAGCTGAGGCACTTGATGAACTAATCACAAAAATAGAGGCATCAGGTCGAAAAGTTGTAAATATTTCAACTTTATTAGATGAAAAAAGGTACGATACAATTAAAAAAGTTGAAAACAAATGACAATTACTTTCAGCTTTGTTAAGATGATTGTAAAATATAGTTAAATTTTTCAATCTTATTACAAAAGTGTAAATAGATGGTGTATACATAGGAGGCATTACATGATTGTACGACATACTTGCAAAAATGGAGTTAGAGTAGTTATTGAAAATATTTCAACTGTTCGTTCAGTTGCACTTGGAGTCTGGATTAAAACAGGTTCAAGCAATGAAACGTCAGAACTGAATGGTGTTTCACATTTTCTAGAGCATATGTTCTTTAAAGGTACTAAAACACGCAATGCGAAAGAAATCGCTGAAAGTTTCGATTCAATTGGTGGACAAGTAAATGCATTTACTTCAAAAGAATATACTTGTTATTACGCCAAAGTATTAGATACTCATGCGGATTACGCTTTAGAAGTGTTAGGAGATATGTTTTTTAATTCAACTTTTGATGAAGGTGAATTAGAAAAAGAAAAAAATGTAGTACTTGAAGAAATCAAAATGTATGATGATACACCAGATGATTTAGTACATGATTTATTAGGTAAAGTTATGTATGAAACTCATCCATTAGGTTATCCAATTTTAGGTACAGAAGAAACTTTAAAATCTTTTAACAGCGATACTTTACGTCAGTACATGAAGGATTTTTACACTCCAGATCAAGTAGTTATTTCAATTGCGGGTAATATTGATGAATCTTTTATTAAACGTGTTGAAGATTTATTTGGAAATTATGAGGGTAAAAAGAAAGATATAAACTTTGGAATCCCTACAATCCATTATGGACAAATTGCTCGCAAAAAAGAAACAGAGCAAGCACATCTTTGTGTTGGCTATAGAGGTCTTGAACTTGGACATAGCGATTTATATCCATTAATTGCTTTAAATAATATACTTGGTGGTAGTATGAGTAGTCGTTTATTCCAAGATGTTCGTGAGCAAAAAGGACTTGCATATTCAGTATTCTCTTATCACTCTGCATACCATGATAGTGGTACAGTTGCAATTTATGCAGGTACTGGAAAAAGCCAACTAAATCAATTATTTGAAACAATCCAAGAAACTTTAAAAGTATTAAATGCAGATGGAATAACAGAAAAAGAATTAAATAATTGTAAAGAGCAATTAAAAGGTAATTTAATGTTAGGATTAGAAAGTACAAATAGCAGAATGAGCCGAAATGGTAAAAATGAATTAATGCTAGGTAATCACCGTACTTTAGATGAAGTAATCCAACTAATTGATGGTGTAACAATTGATAAAGTAAATGATATTGCGAAGTTTGTTTTTACTGACGATTACGCAGTTTCATTAGTAAGTCCTGATGGAGTAATTCCAACAAATATTAAACAATAAGTTGATAAATTAGGGGGCCTTTATAGGGCTCTCTTTTTTATATTTCAAATGACCGAGAATAGAAATGCTCGGATTTAACCAGTTTTTTATTACTGCTCCTTAATTTTAGAAAGAATCTTCACCAATGCAATGGAAGATTCATAAGATATTTAGGAGAAAGATGTTAGGCGGTAGTCCTGCTTACAGAGATTAATTTCCATTTACCATAGTGAAGTAAAGAAGGTGAATGCTGCATGTTAACTGGCTTGCATATTGCTGTTATTGGTGGGGACGCCAGACAGCTAGAAGTTATTCGGAAGTTAACAGAGTTAGACGCAAAGGTAACATTAATAGGCTTTGAACAATTAGATAGTGGCTTTACCAGTGCATCAAAAGAATTAATGGCAGATGCAAATTTTGAAGATCTAGATGCAATCCTTCTACCTGTACCAGGTACGAATATTGAAGGAGTTGTCGATACAATTTTTTCAAATGAGAAAGTCGTGCTGACAAAAGAAATTTTAGACAGTACTCCTTCGCATTGTACGATTTACTCTGGAATAAGTAACTCTTACTTAGATAGTATAGTTACAGCTTCAAATCGAAAGTTAGTAAAATTATTTGAACGAGACGATGTAGCTATTTATAATAGTATTCCAACCGTTGAAGGTACGATTATGATGGTTATTCAACATACGGAATATACAATTCATAATTCGAAAGTAGCCGTATTAGGTTTAGGTCGTACAGGAATGAGTGTCGCAAGGACTTTTCATAATTTGGGTGCAAAAGTAAAAGTAGGGGCTCGTAAATCAGAACATATTGCTAGAGTTGTTGAAATGGGCTTAGAAGCTTTTGAATTTAAGAATATTGAAGAGGCCTTAAAGGATGTAGATGTTGTAATTAATACTGTTCCAGTTCAAATCGTGACAGCAAGTGTTATTTCAAAATTACAACCTCATTCATTAATCATTGATTTAGCCTCTAAACCTGGAGGAACAGATTTTCGTTATGCTGAAAAAAGAGGTATTAAGGCATTACTAGCACCAGGTTTACCAGGAATCGTTGCTCCTAAAACAGCAGGTCAAATAATTGGAAACGTACTAACGCAGCTATTAAAGGTAGATTTAGATAAAAGGAAGGAGCAACAAAAATGACGTTGAAAGGTAAGAAAATTGGATTTGGTATTACAGGATCACATTGTACGTATGAAGAGGTAGTACCAGAAATTCAAAAGTTAGTGGATGATGGAGCTGACGTATACCCTGTTGTTACATTTACTGTAAAAAGCACAACAACTCGATTTGGTGTAGGAGAAGACTGGATCGAAAAAATAGAAGAAATTACAGGGCGTAAAACAGTTGATTCAATTGTAGGAGCAGAACCATTTGGTCCAAAAGTACAATTAGATTGTATGGTAATTGCACCGTTAACAGGAAATTCAATGAGTAAGTTTGCTAATGCTCAAACTGATAGCCCTGTATTAATGGCAGCTAAGGCTACATTAAGAAATGGAAAACCAGTTGTTTTAGGTATTTCTACAAACGATGCTTTAGGTTTAAATGGAACTAATTTAATGTGACTTAGATGGTAATACCAAATTAGTCAACAAGATCACCTGGGGAGCTTTGGGTAAAGTATAAGTGTAAAGTCATCTAGTTTTTGATGTGGCTCTTTTTGATACTCAACTTTAAATAAAACTGATTTAAGGAGACGATTTTTAAGTTCTATATCGGTTGTTTTGTAATATAAATCTAACACTTTTTCAAAGGTTGGAATAAATTGTTCGTTTAGCAACTCTCTATTATGATATTTAGCTAGTTCATCCGAAATTAACGTCTTACTATTTGAAAGTTCTTCTAGTCGGTTAGAGAGGATTTCAGAACGTTCATTGTAAATCGATTCATCATAAACACCACGTTCTAGTAAATTAAATAAATTATTTTTTTGTTTTACTACTTCATTTAATTCATTTTCGATTTGTTTAAGTGCCTGTTTTTTTAAATTAATCACTTCAAAATCTTCCTCGTCGGTTTGATTTGTAAAACTTATTTTGTATTCTTTTAACCAAATTTCTAAGCCTTGTAAGAGTTTCTCTTCAATTAAATGAGTATAGGAAGAGCGGGTGTTACAACGGTTATTTGTACAAACAATTTGTCTAGGCTTGCCTTTTGGATAACGCTGCTGTAATTTTGATCCACATTTACTGCAAAACATTATTCCAGCTAGCTGATTACTTAATTTAGTATTATAAGGGGCATGGTATCGACTATTTAAAATATCTTGTGCTGAGTTGAATATATCAAGATCAATGATTGCTTCATGTTTTCCATCAACAATTAACCAGTCAGATTTTGGTTTTCTTATACCCTTACTTGATTTTTTATTCCAAGTCACCTTACCGATATAAATAAGATTTTTTATCATCTCCAAAATTGAATGGTAACTCCACTTTTTCCCTGTATAGGACGGGATATTCATTTGATTTAAACGGTTAGCAATTTCATTTGCACCAATCAAATCCTTCGTATACCATTCAAAAATACTTTTTACTACCTTTGCCTGATTGCTATTAATACGTAAAGAGCGGAATTCCTTTGTTTCATAAATCTCATATCCATAAGGTGCAAAGGTTCCTAAATAATTTCCTCTTTGGACTGATAATACTCGACCTCGTTGAAGCCTTCGAGTAATTATTTTTAATTCTTTTCGCGCCATAAATGCCTCAAATTCACTGTATTCCTCATCAAACTCATCATGTAGGTCATAGGTCTTTCTTGGTGTAATAATTTTTGTACTAGATGATTTAAACGTTTCTAAAATAATGCCCTGCTCCTTCATATTACCGCGTCCAAGACGGTCCATATCCATTACTAACACGCCATCATATTTAAATTCTTCAACTTCTTGTAAAAGCTTTAACATTTCTGGCCGGTAAACAAGCGATTCACCAGATGCAATTTCCTGTCGGATACAAATTATATTTAAATTATGGTCCTTAGCGAATTTTAAAAGCTGCTCCTTATGCTTTGATAAGGTCTCACCTTCACCTCTAGCCTCTGCATCTAGATCTGCTCGACTTTTACGCAAGTACAATGCAACTCGTTCCATTTAATCACCTCATAGACTATATATATGTCTAATTAAGGAATTAATTAATTTTTGAATCAATCGGCAACAAATGGTTGGTTAGTCCGTCATAAAACGAAACATACAATGAATTATGGGGGTGGTGATACTGAGTAAACAAACAGAATTTACTGCTACCTATCAATTTGGAAAAACAAAAGTGAATATAATTGCGCCAAATGATGTTACAGAAGAAAATAGAAAGAAAATTATTGAAGAAATTCATACGATTGGCTGGAAGATTGTTAAAGAAGAATTGTATAAGAAAGATGATCAGTAAGATGAATTTAGTAAGCACCTAAAAAGGTGCTTTTTTTATTTTATAGTTTCTATTGACCTAGAAAGAATTAGCTATTATTCCAATTGACAGGATACCCCAGGGAAACAATTTTTTTTGTACTTATACAACGGTAAAAAACTAAATATGCAATCAATTTAACTGTAGATATAATAGTGACCATATCAAGGTGATTCATGTATTTCAGAAAAATTCTGAGACAGATTACTCAAAAATCTGTCATTTTTTTTACATAACGATCGTAATTATAGTGATAGTGATTCTAAATATTCATCATAGAGAGGAATGTTGGTTATTATCGAATATCATTTAAAAAAACAATTTTTTTCAAAGGAAAAATTGATCGAACGTAAGCTTGCTGAACATTTAATATTAAATGTAAGAATAAAAGATGTCATTGAACTAGCTTATCATAACTGGGCTTTAGATTATGCTAAAGGTGTAGTTGCTTTTAATCTTACAAATGGTGAATTAATTGGTTATTCACTTAAGGGTGCAAATAATAGAACTAGAAACGACAATGAGATAATTATTTTTGAACTAGATGCAAATGTTGACGTGGAAGATGTTACTGTTTTAATGGGGAATATTGGTGTTCGAGCTGTACGGACATTTTTTGAAATCGACGATGAAACTTTTTCAAACAATATGGTATTTTGGACTGAAACCTATTTACGGTTTCATAATTTGACGATTAAATCAATTAGAGATCGGTTTTTAAAGATACTATATACTGATTATAAACAAACCTTTTATAATACTTGCATAAAAAAACAACTTGATACTGTTTACGCTAAATATATTGTTCATTACAATCATTAGGGTGAGATCTTAAAAATTACTTTACTAAGCTTAATTTTTTGTTTCAATCCCCTTTAAATCCTTTAATCGGCTCCTTTTAAAGTCAATTTTTTACTGTCCCAAACCAATGATATTCCGTTTAGATAGGTATTATCCTCTAAGTCATAATTTAATGCGTTTAATGAGTACAAAAAATATCTATTTTATTCCCTTTGGTCAAGATGATCCAATAAAAAAACCGAATTCTTTAGTGGCAAGAATGGATTCATTACTTGATACAGTGAAATCTTCTATTGAAGGAAAACAACTTCAACCTGTTTTAGTTGAAAAATATCGCGATCTCCAATAAATATTTTAGAAAAAATAGGACTGAATTATTTTTTCTATGTTAGAATGAAGAAAATTGAGTATGTGTCATTAGGATACATACTCGTTACTATGAAATCAATTATTCAAGCGAAAACCTTTGAATTTAAACTTTATTTGACGTAAACTATTTAATAAAAGTGAAAACAGGGATGGTGCAAAAAAAGTGGGGAATAAACAAAGTTATGTAGTAGCTGTAGTAGGCGCAACTGGAGCAGTTGGACAACAAATGATTGCAACATTAGAGAAAAGAAATTTACCAGTAAAAGAAATTAAATATTTATCTTCAAAACGTTCTGCAGGAACAAAGTTAACATATAAAGGTGAAGAAGTAATCGTACAAGAAGCTACTCCTGAAGCTTTTGAAGGTGTTGATATTGCTTTATTTAGTGCTGGTGGCTCAGTATCAAAAGATCTAGCTCCTGAAGCAGTTAAAAGAGGGGCAGTAGTAGTAGATAACACTAGTGCATTTAGAATGGCTGAAGATGTACCTTTAGTTGTACCTGAAGTAAATGACAAAGATTTATTTAATCATAAAGGTATTATTGCAAATCCTAACTGTTCAACAATCCAAATGGTTGTTGCCCTAGAACCAATTCGTCAATCAATTGGTTTAAATAAAGTAGTAGTTTCAACTTACCAAGCCGTTTCTGGTGCTGGAGTTACAGCAATTGAAGCATTAAAGGATCAGGCGCAAGCATTCTTAAATGGTGAAGAAGCAACTCCATCAGTATTACCGGTAAAAAGTGGTGAGAAACATTATCAAATTGCTTTTAACGCAATTCCACAAATCGATGTATTTACTGAGAATGGATATACTTATGAAGAAATGAAAATGATTAATGAAACGAAAAAAATCATGCATTTACCTGAATTACAAATTAGTGCAACTTGTGTAAGACTTCCTGTAATTTCTGGTCACTCAGAGTCAGTTTACATTGAAGTTGATAAGGAAGTATCGGTAGCTGAACTTAAATCACTTTTAAGTGATGCACCTGGAATCGTTTTACAAGATGATCCAGAACAACAACTATATCCAATGCCATTTTACAGTATTGGAAGTAATGAAGTGTTTGTAGGACGTATCCGTAAAGACCTAGATAATCCATTTGGATTCCATTTATGGATCGTTTCAGATAATCTATTAAAAGGTGCTGCTTGGAATTCAGTGCAAATTGCTGAAAGATTAATTGAGTTAAGCATCATTTAGTGAAAACTGCTAGAGAGGTGCAAGAATGAAAATATTAGTCCAAAAATTTGGAGGGACTTCAGTACGTGACGAAAATGGAAGAAAGCACGCACTTAAGCATATAAAAGAAGCATTAGAAAAAGGATATAAATTAGTAGTAGTTGTTTCTGCAATGGGACGAAAAGGTGAACCATATGCAACAGATACACTATTAAATTTAGTTGGCGCAAAAAAAAGTAAGGTAGCACAAAGAGAACTTGATTTATTAATGTCATGTGGTGAAACAATTTCATCAATTGTTTTTTCAAATTTATTGAATGAAAACGGTATTCATGCCATGGCAATGACAGGTGCATCTGCAGGTTTCCGAACAAATGATGAATTTGGAAATGCAAAAATTCTTGATATGAAATGTGGACGTCTAATTAAAGAGCTAGAAAACTATGATGTTGTAGTAGTCGCAGGATTCCAAGGATCAACATCTAATGGTGATATCACAACATTAGGTAGAGGTGGAAGTGATACTTCTGCATCTGCACTTGGGGTTGCTGTTGGTGCAGAAACAATCGAAATCTTTACTGACGTTGAAGGTGTAATGACAGCAGATCCAAGGATTGTAAAGGAAGCAAGACCTTTATCAGTTGTTACTTATGCAGAAATTTGTAATATGGCATATCAAGGAGCTAAAGTAATTCATCCTAGAGCTGTAGAAATCGCGATGCAAGGGAAGGTACCTATTCGAATTCGTTCAAC
Organism: Bacillus sp. AFS053548; assembly: GCF_002575105.1. Taxonomy (NCBI): domain Bacteria; kingdom Bacillati; phylum Bacillota; class Bacilli; order Caryophanales; family Bacillaceae; genus Bacillus; species Bacillus sp. AFS053548. Next base: position 140,359 of record NZ_NUHI01000026.1, on the reverse strand, counting down.
TTATTCAAATAGTTTAGGTACACTAGTAACATCGAATCCTACACAACGAATTATTGGTGAAAATATTCATGATCGTTTAATTACAGGAATCGCACATGTACCGAATGTTACACAAATTAGAGTAACTTCAAAGGAACATACTTTTGATTTACATTCTCAAGTATTTAAAGCGATGGCAAATAAAGGAATAAGTGTAGACTTTATTAATATCTCACCTAATGGTGTAGTATACACTGTAAGTGATGAAGTTGCTTCAAAAGCGATAGAAGTATTAAAAGGTATTGGCTATGAGCCTTCATACACTATAGGGTGTGCAAAAGTATCAATTGTTGGAGCGGCAATTGCAGGAGTACCTGGTGTAACTTCAAAAATTGTAACTGCATTAGCTGAAAAAGGGATTCAGATTTTACAATCAGCTGACAGTCATACAACTATTTGGGTACTTGTCAAAAATGAAGATATGGTCGAAGCAGTTACTGCACTGCATGATGCATTTGAACTTAGTTCAGTTAAAATGGATTAATATTTGATCGGAGTGGAACAATGAGTAGATTTGGTAAAATTTCAACAGCGATGGTAACACCTTTTGATTCAAAAGGAAATATTGATTTCGCAAAAACAACAAAACTTGTGAACTACTTAATTGAGAATGGTACGGATTCAATCGTAGTTTGTGGAACAACTGGAGAATCTCCAACGTTAACTTCTGAAGAAAAGTTAGCATTAATTAGCCATGTTGTTTCAACTGCAGCTGGAAGAGTACCTGTAATTGCGGGTACAGGAAGTAATAATACTCGTGAAACAGTTGAATTAACGAAAAAGGTTTCTGCTTTAGGTGTAGATGCAATAATGGTAGTTGTACCTTATTATAATAAACCAAACCAAGAAGGACTATATCAACACTTTAAAGCGGCAGCAAAAAGTACTGAACTGCCTGTAATGTTATATAATGTACCAGGTAGAACAGTTGCTAGCCTTACTGTAGATACAGTTGTAAGATTAGCAGAAATTTCGAATGTAGTTGCAATTAAAGATGCGACTGGTAACTTAAGCATAATGACAGAAATTATTGACCGTACTCCTGAAGATTTTGAATTATACTGTGGTGACGACGGCCTAACACTTCCTGCATTTGCAATTGGCTCAAAGGGAACGGTTTCAGTTGCATCACACGTGTTAGGAAATGAAATGCAGCAATTAGCTGAAAGCTTCTTCACAGGAGATATGGCTAAAGCACAATTCTTACACCGTAAACTATTACCATTATTTGAAGGATTCTTCATGGCTCCAAGTCCAGGTCCAATCAAAACAGCTTTACAAATGAAAGGTTTAGATGTTGGTGGAGTTCGTTTACCGCTTGTACCACTTTCAGAAGCTGAACGCACAACGATCGGTATATTAATAAATAAATTAGACGAAGCATTACAAAGTAATTAATAACAAAACCACTTACAAATAATCCGATTAATTTGGATGCGTAAGTGGTTTTTATTAATGTATGGACTCATCCACAAAAACTGAATTCTCCTATTGAATCACAATAAATGGTCTCATCATTTCATAGTCCTCGTGTTCCAACATATGACAGTGCCAAACATATAATCCAGTGAATGGCCCAAACCTCATAATTATTCTAGTTACTTGATTTGGATTAGCTTGAACAGTATCCTTCCATCCACATTCTTGTGGCTTTGGTGGAGTCGGTGGATCAGTGTAATGAATGATCCTTTCCTTTTTATACTTTTCTACATCAAAGTTTCTACGATCTAAGATTTGGAAATTAATTAAGTGGAGATGGATAGGATGAGCATCTGGCGTTAAGTTAATTAAATACCATATTTCAGTCGTTCCCAATTTTGGATTTTCTGTAATGGGGGCATCCCAATGTTTATTATCCAATAACATAATTTCTCGTCCATACTGATCCATCCTGTGATCTAACGTTAAGTATCGCTTCATTGAAGCAGACTGTTCATTTATATTTGGAATCGTCACCATATTTGCTGGTATCATACTCGTATCCACGTTTGACAATTGCAATGAAACTAGAAATTGCATCACAGTTCTCGTATTTTCATCAACAGGTTTTCCAGATGGAAATGGAGTAGGAGCATCATTCTGCATAATAATCTTCTTACCTTCAAGATTAGTAAAATCGATGATTACTTCTGCCCGTTCTGCAGGTGATAACATGAGTTCATTTATTCCAATCGGATGTTGCATGAATCCACGCTCAGTTGCAATTTGATACATAAGTTGACCAGAATCAAGCTTAAACCGAAAAAAGCGTGAGTTAGATCCATTTAATAACCTGAATCGATATTTTCTTGGTTCAACTTTTATATAAGGATGAACTTTACCATTCACAATTATTGTATCACCAATAAATTCAGGGATAATAGACGTTTGTAGTTCTTTGATTGGTTGATCTGGTTGTTCTGGATAATAAAGTGAACCATCATGATTAAAACTTTTATCTTGTATCAATAGCGGGACATCAAATTTCCCATTCGGTAAATTGAATGAACTTTCCTTTTGATCACTAATTAGATAGAATCCTGCTAAACCAGCATAAATATTAAGCCTTGTAATACCAAGCGCATGATCATGGTACCAAAGCGTAGATGCACAATTGCAATTATCATATCGATATACTTGCTTTCTAAAATAACGACCAACTTGTTTATAATCTTTTGTAAACCAAGCTTCAGGATAGCCATCGCTTTCAGGTTCAACACAAGCACCATGTACATGTACAACTGTCCTTACATGAGGGACATCTTTATGAGCACCGTGAACAGTATAATCTATCGGAAACAGGTGTTTGTCTGGGAGATCATTGATCCATTTAATAAACACGATTTCACCTTGCTCTACTTTAATTGTAGGCCCAGGATAGCTTCCTTCATACCCCCAAACAGTTGAGTCATTTAACTCACTATGGAGCGATTGCTTAAACTCCGTCATCGTTACTTCATAATAAGTATAAAAATGATCTTTCCAGAGAGGTTTTAAAATTGGTGGAATAGGTAGTTCATCAACGAATTTAGAAAGATTCATTTTTGTAGGCTCTCTGTCATTAAAATTCATATCAGTCCTCCTTTTCTAACATATTCATATTCCAGCAATAAGCAATAATTGACCATTCATTTACTACAAAATAAAGAAATTCAATATAGACACTTTTTGAACAACACCCCTAGAGCTGACTTTGTCATTTTCTCATCATAGTAAGATTTATTAATTGGTTTATTAAGAAGACAATGGTAACCCATCTTTTTATCGCTTATTTCAAGAATCTTAACTCCTATCGCTAAGTAGAAAGATGAACTGAAAATAATAATTTTTCTTTTTAATGTTAGCTATAACAACTTGAGCGTTAAAAAATGATTAAAAATACATACCCAAATAATCCGATTTTCCTATTTAAGGAAGAATGTATCTTGTTTTACCTGTTCGGACTAGGATATAATGTTTGTAAGATTTTGAACGGTCTGTAAATTTAAAGAACTAACTAGGAGGAACAGGTTGTGGTGAAGGAAATGAAGGAACAAGTAAAAGTTTTTGCCCTTGGTGGGGTAGGTGAAATCGGAAAAAACATGTATATTGTCGAAGTTGGTGAATTGATTTACGTGTTAGATGCAGGATTAAAATTTCCTGACCAAGAAATGTACGGAATAGATCATGTCATACCGGATGTAAGTTATTTAGAGAAAAACGCACATAAAGTAGTAGGTGTTTTTATATCACATGGACATGAAGATCATATTGGTGCGATTCCATATATTATGAATAAACTTCCACAAGTAAAGTTTTACACGAATAAATTAGCTTATTTATTTATAAGAGAAAAATTAAGTGAAAAGGGTATTAAAAACCTTGAGCAATTTGAACTATATGACGAAACTACTTTTTTAACATTTGAAAATAGTTCAATTAGTTTTTTTAGGACTACTCACAGTATTCCTGATTCATTTGGATTTTGTGTAAATACACGACAAGGTGCGGTCGTTTTTACTGGAGACTTCAAATTTGATCAATCGAAAAGTCCTTATCCAGGTGCTGATTTAGGTAAACTAGCATTAATAGGAGATAAAGGTGTCTTATGTTTGCTATCTGATAGCACAAACGCAGAAAGACAAGGGTTTTCGGGTTCTGAGAAGAAAGTATCGGAAGAAATAAAAAAAGAAATAATGAATGCAAAAGGAAGAGTTTTAGTAGCTTGCTTTTCTTCAAATATATATCGGATCCAACAGGTTATTGATGCAAGTGTAGCTTCTGGTAGAAAGCTAGCAGTAGTCGGAAGTAGTATGATGAAATCGATTGAACTAGCGAAGGAGTTAGATTATTTATCGATTCCTGATGATTTAATGATTTCAGTTGTGGATACAGATAATTATAAAGAAAGAGATATTGTCATCCTTACAACAGGTACTCAAGGAGAACCGATGGCAGCCCTTTCAAAAATTGCTAAAGGTACGCATAAACAAGTTTCAATCCGAAAAGGTGATACTGTACTAATGGCGGCAACAGCTATTCCAGGAAATGAAATGTTAGTTTCAACTTCTGTTAATCTACTATTTAGAGCTGGCGCAAATGTTATTTATGGTTATAAGAAGGTACATGTATCTGGCCATGGCTATGAAGAAGAATTAAAATTAATGCTTGAATTGATGAAGCCAAAATATTTCATACCAGTTCATGGTGAATATCGAATGCAAAAAGCACATTCACATATTGCAGAAGAAGTAGGGATAGCAAAAGAAGATATTTTCATTATTGAAAAAGGGGACATCGTTTCGTTTAAAAATGGTCAAGCTTCTCGTACTGAAAAAATCGAAGTTGGCAACGTTTTAATTGACGGGCTTGGTGTCGGTGATGTTGGAAATATCGTATTACGTGATCGTAAGCTACTTTCTCAAGATGGAATACTAATCGTTGTGGTAACGTTTAACAAGCAAAAGAAAGCAATCATATCTGGTCCAGAAATTATCACTCGTGGCTTTGTATATGTTCGTGAGTCCGAAAAATTAATAACTAGATCAACTGAAATTGTAAAAGCCATTACAGAAAAAATGTTACAGAACGATCAAATTGAATGGACATTATTAAAAAATTCAATAAGAGATGGATTAAGCGCTTACTTATATGAAGAAACAAAAAGAAGACCAATGATTCTTCCAATATTAATGGAAGTATAATTTTAAATAGCGAGGTATTTCTTAATCCAGGATGGGTATGATTTCCTTATTATTTTCACATACTAACTTGTATGAAAAATGATAGGGGGAACCGTTTTGACAAATTCAAATAATGAAACACCTATTCCAAACGAAGATGCACCTCCAAAGCCAAGTGATCAAAAGGACATGAGCATTGTTGAAAAAATTCAGCAATTAGGACAAACAAATGTTCCAGCAAGCAATGATTCAAAAATCCATTGTCTAACGATAATTGGACAAATTGAAGGGCATGTGGCATTACCACCTCAAAATAAGACAACTAAATATGAGCATTTAATTCCGCAATTAGTGGCAATTGAACAAAATCCTAAGATTGAAGGATTATTGATTGTTCTAAATACTGTCGGTGGAGATGTGGAAGCAGGCCTTGCGATTTCAGAAATGATTGCAACATTAACGAAACCTACTGTATCAATCGTTTTAGGCGGTGGACATAGTATCGGAGTACCAATTGCAGTAAGTACTGACTTCTCATTTATTGCTGAAACGGCAACAATGACGATTCATCCAATTCGTCTAACTGGTTTAGTAATTGGTGTACCTCAAACATTTGAATATCTTGATAAAATGCAAGAAAGGGTAACTCGTTTTGTTACGAAGCATTCGAATATTACGGAAGAACGTTTCAAGGAATTAATGTTTACAAAAGGTAATTTAACAAGAGATATCGGCTCTAATGTAGTCGGTGGTGATGCAGTAAAATATGGACTAATTGATGATGTAGGTGGGATTGGGCAAGCACTAAGTAAGTTGCAGGAATTAATTGACGAACGAAAAGAAAAGTCTAATAAAGAGGAGAATGAATTTTGATTCTTTATACAATAATGCCAATTGAATCGATTTTTCCTGTTGATCAGCAAGAATACACATCGCAGCAGTTTTTGGAATACAATGGTGTTCCCATGTTGGTTGATAGTGTTGGGGGTACAGCTTTTGAAATTAAAAGAATTGTAAGTACCGATCCGCAGCATTTTATGCAATATACACCAGGCCAAAGAATTTTAGTTCTTCCAACTTGAGGTAATTATTAACAATACATGGTAAACATATGTTCTGATATGTTATAATAAATTCAATTTAAGAAAGCAGCCAAAAGGCTGCTTTCTTTGGCGAATCTGCAAATTTTGATGGGGGTGAATTACATGGCAAAGCAGAAGCAGCAAAAGTCAAAAGCTCGAAAATCAGTAAGTGGCAATGGTTCAATATGGTATGAAATTAGTGGATTAATATTTTTAGCACTATCAATCGTAACAATATTAAAGCTTGGTATTGTAGGTAAAGCCTTTGTATTATTCTTGAGATTCTTCTTTGGGGAATGGTACATGCTTAGTTTTCTTTTTATCATCGGTTTATCTGCATATAGCATAATTTATCGAAAAAGACCTCCATTTGTTTCGAGTATTACGATTGGTGGATTGTTAATCTTCTTTAGTATATTGATGTTTAGTCATGTTACTCTATTTGATTTATTAGCAAAAAATAATCAATTTCATGATCAATCTGTCATAAAAAGTACGCTAGATTTATTTTTAATTGAAGCCAAAGGCAAAATTAGTACGGTGGATCTTGGTGGAGGTATGATTGGTGCGATACTTTTTGCAGTTTTATATTTCTTATTTGATCGAACCGGTGCGATTCTATTCGGAATCATTGCAATTGTTGCGGGTGTTTTATTTGTTACTGGTAAGCCACTTGGTGGTTATGTATATCAATATATAATGCCAAAAGTTAGAAATTTAATTTCAGATACCTGGAAGGATTTTACAAATTTCTGGAAACGTGGTCGTGAACAAAAAACTACTAGTAGACGAGCTGAGGCTAAGCAAAAGAGAAAAACAAGGAAAGATTCATATGAAGACAATGATCATGAAGAAGTGTCTACTGGTAATAGTTTAAATTACCAAGTTAAAAATTCATTTGAAGATGAGATCATCGAGCCGAAAAAAGAAATTCAAATCGAATATTCTCCTACATACCAGCCACCTAAGGAACCAGAATTGATCATCGCAAATAATTCAAATCAAATCCAGGCTCGTTTTGCAGAGGAAGACGATCAGTCAATCGAATTGCCAGTTGCAGAGGTAGGAATTGATGATAAGGTAGATTACGTATTGCCATCAATGGATTTATTGGCCTACCCAAAGGGTGCTAAAAAACGTGAAAATGAATCCAAGCTAAAGGAAAATGCGGACAAGCTTGAAAGAACATTTCAGAGTTTTGGTGTAAAGGCTACAGTAACAAAAGTACATCATGGACCAGCGGTAACAAAATATGAAGTATACCCTGAAGCAGGGGTAAAAGTTAGTCGTATTGTAAATCTTAGTGATGATTTAGCACTTGCACTTGCAGCAAAAGACATTCGTATTGAAGCTCCAATTCCAGGTAAATCTGCTGTAGGAATTGAAGTGCCTAATACAAATATAACGACTGTATTACTTAGAGAAGTTCTCGAAGCAAAAAATCCGAAATTACAAAATCCATTAGCTGTATCGTTAGGAAAAGATATTGCCGGTGATGCTGTATTTGCTGAGCTTAATAAAATGCCGCATTTACTAGTTGCTGGGGCGACAGGTAGTGGAAAAAGTGTATGTATAAATGGAATCATTGTTAGTATCCTAATGAATGCAAAACCATCTGAAGTAAAGCTAATGCTAATCGATCCGAAGATGGTTGAATTGAATGTTTATAATGGTATTCCTCATTTGCTAACTCCGGTTGTAACTAACCCTAAAAAGGCTTCACAAGCGTTACGAAAAGTTGTTAGTGAAATGGAAAGAAGATATGAGCTTTTTTCTCATTCAGGTACTAGAAATATCGAAGCTTATAACGAATTAACTAAACAAAATAATACGATGACTAATTCGAAACAACCTTTATTACCATTTATCGTCGTGATTGTTGATGAGTTAGCGGACTTAATGATGGTAGCTTCGAGTGACGTGGAAGATTCAATCACTAGATTAGCTCAAATGGCTCGTGCAGCGGGTATCCACTTAATTATTGCTACACAACGACCGTCTGTTGACGTTATCACGGGTGTTATTAAAGCAAATATACCTTCTCGAATTGCTTTTAGTGTATCTTCCCAAACAGATTCTCGTACAATTCTTGATACTGGTGGAGCAGAAAAACTATTAGGAAGAGGAGATATGTTATATCAACCAATCGGTGCATCTAAACCAATCCGAGTACAAGGAGCATTTTTATCTGATGATGAAGTTGAAAGAGTAGTCGAGTTTTCAATCTCTCAACAAAAGGCTCAATACCAAGAAGAAATGATGGTAAAAGAGGAAAAAGATGGAAAATCCGAAGTGAATGATGATCTCTATAATGAAGCTGTTGAGTTAGTAACAAATATGCAATCAGCCTCAGTATCACTACTACAAAGAAGATTTAGAATTGGTTATACAAGAGCTGCCAGATTAATTGATGCGATGGAAGATAATGGTATAGTTGGTCCGTATGAAGGTAGTAAACCTAGGGAAGTATTAATTAGTAAACCAGTGGAAGATGAGCAAGCCTTGTCTTAAACAAAAAGAAAAAATTGTCGAAACATTATTGACAATTTTAGACATAGAATGATATTATTTCTTCAGATAAATTGATAGTCCTCATATAATATCGACATAATGGGTCGGAAGTTTCTACATTGCAACCAATATTTGCAATACTATGGGGAAAAAGCATTATTATGGAGAAATGATTTATATTTACGATAATCAAAAACTCTTATAATCTAGCTTTTTCACTAAGTGGAACGGTAGATTATAAGAGTTTTTTTTTGTTAAATATGAAGAAATGATTCATTAACGTAATAAAAAATAAAGCGTTTACAAAAAAGTGTTGAAATGAGTAAAAAATAACAGTATAGTAAAGAAGGATTATACGACAGATGTCTAACAACTGATGTCTGAAATCCGAAGTTTGGGGGATGGGAAATGAAGATTAAAACAGACACCAGATTACTTTATCTCCAAGTGATGGATCGAATAAAACAAGATATTGAGAATGGTATTTACTTGCCACATCATAAGTTACCATCAGAGTATGAGTTATCTAAAATCTTTGGAGTATCAAGAGCAACATTAAGAGAAGCATTAAGAGTCTTAGAAGAAGAAAATATCTTAGTTAGAAGACACGGAGTCGGTACATTTGTGAAACCGAAACCAATTTTTAGGACAGGCATTGAACAATTAAGTAGTGTCTCAGAAATGATTGTTGATGCAGGTAAAGAGCCTGGTACAATCTTTCTATCTTCTAAACTATTAGTTCCTACGAAAGAAGATTTAAAAAGTTTCACAATCACTGAAGATGATCGTATGCACGTAGTAGAAAGAATTCGAACAGCAAATGGTGAACCTGTAGTTTATTGCATTGATAAATTACCGACTAATTATTTTAAACAGGTTCCGTCATATGAAGATCATTCGTTCTTTTCATTCATCAAAAAAGAAACTGGTCGAAATATTGAATATTCAAGTGCAAGAATTGAACCTATAGGTTACCACGATAAAGTTTCTCCTTTATTACAGTGTGAACCAGATGTTTCATTATTATTAATCGAACAGTTACATTTTGACGATTTAAACCGTGCAGTTTTACATTCTTATAATTACTTCAGAGCGGATCAGTTCAGCTTTAATGTTTTAAGAAAAAGAAATTAAATTGTATAGCCAAAATAACATTTACGAAAAATAAGTTTTGGCTGGTTTTCAAATATTGTTTACTGAAATTTCATTAAATTATTAGGGAGGTGGATCGTTAAGATAACGATTATAAACCAAGCTAGTACAAATGTAAATAAAAATTTAAGGGGGCAAAATTTTTATGAAGATGAAAAAAGCTGGTCTTGTTCTTTCAATGGCCTTAGCAGCAGGTACAATTTTAGGTGCTTGTGGTAAAGGTGGAGATACAAAAGACGCAAAAGGCGCATTTAAAGTAGGTATGGTAACTGACTCTGGTACTATTGATGATAAGTCATTTAACCAAGGTACTTGGGAAGGGATCCAAGCTGGAGCTAAAGATTTAGGTTTCAATCTTAAGCAAGATACAAAATACTTAAAACCTGCAGGTGAAACTGAAGCAGATTACTTAAAAGAAATCGGAAACTTAAATGATGCAGGGTTTCAATTTATCATAACTCCTGGTTATAAATTTGAAACAGCAATTAATAAAGCGCAAGATAAATATAAAGATGACAAATTTGTAATTATCGATGGTACTCCACACACAGCTAAAGATTTTACTCCAAATGTAAAAGATAACACAGTTTCAATTTTCTTCTCAGAACATGAAGCTGGCTACTTAGCAGGTATTGCAACAGCGGTTCAATTAAAAACTGGTGATGTTGGATTTATCGGTGGTATGGAAATTCCAGCAGTTCAAAAATATAACTGGGGATTCCAACAAGGTATTAAATATGCAAACGAAAATCTTGGAACAAGCATTTCATTAAAAGCTAATAACGTAGTTTATTCTGGAAGCTTTACAGACAAAGCAGCAGGTCAACAAATTGCAGCTCAAATGTATGACCGCGGCGTTAAAGCGATTTTCGCTGCAGCAGGTGGGGTAGGACAAGGTGCTATTACTGAAGCTAAAAACAGAGTAGCTAGTGGTAAAGAAGTTTGGGTTGTTGGTGTTGACGTAGACCAGTACGCTGATGGTGTTTATAAAGATAACAAATCAGTAATTTTAACTTCAGCTATGAAAGGCGTTGCAAAAGCAGCTTCTGATATGGTAAAAGCTGAAAAAGATAAAAAATTCCCTGGTGGACAAACTTTAACTTATGATGCAAAAAATGATGGAATTGGTTTACCAAAAGAAAATCCAAACTTAAGTTCTGATACTATTACAAAAGTTAATGATGTATTTAACAAAATTAAGTCTGGTGAAGTTGTAGTAGCAAGTGAAAGAGGAAGTTTAATTAAGTAATTCTATTTCTAATTAATAAATGGTAGAAGAAGCATAGGAAAGGTGACCCTTTTATATGCTTCTTCTACCCTAAAAATGATTTAATCTTTCATGCTTTAATCAATTGTAAGCACTTATATTGGTAAAGCTTCCAATTGATTAGGGCATGACGATCGGGAGAGAGAGTTAAGCCCTCCTTAAAATAAAAAATATAGAAATATTTCGAAATCAAGTAAAACTTTAAAAATAAAAAATGACTTCGTAATATCAAGGAGGAAAATTATGGAATATGTAGTGGAGATGCTAAATATAACAAAAGAGTTTCCTGGCATTATAGCGAATGATAATATTACACTACGATTAAAAAAAGGGGAAGTTCATGCTTTATTAGGTGAAAACGGAGCAGGGAAATCAACTTTAATGTCCGTCCTTTTTGGAATGTACACACCCGAAAAAGGAATTATTAAAATAAAAGGTAAAGAAGTTAAAATTTCAAATCCAAATGTTGCAAATGAACTAGGAATAGGAATGGTTCACCAACATTTTAAATTAGTTTCAAATTTTACAGTAACAGAAAATATAATTCTAGGTCTTGAACCTAAAAAGGGTCTAGTAGTAGATATCAAGACTGCAGCAAAACGTATTGAAGAGCTTTCTAAAACTTACGGTTTAAATGTAGATCCATATGCAAAGATTGAAGATATTACAGTAGGGATGCAACAAAGAGTTGAAATTTTAAAAACTTTATACCGTAATGCAGAAGTATTAATCCTAGATGAACCAACTGCAGTACTTACTCCACAAGAAATACAAGATTTAATGAAGATTATTAAAAACTTGATTAATGAAGGCAAGTCAATCATTATCATTACTCATAAATTAAAAGAAATTAAAGCTGTTGCAGATCAATGCACAGTAATTCGTCATGGGAAGTACATTGGTACAGTTGATGTAAAACAAACATCTGAAGCTGAAATGGCATCTATGATGGTCGGACGTCAGGTGTCTTTCAAGGTAGATAAAGTAGAATCAAAACCTGGTGAAGTTGTACTAGATGTAAATAATTTAAGTGTCAAAAATAATAAAAAAGTTTTAGGTTTAAAAAATGCTACACTTCAAGTTCGAGCAGGTGAAATCGTTGGGATTGCCGGAGTTGAAGGAAATGGACAATCTGAACTTGTTGAAGCAATTACAGGGTTAAGACCGATTGAAGAGGGTTCTATTTTATTAAAAAATCAAGATATTACAAAAAACAGTATACGTGAGCGAATTAGAAGCGGTATTGCACATATTCCAGAGGATCGTCAAAAAAGAGGACTTGTTCTTGAATATACAATTGAAGAAAACGTTGTATTAGAGATTTATAATCAAGAACCATTCTCTAAATATGGAGTTTTAGATAAAGCTGCGATTGCCAAACATGCAAAGAAAATCATTGAAGAATTCGATGTACGCTCTGGTGAAGGTGCTAAAACAGTCGTTGAATCAATGTCTGGAGGAAACCAACAAAAAGCAATCATTGGTCGCGAAATCGAACTTAAACCTGAGTTATTAATTGCGTGTCAGCCAACACGTGGATTAGATGTTGGTTCGATAGAGTATATTCATAAGCGATTAATTGAGCAAAGAGATAGTGGAAAAGCTGTTCTATTAATCTCGTTAGAACTAGATGAAGTTCTTAATTTATCTGACCGCATTGCAATCGTAAATGCTGGAGAAATCGTTGATATCGTTAATGCCAAAGATACAAATGAAGATGAATTAGGATTAATGATGGCTGGTATAAGGAGAGGTGAAGGGGCATGAAAAAAGGAGGAATCATTTCTCTAATTGCCATATTATTAGGTTTACTAGCTGGAGCATTATTAATTTTAGTAACAGGTAATGATCCAGTAGAAGGGTTTACTTATTTATTCCAAGGTGGATTAAAAGATCCGGAGCGTATTGGTAATACATTTGCTACTGCTACTCCGTTAATTTTAACAGGACTTTCTGTTGCATTTGCATTCAGAACAGGGTTATTTAATATTGGTGCAGCTGGCCAAATGCTTTTCGCAGGATTTTGTGCTTCTGCAGTTGGTTTAACTGTCGATTTACCTACTCTTATCTTAGTTCCAATTATGGTAATTGTAGCCTTTATTGCAGGTGCAGCATGGGCATTTATTCCAGGGCTACTAAAAGCTAAGTTTAATGTTCACGAAGTAGTTTCTACGATTATGATGAACTGGATTTCATACTGGACTGTTTATTATTTAGTACCACAATATTTTAAAGGTAGCACTGAAACAGAGTCAAAAATGCTTGCAGATGCTGCAACATTAAAAATGCCATTTTTATCAAATTTATTTGGTGGTTCATATATTAACTTCGGTTTATTTATCGCCGTTATTATGGTAATCGTTATTTCATTTATTATTAATCGTACAGTATTAGGGTATGAATTAAAAGCTGTAGGTTACAACCGTAGTGCTGCTGAATACGCGGGTATTTCAGTAAATAGAAATGTTATTTTATCAATGATGATTTCAGGTGGACTTGCAGGGTTAGCAGGTGTTGTTCAATTCGCTGGTAATGCATCACTAATTCAAATAGGTGTTTTACCTACCGAAGGATTCGACGGAATTGCCGTGGCACTTTTAGGAATGAATACACCAGTAGGCGTATTTTTCTCAGCTATTTTCTTTGGACTATTGTATTCTGGTAAAGGTTTTATGAGTGCAATGACTTCAATTCCACCAGATATTGCTGATGTTATTATTGCAATCATTATTTATTTCTCTGCAACTAGTATTTTAATTAAGAAAGTTATAGATCGAGTATCGAAATCACGCAAATACAAAAACAGCAATGTAGGAGAGAAGGTGAAATAAGGCATGGATTTAATTATACAAATTTTCCCATATGCAATTGCCTATACGATTCCATTATTAATCGTAGCATTAGGTGGTTTATTTTCTGAGCGAAGCGGTGTCGTAAATATTGGTTTAGAAGGTTTAATGGTTGTTGGTGGTTTTGCTAGTGCCTTAACAATTTCAAAACTTCAAGAAACTCATCAAGGTGAAGTTTGGGTAATCTGGGTAGGAATTCTTGTTGCAGTTCTTACAGGTGCTTTATTTTCTTTACTACATGCGTTTGCAAGTATAAATTTACACGCAGATCAAGTAATTAGTGGTATCGCAATTAATATGATTGCAGGTGCTTTAACAATCTTCTTAGCAAGAAATATTACTGGATCAGGAAATATCAGTATTAACGGTATTACACGTACTGATATCCCAGTCTTAAAGAACATTCCAATTCTCGGAGATTTATTCTTTAAAAACACTTATTCTACAACATGGTTAGTAATCGGTATTCTAATCATTAGTACATTTATACTTTATAAAACTCGTTTAGGCTTACGTCTACGTGCATGTGGTGAATACCCTCAAGCAGCTGATGCAGCAGGTATTAACGTATACCGTATCCGTTACCTTGGCGTTATTATTTCTGGTGCATTCTCTGGACTAGGTGGAGCAATTATTTTAGTAACATACTCTGGCGAATTTACGGGTAGTGTTGCAGGTCTTGGTTTCTTAGCAATTGCTGCATTAATTTTTGGACAGTGGAAACCACTTGGAATTTTAGCAGCGACATTATTCTTTGGTGTAGCTACAACAATTGCCAATGTATCGCAAGTTATTCCAAGTTTAGCTCATATCCCACCATTAGCATTAAAGTTATTCCCATACGTAGTAACTTTAATCGCATTAGTAATTTTCTCAAAATCATCTCAAGCACCAAAATCAGTTGGTGTTGCATATGAAAAAGGTAAACGATAAATAATTGTTTAAGAAGCTTCCTATTTAATTAGGAAGCTTTTTTCATTTGCTGAAAAAACATTGATTCAACTAATTACGAATATTATCTTGTTAAGTAAGATTGCTTTGGTCGATCATCTCTCAACTATACCAAGAAATTAAATTATAATTCGTGTTTTGATCGATTTTACGTAGAAGAAGAATATCCTCAAGACATTCAAATAACTTCAGTTTGATTTCTATTGAATTCGTTAACCTCATGTCACCTGAGTTATTTGAGGATAAAATCACATCGGAAAAGAAGACTTAATCGTTTTAAAAGTATAAAAGAAAAGACAATGTTTAAAAAGTGTATTGGTTATAAGATTTTACAGTTATATTTTGGTAGTGATTGGAACGTAAGGTGCGAGACTCCTGTGGGAAAAGAGGGAAGGGTGAGACCCCGCAGGCGAGCCGAGGAGGCTCACCTCTCTCCCCACGGAAAGGGAGTATCCTGGAGAGGAAATCAACGAAGTACTTATTTTATAAGAACAGATAACGGAATTAAATGGCTTTTTCGACAGCTCTAGACGATTTTAAAATAAGAAGCTTCTTTTTATTTGAATTAATTATTTTGGGTAAACTAAGCAGTAGGTTTTATTTTTGGTAAAATTAGAGATACAATGAAGATATTGGAAATAAATATGAGTAAATAGTATTTGACTAAGGAGGGTTCAATTTGAATTTGTTACAGTACAAAAATAGTGATATAAACGGTATTAAACTACATGTGGTAACAACTGAAAAATTTAAAACAAATTCGATTACGTTAAAAGTACGTGGAAAACTTGAAGAAGATACAGTATCCTATCGCGGAATTTTACCTTATGTATTGCAAAGTGGAACAAAAGATCTTCCTACCAATGGTGAAATTCGAAGAAAATTAGAAGAATTATATGGGGCGACCTTCTTTGTAGACGTATCAAAAAAAGGTGATTATCATGTTATGTCATTTACAATTGACATTGCAAATGAAAAATACCTTTCAAATCAAGGTTCATTATTAAATGAAGCGCTCTTGCTTATTGCTTCAATTTGGCAAAATCCATTTTTAGAAAATGGTGTTTTTTCAGCTAAGCATGTTGAAACTCAAAAAAGAACACAAGTACAACGAATTCAATCAATTAATGATGATAAATTAAAATATGCAAATCAACGACTAGTGGAAGAAATGTTTAAGGATGAACCTTATGCGTTACTTGCAAATGGAAAAACAGAAGATGTCAATTCAATTACAGCTGAGTCACTTTATAAGTACTATGAAAAAGCTTTGCAACAAGATTTAATTGATCTTTATATAGTTGGAGATGTTGCATTTGACCAATGTAAACAATTAGTTGAAGAGAATTTTAGAAACACAACTAGTAGAAAATTAACAGTTGAGACAACAAAAGCAACACCAGTCGATTCTCCTAATGAAGTAATTGAAGAGCAAAAACTAAATCAGGCAAAACTACACATCGGTTATACTACTGGGATCTCGATTAAAGATCCAGATTACTTTGCACTTCAAGTATTTAATGGACTTTTTGGTGGATTCTCTCATTCAAAATTATTTATCAATGTACGAGAAAAAAATAGCTTAGCATACTATGCTGCTTCTCGTTTTGAAAGTCATAAATCAATTTTAATGGTCATGTCTGGTATAGCAAGTGAAAATTATGAAAAAGCAACAACAATTATTGCTGAACAACTTGAAGAGATGAAAAAGGGGAATTTCACTGAAGAGGAAATTGATCAAACAAAATTAGTGATTAAAAACAGTCTATTAGAAAGTATGGACACTGCTTATGGAATCATTGAAACATTATTCAATGACCAATCTGCAGGAAATGAACGTCCGATCGAGGACTGGTTCCCTGAAATCGAAAAAGTTACTAAAGATGAAATTGTAACTGTAGCTAATAAAATTAATCTTCACACAACTTATTTCTTAAAAGGTCAGGAGGGAGCATAATGGAAAAAAAGTATTTTGAACAATTAAATGAAACGCTTTATTTCGAGGAGCTTGAAAACGGATTAAAAGTCTATATTCTTCCTAAACAAGGCTACAACAAAACATATGCGACCTATACAACTAAATACGGTTCGATTGATTCTGAATTTATTCCATTAGGAAAAGATGAAAAATTAGTTGTACCAGATGGGATTGCTCATTTTTTAGAGCACAAATTGTTTGAAAAGAAAGATGGGGACGTATTCCAGGTTTTTAGTAAACAAGGCGCCTCTTCTAATGCGTTTACAAGTTTTACCCGAACTGCTTATTTATTTTCAGCAACGAATAATGTAGAACAAAATTTAATGACTTTAATTGATTTTGTTCAAGAACCCTATTTTTCTGATCAAAGTGTTGAAAAAGAAAAAGGGATCATTGGTCAAGAAATTAAAATGTACGAAGATAACCCTGATTGGAGACAATATTTTGGGATGATTGCAAATTTATATGGTAAACATCCTGTTAGAACTGATATTGCTGGTACGGTTGAATCAATTTCAAAAATTACAAAAGAATTACTTTATACTTGTTACGAAACTTTTTATCACCCAAGTAATATGTTGTTTTTTGTTGTAGGTCCAGTAGACCCTGATAAAACAATGAATTTAATTAGAGACAACCAAAGCAAAAAAACGTTCAAAGATGCAAATGAAATAAAGAGATTTTTCCCTGAAGAAAATCCTGAATCTGCAGAAAAGAAAAAAGTGTTACATATGAATGTCCAATCATCGAAAGTGCTGGTTGGCGTGAAAGATTTTTCTGCACCTAAAGGTGGAAGCGAATTATTAAAGCATGAATTATCAATTTCAGTATTACTTGATTATTTATTTGGTAAAGGCTCAAATACCTATCAACAAATGTATGAAGATGGTTTAATCGATGATACGTTCTCATATGATTACTCTGCAGAAAATGGTTTTGCTTTTGCGATCATCGGAGGGGATTCCACTTCACCTGAAAAACTTTCTGAAAAAATAAAAGAAGTGCTATTAGACTCAAAAAATCATCAGTGGGAAAAAGAAATTGTCGATCGCGTAATTAAAAAGAAAATTGGCGGATTCCTACGCTCATTAAATTCTCCTGAATATATCGCTAACCAATTTACGCGATATGCGTTCTTAGATATGCATTTATTTGACATCGTATCTGTGTTACAATCTATTTCTGTAGAGGATCTAAAAGAAAGTGCTAGTCATCTAATAAATGAAGACTATATGAGTGAATTTTTTGTTCTTCCTCATTGAGTGAATTAAAAGCATCCTTATGGATGCTTTTTGAAATTTAAAAAATTAAGGATTTATAAAGAATCTAAGTGTACTATTTATTAATAAAAATTTTTAAGAGAGCCTCCTCGCTTGCCTTTATATTTCTTAATACTCTTTAAACCTGCATTAAAACCTCGAAAAAATGGAGATTATAATAAATGAGAAAAAGAATTCTAGTAATTGGAGCTAGTGGTGACATTGGCTTTGCAATTTCGAAAAAGTTAATCAATGAAAAATATGATTTAGTTGTCCATTATAATAGTAATAAAGAACCACTTAGTGAACTGATTGAATTGGCTAATAAGATTGAAGTAAATTGCCAATTCGTTCAAGCGGACTTATCAGTTGAAAATGGAGTTGAAATTTTAACATCACAAATAAATGATAAAATTGATTCAATTGTGTATGCATCGGGTTTTTCAATCATTGGTTTGATTAACGATGTAAGTGATGAAGAAATCGATCGAATGACTCAATTACATATAAAAAGTTTGATGAAAGTAGTCAATCATTTTCTTCCTAATATGGTGGCTAAAAAATCTGGTAGCATCGTCGTTATTTCGTCCATATGGGGACAAATTGGTGCTTCATGTGAAGTATTATATTCAACTACTAAAGGTGCTCAAAACGCCTATGTAATGGCATTAGCTAAAGAATTAGGGCCAAGTGGAATAAAAGTAAATGCTGTTGCTCCGGGTGCCGTTAAAACGAATATGTTAAAATCCTTTAGTGAAGAAGATTTAAAAGAAATTGCAAATGAAATTCCAATGAATCGTTTAGCTCTTCCAAGTGAAATTGCGAATACTGTAAATTACCTAATTTCCGAACAATCTTCTTATATAACTGGCCAAATTCTTGGAGTAAACGGGGGTTGGCATACTTCATAGTAAAAATTCCCGTCGAAAGTTATTTATTTCACATATTTTACCTTTTATATTATGGCGAAATCGTTTATTATTAAATGTAGAGTTAAGTAGTTAACAAATAGGGGGTATAGGTATGGAGTTAATCGAATGGTATTTTGAGTATGAAATACATAAGAATCGCCCTGGACTACTTGGAGATATTGCATCGCTAATCGGTATGCTAGGGATTAATATTTTAACAATCAATGGTGTCGACACAATGAAACGCGGCATGTTACTTGGTTGCGATAACGATGATCAAATTACTAGATTTGAATCAATTTTAAATACTATGGACAATATAACAATAATTAAACTTAGAAAGCCAACTCTAAGAGATCGTTTAGCTGTAAGACATGGTACTTATATTCAACGAGACGTAGATGATAAAAAGACTTTTCGTTTTGTCCGCGATGATTTAGGAATGCTTGTTGATTTTATGGCAGAGTTATTTAAAATGCCAGGCCATAAGCTAATCGGAATTAGAGGGATGCCTCGTGTTGGTAAAACTGAATCAGTTGTAGCAGCAAGTGTATGTGCAAATAAACGTTGGTTATTTGTTTCATCAACATTAATTAAACAAACATTAAGAAGTCAATTAATAGAAGATGAATATAATTCAGATAATGTATTTATTATTGATGGCATTCTTTCTCATAGAAGAGCAAATGAGCAACATTGGCAATTGGTTCGCGAAATTATGGCAATGTCTTCTGTGAAAGTAGTAGAGCATCCTGATGTATTTGTACAGCAAACTGAATACTCTTTAGAAGATTTTGATTACATAATTGAATTAAGAAATGATGAAAATGAAGAAATTAAATATGAACTTGTAGACCAAATGGATAAAAATGGACACAACTCGTTCTCAATGTTTGATTTTTAAAGTTAGTTGGGGTGTAACTTGTGACAGAATTAGGAAAATATTTACGAGAAGCAAGAGAAGCGAAAGGCTTATCAATTGACGATGTACAAGAGTTAACGAAGATTCAGAAACGTTATCTTGAAGCAATTGAAGAAGGTAATTATGAAATATTGCCAGGGCAATTTTACGTTCGTGCATTTATTAGACAATATGCAGAAACAATTGGTGTTGACGTTTCTGGATTTCTAACTGAAAAGCCAGTATTAGAGGAATCAACTGTGGCAAATACAGTAGAAGAAGTAAAGCATGAAGAGATTCCTAGTAGAGCATCGAAGCTTAAAGAACCATTAAACAATGTTAAGACATCACGTATAATGGATTATTTACCAAGGATACTAGTAGCGGTTCTTATCATTGGAATCTGCATCGCTATTTATATGATGTTCCCATCAAAAAATGATGAAAAATCTGCGGATACGAATCAATCTCAATCTAACTCTAATTCTGAAATTGAAAAACCAAAAAATAATGCGCTAGATCAGGCAAAAGCTAATAATACGAAAAAAACAGAGAAACCGAAAATTGATGTGACTGAGCAAACACCAGCGCAAAAAATTACTGTTGACTCTGCAGCGGGTAAACGAACTACTATTTCTTTATCTGGTACGGATGTATTTAAATTAGAAGTAGTTGCAAATGGTGAAAGTTATGTGGATTTAAAAAATGCTGATGGAAAAATGTTCTATTCAGGAATTTTAAAACACGGACAAACTCAAAACTACGACTTAACAGCAGAAAATGAAGTAACTGTAAATATTGGTGCTTCTAATAATGTTGAGCTACGAATTAATGATGAGGTATTTAAATATCCAGTTAGTCCAACAAATGCTGTTCACCAAAAGATTACGATTAAAAATTTAAAAATGAATCAATAGTCATCTTTAAGATGGCTTTTATTCATTTATTATAAATGCTTCATTTTTAGAAAGTTTTGGAGGGTTTTACCATGAATTTACCAAATAAGATCACAGTGTCAAGGGTTTGTCTAATTCCATTATTTATGATTGCCGTTTTAATCGATTTTGGATGGGGAAAAGTTACATTAATGGGTGATTCAATACCAGTTAATCATTTAGTAGGAGCTGCAATTTTTATTATTGCCTCAGTTACTGATTTTATAGATGGTTATTACGCAAGGAAATATAATCTAGTTACTAATTTTGGAAAGTTTTTAGATCCACTTGCTGATAAATTACTTGTTTCTTCAGCATTAATTATCTTAACTGATTTTCATTATGTTCCTGCGTGGATTACGATTGTCATAATAAGTAGAGAGTTTGCTGTCACCGGTTTACGAATGATTTTAGCTGGCTCTGGAGAAGTACATGCTGCTGCAATGCTAGGTAAAATTAAAACTTGGGCTCAAATCGTTGCGATTTCTGCATATTTCTTACATGACTTCCCATTAAATTTCTTACCATTTTCGATTGCGGATGTATCACTTTGGGTCGCATTATTCTTTACAGTATATTCTGGTTGGGATTATTTTTATAAAAATAGAGATGTTCTTCTTAAATCTATGTAATTAATAATATAGGGGGAAATGATATGAAGCGTGCTGAAATCATCGCAGTAGGTACTGAGCTACTTTTAGGCCAAATTGCAAATACAAATGCTCAATTTTTAGCTAAACATTTATCTGCATTAGGATATCACCATCATTTCCAAACAGTTGTAGGAGACAATTCCGAACGACTTAAAAGTGCATTAGAAATTGCTTCATCAAGAAGTGATTTAGTCATCTTAACTGGTGGACTTGGACCAACAAAGGATGATTTAACGAAAGAAGTTGTCGCAGAATTTGTTAAAGAGTCACTTATTTACCATGATCAATCACTAGAGTATATTGAACAATATTTTATTAAAGTAAATCGACCAATGACTGAAAATAATAAAAAACAAGCATTAGTCATTAATAATGCACATGTTTTATTGAATAAAAACGGTATGGCACCTGGAATGGTTTATGAAGCGAAAGATAAACAATTTGTATTATTACCAGGACCACCTAAAGAAATGATTCCGATGGTTGAGAAAGAACTAATTCCTTATTTTTTAAAAGGAACGGAAGCAAGTACGATTATTTCGAAAGAGCTTAAGTTTTTTGGCATAGGGGAATCGATTTTAGAAACTGAAATTCTTGATTTACTTGAAAATCAATCAAATCCAACAATTGCTCCTTTAGCAAGTGAGGGAGAAGTAATGCTTCGAGTTACTGCAAGTGCTAGTAATCAACAAGAGGCAGAAAAACTAATTGGACAAGCTGAAGAAAAAATACGTGAGCGTGTTGGGCAGTTTATATATGGTACAAATAATGAAAACTTATTTACAGTTTTATCAAGTAAGCTAAAAGATTTTAAGCTGACTATTTCTGCTGCTGAAAGTTTAACTGGAGGTCTATTCAGTAAAAGAGTGACAGATATTCCTGGTAACTCGTCCATTTTTAAAGGTAGTGTTGTTTGTTATTCTAATGAAATGAAACAAAAACTTTTAAATGTGCCATCAGACATTCTTAATAAGAATGGTGCAGTAAGTGCAGAGTGTGCAAAATCACTAGTTGAAAATATTCAAAGATTAACAGGAAGTAATATTTCAATTAGTTTTACTGGTGAAGCAGGACCATCTACATTAGAAGATGTGCCGGTAGGAAAAGTATTTATCGGTATAAAAATTGGTGATTCTGATTCTATTGTAAAAGAGTTCCAATTCAGTGGGACTAGAGAACAAATAAGATTATCAAGTGTCAAAAATGGCGCGAACTTGTTGATTAAATTAATTAATTCAAGTTTTGAAAGTCAAGACTTATAAAATGAAATAGAATATTTTATAATATAAAAGCTCGGTTAATTTAGCCGAGTTTTTTAATTTTATAGTTTCGATATTAATAAAAATCTAGTTTTATAGACCGAAAAATACGAAACAAGCGTTTCTATTCTTTGAAAATTAAGTTTAAATACGAAAAATATCGAATAAACGTTCTATTTTTTTGTTGGCAAACGAACAAAAAACAGTTATTATATAGTTAAGAGATAAATGAATCCTTAAGGAGGAATCTAAATGAGTGATCGTCAAGCTGCATTAGATATGGCTTTAAAACAAATAGAAAAACAATTCGGTAAAGGTTCAATTATGAAACTTGGAGAACAAACAGACCGCCAAATTTCAACTATTTCTAGTGGATCGTTAGCACTAGATGTAGCATTAGGTGTAGGTGGATATCCAAGAGGCCGAATTATCGAAGTATATGGTCCTGAAAGTTCAGGTAAAACAACTGTAGCATTACATGCAATCGCTGAAGTTCAAGCAAATGGAGGACAAGCGGCGTTTATAGATGCTGAGCATGCATTAGATCCGGTTTATGCTCAAAAATTAGGTGTAAACATAGATGAGTTATTATTATCTCAACCAGATACAGGTGAACAAGCACTTGAAATCGCTGAAGCATTAGTGCGTAGTGGTGCAATTGATATTATCGTAATTGACTCAGTAGCTGCATTAGTTCCAAAAGCTGAAATTGAAGGTGATATGGGTGATGCTCACGTCGGTCTACAAGCTCGATTAATGTCTCAAGCATTACGTAAACTTTCAGGTGCAATTAACAAGTCAAAAACGATCGCATTTTTCATTAACCAAATTCGTGAAAAAGTTGGGGTTATGTTTGGTAATCCTGAAACGACTCCAGGTGGACGTGCGTTAAAATTCTATTCAACAATTCGTTTAGAAGTACGTCGTGCTGAACAATTAAAACAAGGTAATGATATTGTAGGTAACAAAACAAAGATTAAAGTAGTTAAAAATAAAGTAGCACCACCATTTAGACAAGCAGAAGTAGACATTATGTATGGAGAAGGTATTTCTAAAGAAGGAGAAATTCTTGATATTGGATCTGATTTAGATATCGTTCTTAAGAGTGGAGCATGGTATTCTTACAATGAAGAACGTCTTGGACAAGGTCGTGAGAATGCTAAGCAATTCTTAAAAGAAAATAAAGAAATACGTGATACGATAAAACAATCGATTCGTCTTCACCATGGTTTAGATAATCCTGTTACTGTAACTGAAACAGATGACGAAGAACAATTCTCTTTATTAAATGAGTAATCATTAGTTAGTTTAAAGCAACAAAAAATGCGGGCGCTTATTAAAAGTGCCTGCATTTTTTTATATTTATAATTTCATATTTCTTTGATTTTCTAAATAGCAGTAATAATTGATATTCAAATGGTTTTAAATGTAATATAGAAAAAAATTCACGAATATGAAAGAGTTGATTCAAATGGAAGGATTAAAGACTCCTATAAAAAATGCGAATTGAGACCCTAGAGGAACGACCATGAAGAGGCAATTCAAGTCACTCTTGGTAATTAGGTGTCCTGCATTGGTATCTCTCATAATTTTATTATCAGGAATTATCAAAAAACAGCCAATTTCTACTTTTTTTATATTTATAAGTAGTACTTTTTAAATGAAAAATTCTATTAATTTGCTTACTAATCAGATCTTAATAAAAAAATTAATGAATAAAATTTAGATTTTCATGTATGAAATCTAGTAAAAATGTAATAAATATTGATAAATCAAGTAAGTAAGCGATTTACAAGGCTTGACATCATTTGGTAAGAGATTTAATATTTAAGTGTATATTCTAAAAAAATATTACTATTTTGTTAAAAATTGAATTGAAGTGTGCTGTATGTTGATGCAATTATTTATACAATATAACAGCCGACAAAAATGAAACTAACTAAATAGCAAGAGGAGGTGAAATCATGGGTGCAAATACTATAATTTTGATCATCTTCGCATTGCTTGCCACATTCGGAGTCGGTTATGCTGTCGGATTTTTTGTCCGTAAGTCCATTGCAGAAGCTAAAATAAATGGCGCAACTAATCATGCAAATCAAATTATTGAAGATGCAAAACGTGATTCAGAAACAATTAAAAAAGAAGCTTTATTGGAAGCAAAGGACGAAATTTTCAATATTCGTACAGATGCAGAGAACGAAATTCGTGACCGTCGTAGTGAACTACAAAAGTCAGAAAATCGTTTAATGCAAAAAGAAGAGAACTTAGATCGTAAAGATGATGGACTTTCAAAACGTGAGTCTGTTCTTGAAAGAAAAGAGGAATCTCTTGTTTTAAAACAACAGCAGATAGAAGAAATGGAAAGCAAGATAGAAGCATTAATTGCTGCTCAACAAGAAGAGTTAGAGAGAATTTCTAGCTTAAATCGTGAAGAAGCAAGACAATTAATACTTACTAAAGTCGAAAATGAATTATCCCATGAAACAGCAATACTAGTAAAAGAAACAGAAGCTCGAGCAAAAGAAGAAGCAGATAAGAAAGCAAAAGATATTTTATCATTAGCAATCCAGCGATGTGCTGCAGATCATGTTGCTGAAACAACTGTTTCAGTTGTAAATCTTCCAAATGATGAAATGAAAGGTCGTATTATTGGCCGTGAAGGACGAAATATACGTACTTTAGAAACGTTAACTGGTATAGATTTAATTATTGATGATACGCCTGAAGCTGTAATATTATCAGGTTTTGATCCAATTCGTCGTGAAACTGCACGAATTGCACTAGATAAATTAGTACAAGATGGTCGAATCCATCCTGCACGAATTGAAGAAATGGTTGAAAAATCAAGACGAGAAGTAGATGAGTACATACGTGAAGTCGGTGAACAAACTACTTTTGAAGTTGGTGTTCATGGAATTCACCCTGACTTAATTAAAATATTAGGTCGTCTGAAATTTAGAACTAGTTATGGTCAAAATGTGTTAAAGCATTCGATGGAAGTAGCGAACCTAGCTGGTCTTATGGCTGCTGAACTTGGTGAGGATACAAAACTTGCAAAACGTGCAGGTTTACTTCACGATATTGGTAAAGCAATTGACCATGAGGTTGAAGGAAGTCACGTTGAAATCGGTGTCGAATTAGCAACGAAATATAAAGAACATCCAGTAGTTATTAATAGTATTGCATCTCATCATGGAGATGCTGCGCCAACTTCAATTATTGCGGTTCTTGTAGCTGCTGCAGATGCATTATCTGCTGCTAGACCAGGAGCACGTAGCGAAACATTAGAAAACTATATCCGTCGTTTAGAAAAGCTTGAAGAGATTTCTGAATCATACGAAGGTGTAGAAAAATCATTCGCTATTCAAGCAGGTCGTGAAGTACGCATTATGGTAAAACCAGATACAATTGATGATCTACAAGCTCATAGATTAGCGAGAGATATTAGAAAACGTATTGAAGATGAACTGGATTATCCAGGTCATATAAAAGTTACGGTTATTCGAGAAACTCGAGCTGTCGAGTATGCAAAATAAAGTGGTATATGCCACTTTATTTTCTTTTTTGTAACAAAATAAAGTATTTTAAAAAATAGCTCCAACTAATACATATCTGAAATGAATCTTAGTTGAATGGCATAGATGAAAGATTCAGATTGTGCTAGTAATGGGGCTTTTCGTATTTTTGGGTAATCTAAAAGTAAAATCAGTGCTGTGTATTTACAGTGGCAAGTTGGAAGGATGTAACGAAATGAGAATAATGTTTATAGGCGATGTAGTTGGTTCAAATGGAAGGGCAATGGTAAAGGCTAATATTCAAGCTTTAAAAAGGAAATATAATCCTTCAGTAACGATCATAAATGGTGAAAATGCAGCACATGGTAAAGGAATAACGGAAAAAATCTACCGCGAATTTTTAGAATTAGGTGCTCAAGCAGTAACACTAGGTAACCATGCATGGGATAAAAAGGATATTTTTGAGTTTATTGATCAAGCAAAATACTTAGTTAGACCAGCTAATTTCCCTGAAGGTACACCTGGTAATGGATTAGTATTTTTGAATTTTAATGATGTTGAAATAGCCGTTATAAATCTACAAGGTAGAACATTTTTACCACCACTTGATTGTCCTTTTAAAAAAGCTGATGAGCTAATAAAAATCGCTAAAAAACGAACAAACATCATTTTTGTTGATTTTCATGCTGAAGCAACAAGTGAAAAAATTGCTATGGGCTGGTATTTGGATGGAAGAGTGACAGCGGTTGTTGGTACACATACTCATGTTCAAACGGCTGATGAGCGAGTTTTACCTGCTGGTACAGCGTTTATTACGGATGTAGGAATGACTGGTCCATATGATGGGATTCTAGGCGTTACGAGAGAAGCTGTTATTAAAAAATTCCTAACGAACTTACCAGTGAGATTCGAAGTAGATGAAGGTAGAGGTCAGTTAAGTGGTGTGATCATCGAATTAGACAAACAATCTGGGCTAGCAAAATCAATAAAAAGAATACAAATAAATGATGATCATCAAGAGCTATAATATCAATTAAAAGAATTGTGAAAATTTTTAAAAAACTTTTAAATATTTGCAGGAATAACTTCTTGTTATCGAGAATAGTTTTTATTGTACACAATAATAGCTTTGTAAGTACAAGGAGGATCAGGAATGGAAATATTAAAAGTTTCAGCAAAGTCAAACCCTAATTCTGTAGCAGGAGCACTTGCAGGTGTATTGAGAGAGCGTGGAACAGCAGAAATTCAAGCAATTGGTGCTGGCGCGTTAAACCAAGCTGTAAAAGCAGTTGCAATTGCAAGAGGATTCGTTGCACCAAGTGGTGTAGACCTTATTTGTATCCCTGCATTTACAGATATTCAAATCGATGGGGAAGAGCGTACAGCGATAAAATTAATCGTAGAGCCTCGTTAATAACAACAACCTGTTAGCCTAAAGCGACAGGTTGTTTTATTTTTAATTCAAGAAAGATTAAGTAGTAGCGTGTAAGATTACGCAAATTTGTAATGAAAAAGTGGAGCTTAAGACTTTAGCTCCGACTTAAAGCTCGTCAGTCGACGAGTTTTTTTTGCGTATAATTATTACTTTTATTATTGGATTTATTAATATGTTACACTAGTTTCAATAGTCAAAAAAATGGAAGGGTGTTAATTTATGAAAGTTTTTGATGCTCATTGTGATGTATTGATGAAATTACTTGATAAGCCATCGATCAATTTTGAAAATGATGATTCACTACAAGTTTCAGTTAATCGATTAAAACAAGGGAATAGTAAAATACAATGTTATGCAATTTATATTCCCGAAAGTGTACATAAACTAATCAAATTTGATGCAGCTCTTCAGTGTGTCACACTTTTTTATGAAAAAGTAGCTACAGAAAATAATAATATAAAAGTTATTCGAACAAAAGAAGATGAAGTTGGATTAAAAAGTCACGAAATGGGTGCTATTTTGACGCTAGAGGGCTGTGATGCACTTTTAGGTGATATTAATCGCCTAAAGATATTACATCGTCTAGGCGTACGTAGTGTCGGTCTAGTATGGAATTATGCAAATGAAGCTGCAGATGGAATTCTTGAAGAAAGAAATGGGGGTTTAACTAATTTTGGAAGAAGTGTAGTTCATTACTTAAATGAGCATAATATGTGGTGTGATCTTTCTCATTGTACTGAAGCGGCGTTTTGGGATGCATTTGAACAAGCAAAGTATCCAACTGCGACTCATTCAAATGCTAAAGCAATTTGTAAACATCCAAGAAATTTAAATGATGAACAGCTAAAGGCTATGTTTAATAGAGGAGCAATTGTAGGAATTAATTTCTATCCTACTTTTTTAGTCGATGAAGGTGAAGCTAATATTTCAGATATTCTTAAACATATCGATTATATGTGCTCTCTAGGTGGAGAAAAATTTATTGCGATGGGATCAGATTTTGATGGAATTGATACACATCCAACAAATTTACATCACGTAGGACTTTATCAAAATTTAACAAATGAATTGCTTAAACACTATACAGAACAACAGGTTAAAGGCTTTATGTATGAGAATTATTCATCTTATATACATTACAAATAACACGTTACTTGTTCAGAATAATAAAAATATAAAAATTAAAGGAATAATTTCTTTCAAAATCATTGATTTTTTTGATTAATAGGTCTAGAATTGAAAGCGAATTAACTCATATCAAAAGATATGTTTTAAATCGCTTTCATTCTTTTATAATAAAATGAATGATATGCAAAAAAATTATCCATTTATAATTTAATTTATTACGAATGAGGGCATTCAAAGGGGTGTAGGAAATGATTGAACAACTTTCGTGGAAAGTTGGAGGACAACAGGGTGAAGGTATCGAAAGTACAGGTGAGATTTTTGCAATTGCGTTAAACCGTTTAGGTTACTATTTATACGGATATCGTCATTTCTCTTCTCGTATTAAAGGTGGTCACACTAATAACAAAATTCGTGTAAGTACAACTGAAGTTCGTGCAATTTCAGATGACTTAGATATTTTAGTAGCATTTGACCAAGAAACAATCGATGTAAACTTTTATGAATTACGCAAAGGCGGTATCGTAATCGCTGATGCTAAATTTAATCCGACAATTCCAGATTCAACTGACGTAACACTTTATTCAATTCCATTTACAGAATTAGCTACTGAACTAGGTACTTCATTAATGAAAAACATGGTTGCAGTTGGAGCTTCAAGTGCAATTTTAGGTCTATCAATTGAAGTTTTCAGAGAAGTTGTAGATGAAATTTTTGGTAAAAAAGGTCAACAAATTGTTGAGAAAAACATAGAAGCAATCGCACGTGGAGCAGAAGAAATGAGAGAAATGCTTGGCGTGAATGTAAATAAAATGCAATTATCAGAAGCTGATGGTAAAAAACGTATGTTCCTAATCGGTAACGATGCAATCGCAATGGGTGCATTAGCTGGTGGTTCTCGTTTTATGGCAGCGTATCCAATTACGCCAGCATCTGAAATTATGGAATACTTAATCAAAAAATTACCTCAGTATGGTGGAGCAGTTATTCAAACTGAAGACGAAATTGCTGCATGTACAATGGCAATCGGTGCTAACTATGCTGGTGTTCGTACATTAACATCATCTGCAGGTCCTGGTCTTTCATTAATGATGGAAGCAATCGGTCTTTCTGGTATGACTGAGGTTCCTTTAGTAATCGTTGATACTCAACGTGGTGGTCCAAGTACTGGTCTTCCAACTAAACAAGAGCAATCAGACTTAATGGCTATGATCTACGGAACTCACGGTGAAATTCCGAAAGTAGTAATCGCTCCAAGTACAGTAGAAGAAGGATTCTACGATATGGTGGAAGCGTTTAACGTAGCTGAAGAATTCCAAGTACCTGTAATCGTAATTACTGACTTACAACTTTCTTTAGGTAAACAAACTGTTGAGCCACTTCAATTTGACAAAGTACAAATTCGCCGTGGTAAGTTTGATTACAAACAAGAATTACCTGCATCTGAAAACAAAGAGTACTTCAAACGTTATGAAGTGACTGAAGATGGCGTTTCTCCTCGTGTAGTACCAGGTATGAAAGGTGGAATTCACCACGTAACTGGTGTTGAGCATGATGAAATGGGTAAACCATCAGAATCACCAATTAACCGTAATCAACAAATGGATAAACGTATGCGCAAGTTAAATAACCTAAAATTCCCTAACCCAGTGTTAGTGAACTCTAAACACGACGATGCTGATGTATTACTAGTTGGTTTCAACTCAACTCGTGGTGCGATTGAAGAAGCAATGATTCGTTTAGAGCAAGATGGTATCAAAGTTAACCATGCTCATATCCGTCTAATTCACCCATTCCCAACAAACGAATTAATGCCTGAGCTTAAAAAAGCTAAACGTGTAATCGTTGTTGAAAATAATGCTACTGGTCAATTAGCAAGCATTATTAAAATGAATTGTGGTCATGCAGAAAAGATTTCAAGCTTACTAAAATATGATGGAAATCCTTTCTTACCAAAAGAAATTTACAATACTTGCAAGGAAGGAGTTGTTCTAAATGGCAACATTTAAAGAATTTCGTAATAATATTAAACCAAACTGGTGCCCAGGATGTGGAGACTTCTCTGTACAAGCATCTATTCAACGTGCAGCAGCAAATGTTGGTTTAGAACCTGATAACCTTGCAGTAATTTCTGGTATTGGATGTTCTGGTCGTATTTCTGGATATATTAACTCTTACGGTTTACATGGTATCCATGGTCGTTCACTTCCAATTGCACAAGGTGTAAAAATGGCTAACCGTGATCTAACTGTTATCGCTTCTGGTGGTGACGGTGATGGATTCGCTATCGGTTTAGGTCATACAATCCATGCAATTCGTCGTAACATCGACATTACGTATATCGTAATGGACAACCAAATCTATGGTCTTACAAAAGGTCAAACATCACCTCGTAGTGATGTAGGATTCAAAACAAAGAGTACGCCACAAGGTTCTGTTGAATCTGCACTTTCAGTAATGGAAATGGCATTAACAGCTGGTGGAACATTCGTAGCTCAAAGTTTCTCAAGTGATTTAAAAGAATTAACTTCATTAATTGAGCAAGGTATTAACCACAAAGGTTTCTCTTTAATTAACGTATTCAGCCCATGTGTAACTTACAATAAAGTAAACACATATGACTGGTTTAAAGAAAATCTTGTTAAACTTTCTGATATTGAAGGATATGATCCATCAAACAAAGAAATGGCTATGCAAACATTAATGCAAAATAAAGGTTTAGTAACTGGTCTTATCTACCAAAACAAAGAGCAAAAATCATACCAACAATTAATTTCTGGATACAGTGAAGAACCATTAGTTGAATCAGAACTACAATTAGAAAAAGCACAATTCGAAAAATTAGTTGCTGAATTCATGTAATAAAAGAAAAACTCCTCATTTTTGAGGAGTTTTTTTTATTTTATATCTTAAATATAGACAAGCATGACAATATATTATGAAGGATACTGCCATTTAATGTTGAAGTAGTTTGTAGTTAGGAGGGTTTTTGATGATGAATATTAAAATAAGAAGACCAAGAATAGAGGACATGAAAGAGTTAAATCAATTTTTTAAAATAGTAATTACTGACACTTTTGCAAAAGAAGGTATTAGCAATCAGGTGGAAAGCATGAATGAAGAAATTGAAACAAAAGGAAACTATTTAGAAAATGATTTTGAAAGTAATGGAGAGGAACGATTTTTTTTGATTGCTCTAGATAATGAAAAAATTATTGGTTCGATTGAATATGGACCAGCTAGTGATCTTATTTTAAATTGTACAAACCATGCATTAAAAGGGCTGCCTGAGGTCGGTACTGTATTTGTGCATCCGGACTATCAAAAAAATGGAATTGGAAATTTATTATTAAAGAATATGTACGTTACTTTACAGAAAAAAGGGATAGAAGAATTTTGTTTAGATAGTGGCTATTGTAATGCCCAAAGAATCTGGAATAAGAAATTTGGAGTACCTGATTATTTATTAAAGGACTATTGGGAAAAGGGATATGATCATATGATTTGGAAAATTAAAGTCAGCGATATATTAATATAGCAATATTAAGGGGATAAGAAGTGGTTTTCTTATTTTAAAACGCTCTGTACTATGGCGGAATAAGAAGTGGGAGGTATTTCAACTTCTGTATTCATTTGTAGTTGATTTAATTGAGCTTTTTAAAAGAAAATTAGCATATTTTTATTCGATTTAGTAAGTTTTTAGAGATTATTTGTTTATTTTTTAAGTTAAAAGCATCTACTATGTACAATTATTAGGTCGTAATACCTTAAGGGGTATAGGTAATTTTAAATTTTATTAGCAGTTCTACTAGATTTAATTGTAGATTTGTTAATTTTATTTGCGATTCCGTATTTTTAATTGCAGTTTTGTCAATTTTATTTGCGATTTTCAGGTTTTATTTGCATACCACTGTTTATTAGCCAAAACTCATCATTTATTTTTACAGAAGAACCCTTTATTTGTGATTCCAAAACTCTTAATTGGAGCCTAGACATTGTTTATCACTTCTCTTTATAAATCTACAATTTTACCAATATTTAAAGATTCTCTAAGAATATTTCCCCTAATAAAATGGAGGGTTTCAATTTTGGACACCCTCTTTTTTAATTACAAAAGTAACACTTAAAACAATTCTTAAATTAAAAAATAGGCAAATAAAGGAAATCGCTTGATATTATCGAATTTCTTAATTAAAAATAATTGAAAGGAGAAAAATTTTGTTATCCTCACTCGTACCTGCTTTAATTACTTTTATTTTGGTAAGTATTCTTTCACCCTTTTTAATTGCGACGTTAAGAAGATTGAAGTTGACTCAACCTATAAGAGCGGAATTACCAGCTGATCACCATAATAAAAAGGGAACTCCTTTAATGCTGGGAAGTATATTTTTGATAGGTATTTTAGTAGCTTTCGTTAATTATTCAAGTCCACTTATGCTTTTTTTAGTTGGAACTTTTATTTTATTCAGTGTTGTTGGTTTTCTTGATGACTTTTGGAAAGCATCAAAACAGGATCCAGGAGGAATATCAGCTAAAACAAAACTAGTTTTTCAATTTTCATTTACTATTTTTTTACTTATTGTATTAATTAATTTATTTGAAGTAGACACAACCTTTCGGATTACGGATTCTATAAGTATCTTTTTACCATTATGGGTTTATTTGGCCCTAATCACTTTGTTTATTGTAGGATCAGCTAATGCTATTAATTTTACTGATGGGATGGATGGACTGCTTGGTATGGTATCAATCCCTACCTTCTTTTTCTTCTTTCTGATTTCAGATCATATTGAAGTGAAAATTTTTAGTCTCATAATGATCGCTAGTTTAGCTGGTTTTTTAATTTATAACTTATATCCAGCAAAGGCTTTTATGGGCGACACAGGTTCAATGGCAATTGGAGGTTCTTTATCTTTTTTAGCGATTATTGAAAAAGTAGAAATCTTGATTCCAATGTTGTTTTTTATTTATTTAGCTGAACAGTTTTCCGTTATTTTTCAAGTTTTCTACTTTAAAAGAACAAGAAAAAGATTATTTCTAATGGCCCCTATACATTTTCATTATGGAATTAAATATGGTTGGTCAGAAAATGTCATTGTCATGAATTTTACGATTGTTTCCTGGACAGGTTGTTTCTTGAGCTACTTATATTTTTATTTTTTTATGTAACTTATGAACACACAGTTATCATACTGAGAATTATTAATTTAAGAGGATCCTTCGATGGATTCTCTTTTTATGTTGAAAAGGTGCCTTTTTAGACTTCGAGGGGGATCGGGTCACGGTACAAGAGTGAGGATCATATATTCTTCTATTAATAATTAAAGCGCTTTATTATTTAAAGAATTGTTTTCTTAATAATGAATAAAATTATTCAAATATACTACTATTATCAGCTTTCTTTTTTGCGTAACGCACATTGTATATTGTAGAATAACGTTATATACTTAAGTAATGTGTGGACGCTCGAGAAGAAAGGAGATTGTTTCATGAATGAACAACAACGCCTTCAAGGCACTAATATAAATAATTCAAAAGATAAAAACGATAAAGATTATAGTAAATATTTTGAAAAAGTTTACCAAGCTCCATCTTTAGCCGATGCAAAGCGTCGAGGTAAAGAAGAAGTTACTTATGATCGTGGATTCGAAATTCCTGAAGAAATGAGAAATTCAGGTATAGGCAAGAAATTCTTAATCCGTACTTACGGCTGTCAAATGAATGAACATGACACTGAAGTAATGGCAGGTATTTTAACGACGATGGGTTATGAAGTAGCTACATCAGTTGAAGATGCTGATATTATTCTATTAAACACATGTGCAATTCGAGAAAATGCTGAAAATAAAGTGTTTGGTGAAATTGGTCACTTAAAACCGTTAAAACTTCAAAGACCAGATCTATTAATTGGTATTTGTGGTTGTATGTCTCAAGAAGAAGCAGTTGTTAATCGAATCTTACAAAAACATTCATTTATAGATATGGTATTTGGTACACATAATATTCATAGATTACCATTTATTATTCAAGAAGCGATGTTTAGTAAAGAAATGGTTATTGAAGTATGGTCAAAAGAAGGGGATGTAATTGAGAACCTTCCGAAAGT
Organism: Bacillus sp. AFS053548; assembly: GCF_002575105.1. Taxonomy (NCBI): domain Bacteria; kingdom Bacillati; phylum Bacillota; class Bacilli; order Caryophanales; family Bacillaceae; genus Bacillus; species Bacillus sp. AFS053548. Next base: position 105,290 of record NZ_NUHI01000026.1, on the reverse strand, counting down.
ACGTCGTGGAGAAATTAAAGCTTGGGTTAATATTATGTATGGCTGTGATAAATTCTGTACGTACTGTATTGTTCCTTACACACGTGGTAAAGAACGTAGTCGTCAACCAGAGGATATCATCAATGAAGTACGTGAATTAGCTAGACTGGGCTATAAAGAAGTTACTTTATTAGGTCAAAATGTTAATGCTTATGGTAAAGACTTAGATGATGGTACATATGGATTAGGTCATTTAATGGATGAAATCCGTAAAATTGGCATCCCACGTGTTCGCTTTACAACAAGTCATCCACGTGATTTTGATGATCATTTAATAGAAGTATTAGCAAAAGGTGGCAACTTAATGCCACATATTCATTTACCAGTTCAATCTGGTAGTTCTGAGGTTCTAAAACTAATGTCACGTAAATATGATCGTGAACAATACCTAGAACTTGTAAGAAAATTAAAAACAGCAATGCCACAAATTTCATTTACAACAGATATCATTGTTGGATTCCCAAATGAAACGGATGAGCAATTCGAAGAAACAATGACATTATATGAAGAAGTTGGTTTTGATTTAGCATTTACATTCATTTATTCACCACGTGAAGGTACACCGGCTGCAAAAATGGTAGATAATGTACCAGAGAGTGTGAAAAAGGAAAGATTACAACGTCTTAACAAAGTTGTAAATGATAAATCTGCTGAATTTAATAAACGTTTTGAAGGTCAAATACTTGATGTATTAGTAGAAGGAGAAAGTAAGAAAAACCCTGATGTACTTGCTGGGTATACTCCTTATAATAAACTTGTAAACTTTAGAGGTCCTAAATCAATCGTTGGTCAAATTGTAAAAGTAAAAGTTACAAAAGCTAAAACATGGTCATTAGATGGAGAATTAGTAGAAGAAACAGTAGAGGTGCTATAATGGGAAAATATACAAAAATTGATATCGTTGAACGTGCAAAAGAATTAGCAGTAATGGTTTCTGAAACAGAAGAAGTAGACTTTTTTAAACGTGCTGAAGCGCAAATTAATGAGAGTGAAACTGTAAGAACTTATATTGAAGAAATTAAGTCATTACAAAAACAAGCAGTTAATTTAGAGCACTGGGGCAAGAAAGAAGCACTTAAAAAGGTTGAACAGGAGCTTGATGAATTAAACGAAAAACTAGAAACAATTCCGGTTGTTCAAGAATTTCAATCTTCTCAAGTAGAAGTGAATGATTTACTTCAATTAATCGCTCACACGATCTCAAATGGTGTGACAGACGAAATCATTAAGTCAACAGGTGGTAACTTATTAAGCGGTGAGACAGGTTCAAAAGTAGCACATGGACCGGATGCTTGCAAAACAGATAGCTGCAACCATTAATAAAAAAAGACTCAAGGAAGCAATTAATTTTGCTGCCCCGAGTCTTTTTTTTATGTAAAGCTAATAAAGTAATTACTAAATAGCCTTAATATCATAATTTTTATGTTTATTTTTTAAATTCTTCAATTTAGAGTCAACTTTATTAGGCTGTCGTCATACAATTTATCATCACATGTTTTTTTAACTTGTATAAAAGAATTTTCATGTCATTAACACATTCCGCATATGTCACGCATAGAATGAAATGAAAATGGAACGAGGAGGGTCACACCTATGTCTGAACGCGAACATAGAGAGATTATAACGAAGGCAGTCGTAGGAAGAGGCAAGAAATATAACAAAGTCACACATACAATCACACCAAATCATACTCCATCAAGTATTTTAGGCTGCTGGGTTATAAACCATGTATATGATGCAAAAAAATGTAAGGATGGAGTAGAAGTATCTGGAAAATATGATATTAATATCTGGTACTCCTATGGTGACAATACGAAAACAGAAGTAGTTCCTGAGTCTGTTAAGTATACTGAAGTAGTAAAGTTAAGACACAGAGATGAAAACTTTACTGGCGAAGATTGTGAAGTAATTGCTAGATCATTAAAACATCCAAATTGTTTAGATGCAATTATTTCTCCAAATGGAAATCGTTTTATTGTAACTGTAGAGAAAGAAGTATTAGTTGAAGTTGTAGGTGAAACGAAAATTGTCGTACTTGTTGCACCACATGGTGTACACGACGATGACGAGTTCTTTGATGTAGATGATGAGTTTGAAGATTTAGATCCAGATTTTGTTTTAGAGGGCGAAGAAGAGTAAGCTAGGCTAGGAAGGTGATACTTCCTAGCTTTTTTATTTTAAAGATTTTGCTTTTCCAAACAGTTGGAAGTTTTCTTTTTCTTAACATTCGAACTTTCTAAGCCTTTTCGCAAAATGTGATATAATATGCAAAGAATGTTTTTTGATGGAGAGGATAGAATGGCAACTTATACGCCAATGATTGAGCAATATTTAAATATAAAGAAAAATTACCAAGACGCATTTTTGTTTTTTAGACTTGGTGATTTTTATGAAATGTTTTTTGAGGATGCAATTAAGGCATCTCAAGTTTTAGAAATTACTTTAACCGGACGAGCAGGAGGAACTAATGAACGTATTCCGATGTGCGGGGTACCATTCCATTCTGCTGCTGGATATATAGAACAACTAGTTGAAAAAGGATATAAAGTAGCTATTTGTGAACAAGTCGAAGATCCATCCGTTGCAAAAGGAGTAGTTCGAAGAGAGGTTGTTCAGTTGATTACTCCAGGGACGCAAATGGAGGGTAGATCGATTGATGAAAAGCAAAATCATTATATCTCAACATTATCAGAAGTAACGCCAAGTTCATATGCTTTGGCTTGGATTGATTTGACGACTGGTGAGGGCAATGCTTTATTACTTAGTGGTTCAATTGAAGAAGCAGTTTTAAAAATTGCAGCAACTGGTACAAAAGAAGTAGTTGTAAATGAAGATTTTTCATCTAAAGCGATTCAAACACTTGAAAAAAGTTTTTCGATTACCGTTTCATTCGAGGAGAACAATCGTTTATCAGAAGAGTTTACAAATGTTGTAAAATCAATTGATCAAACTAGTTTAAAATCTACTGCCGCAAGATTATTAAATTATTTATCGAGAACACAAAAACGAACACTTTCTCATCTTCAAGAAATAGTCGTTATTCATCAACATGATTTTTTAAACATGGACATGTATTCGATGAGAAATCTTGAATTAGTTGAAACACAACGTTCAAAAAACAAACAAGGTTCTTTGAATTGGTTATTAGATGAAACGAAAACAGCGATGGGAGGACGATTACTAAAAAAATGGATTCAACGTCCACTAGTAAGTACGAAACAAATCGAGCATCGTTTGACGATTGTGGAATTGCTAATGGAAAACTATTTTATACGTGAAGACCTAAAGGAATTATTAAAAGATGTATATGATTTAGAGCGTTTAGCTGGTAAAGTCTCATTTGGTAATGTAAATGCAAGAGATTTATTACAATTAAAACGTTCACTTCAAACAATACCTTCAATTATTCATGCTTTAAAATCAATTAGCCATGAAACGATAGATGAACTAATTAATCAAATCGATCCATGTGAAGAACTTCAAATGCTTTTAGAGAATGCAATTATTGAAGAAGCTCCCTTATCAATTAAAGAAGGAAACATTATTAAAGATGGCTTTCATAAAACATTAGATGAATATCGATTCGTTAGTAAGAACGGTAAAAATTGGCTAATGGAATTAGAACAAAGAGAAAGAGAAATTACGGGGATTAAGTCCTTAAAAATTGGATACAATCGAATCTTCGGCTACTTTATCGAGGTAACTAGATCAAATATTAGTCAATTACCAGAAGGGCGTTACGAACGTAAACAAACGTTAGCGAATGCAGAACGCTTTATAACTGAAGAGCTAAAAGAAAAAGAAACAATGATTCTTGAAGCTGAAGAAAAAATGATTGGATTGGAATATGAGTTATTTATTTCAATTCGAGAACAAGTAAAACAATATTTATCTAGACTTCAAACATTAGGACAAGTAATTAGTCAAATTGACGTTTTACAAAGTTTTTCTGTAGTTAGTGAAAAAAATGGATATATAAGACCAGCATTTACCGAGGAAAGAGAATATATCGTGAAGAATGGAAGACATCCAGTAGTTGAAAAGGTACTTCTAGGCTCAGAGTATATTCCGAATGATACAAATTTCGATGTTGATACTCATCAATTTTTAATTACAGGACCTAACATGGCTGGTAAAAGTACGTATATGAAACAAGTCGCATTAATAAGTATATTAGCTCAAATTGGATGCTATGTACCTGCTGAATATGCGAAATTACCTATTTTTGATCAAATATTTACGAGAATTGGTGCTGCAGATGATTTAATTTCTGGGCAGAGTACATTTATGGTCGAAATGTTAGAAGCTAATTATGCAATCACGAATGCAACAGAAAAAAGTTTAATCTTATTTGATGAAATTGGTAGGGGAACATCAACATATGATGGAATGGCTTTAGCACAAGCGATGATCGAATATATACATGATCATATCGGAGCAAAAACGCTTTTTTCTACTCACTATCATGAATTGACGGTATTAGCGAATCAACTTAAGTTTTTGAAAAATATTCACGTAGCAGCAAAAGAGCAAGATGGAAAAGTATTATTCCTTCATAAAATCTTTGAAGGTGCAGCGGATCAAAGCTATGGTATCCACGTTGCTGAATTAGCAAATCTTCCAAAAGATGTAATCATTCGAGCAAAGGAACTATTAAATGATTTAGAATCAAATAATCATTCCTATGTTAAAGAGGAAATTAAAAATACAGAAAAAGAGATTGTAAATATTCAAGTACCGAAAAAAGAAATTGTTCAAACAACCGACAAAGAGGATGCTGAATCTCAGTTAAGCTTATTTGAAGATCATCAACCGGTGGTTAAAGAAGTTGTTAAAAACCATCCTGTCGTTGATCAATTAAAAGGAATAAATATACTAGAATTAAATCCTATGGAAGCATTTAATTTATTATATGAACTTCAAAAGCAAGTTAAAAAATAAAAGAAGGCCAATTGGCCTTTCTTTTTATTCATAGTTAAAATTATGATAATAGCTTAATGTACTATACCTTTTTTTATTGTTTAGTGCATTTATTTAGAGAGGAGGTTCACTAATGTCAAAAATACAAAAGTTAGATGAGATTTTAGCCAATCAAATAGCGGCAGGTGAAGTTGTAGAACGTCCTGCATCGGTTGTAAAGGAATTACTTGAGAATGCAATTGATGCAGTTAGTACTCGTATTACAGTAGAAATTAACGACGGTGGACTCTCACGAATTTTTGTAAGTGATAATGGTGAAGGGATGACAAAGGAAGATAGTATTCTTGCATTTGAGCGCCATGCAACTAGTAAAATAAAAGATGAAAATGACTTGTTTCGAATACGTACATTAGGCTTCCGAGGTGAAGCATTACCGAGTATTGCATCTGTTAGTTATGTTACAGTTAAAACATCAACCGATGACGGACCTGGAATTGAAACAATTTTAAAAGGTGGCGTATTGCAATCTCAAAAAGAAATTGCTAAATCAAAAGGGACGAGTATTGAAGTTTCGAATTTATTTTTTAATACACCAGCTAGATTAAAATATATGAGAACGGTTCAAACAGAATTAAGTAATGTGACAGACGTTGTCTATCGATTAGCATTAGCAAATCCACAAATCGCTTTTGATTTGAAACATAATGATAAATTGATGTTCCGTAGTAATGGAAATGGAGACGCAAGACAAATTCTTGCATCATTATACGGTCTACAAATTGCAAAAAACATGGTTCATTTTAAAGGCGAGTCATTAGATTTTCAAATTGAAGGCTATTTATCCATGCCTGAATATACACGAGCAACTAGAAACTATATATCACTATATGTAAATGGAAGATATGTAAAACACTATGGCGTAAACAAATCAATTAGCGAAGGCTATCATACTTTGCTCCCAATTGGTCGTTTTCCAATCGTTTCGTTATTTATTAAAATGGACCCTCAATTAGTCGATGTAAATGTACATCCAACAAAACAAGAAGTTCGTTTTAGTAAAGAGGGTCAATTATTTACATTAATTACTGAAAGTATAAAAAAAGTTTTTAGAGGTCGTTCCCTTATTCCAGAAATAAAGTCAACAGCTCCAAAAGAAAAAATATTTAGTGAACAATCAACCTTTTCGTTTGAACATTCTTCTATAAAAGAAGATGTAGAAAAGAAATTACCATTCTCGCTTCAAAATCGTTTTACTACTAATTCGAATTATTCTAATGAGACTAATGAAACAATAAAGGAAGAAAATTCAACTGAATTCGATTCAATTACTCAAATTGATTCATCAACTCCAACCGATTATGAGAGTCTTTATTTTGAGAAGCATGAATCTAATAAAGACGTAGGATATTCAAATTCTGTAAATGAAGACGACCAATCTAATATAGAAGAAACAGTCATTGTGAACGAAGAAGTATATGATGAGCAAAATATAGACCAACTACCTCCTTTATATCCAATCGGACAAATGCACGGAACATATATTATTGCTCAAAATGAAAAAGGATTATATTTAATTGATCAACATGCCGCACAGGAACGTGTTTACTATGAATATTTTAAGGAAAAAATAGGGGAAGTTGCATCAGAACTACAAACTTTATTAATTCCAATCACATTTGATGTTTCACCAGAACAAGCTATTTTGTTAGACCAATACCAAGATGAACTTCAAGAAGTTGGGCTATTTATCGAGAAGTTCGGATCGAATAGTTATGTCATTCGTGAACATCCAAATTGGTTTCCAGAAGGGCAAGAGGATACATTAATTGATGAAATGATTCAAGAACTATTAAAACGCGGAACAATTAATATAAAGAAACTACGCGAAGAAAAAGCCATCATGATGAGCTGTAAAGCATCGATAAAGGCAAATCAATATATAACAAACGATGAAATTTTTAATCTATTGGAATCGTTGAGAAAATCAAGCAATCCATTTACATGTCCTCACGGTCGACCAATCGTTATTCATTTTAGTTCATATGAGCTTGAGAAAATGTTTAAGCGTGTTATGTAATATTGAATTTTTAAAGTGCTGTTGTTCCATAAATCAGGTTAACTGAATATGGGACAACAGCACTTTTTTTATATGCTAATTTTAATAAGTAGTCGGAAGTAGATTTTAATTACAGTTTAGCTATATTTAATTGCGATTTTCAGATTTTAATTGCATTTTGCTGTTTTAAGCATTTTGCACAGATAGATTCCTTAATTTCAGCTCATACTTAATAGGCAGCTAGTTGAATAAGAAATATTTATTTGATACAAAAGATTAAAAAAGGGTAATCTTAATAGTGTTGCCGACCATAAATATTTTTTTGTCACTTCTTATGGGTTGAATAAGTATATTCTTTTTTGTAAACTTTCTAAAACTTCTTCAGGAATTTTCCTTAACTTGATATCTTCACCTAAGTAAAGTAGCCAATTCGTAAACTCGGTTAATTCTTCAGAATTTTTAATATTTATATAAGTCCTTAAAATAGCTGTGGTTTGGTAAGGATTTGTATAGGAAATTGAGACTTTTAAAGGATGGTACTTTTTGAACTGAGCAATCGCCATTGGACCAAGTTCAAATATAAGATTAATTTCTTCTTCTTGTTTACTTAGTTTTTCTAGAATTCTTTTTTTACTTAATCTTTTTTTTGTATGGTATGGTATGACATCAATAAGATTGTCGACAGGAAAAATCTTTTTCTTTTCATCCACCAAGTCAAAACCTTCAATTAGCCAATAGCCTTTGTCATGATATAGGTGCAGAAGATAAATCGGATAAGAAATGGATTCAAACTCTTCTTTGATGGTAATCAATAAACAAGTATCCAATAGAAGGACTTGAATGAGTTTTTCTAACATTGGATGAGGTAAGTCTGATAGATCAAGTAAGTCAGGATTCTTCGGATTAGTCCCTTCAAAAAGCAATATTTGATTTAAATGGACTAGCTCATCTTGTTGGTTTTCTGAGATGAGACCAAGTAATTTTTCTGTTAAAGATTGACGACTCTTTAGGTAAGGGAGTTGTTTATTTCTTGTGGCCATAAATGCAATAAATAGCGCCTTTATTTCATTATCTGTAAAGCGAACAGTTGGGAGGACAGAGTTGTTCAACACAAAATAACCCCCATCTCTTCCAACTTCAGCGACAAGAGGCATCCCCATCGCTTCAATTTCTTTGATATCTCTTAAAGCAGTTGAACGGGAGATGTCAAATTCTTGCATGATCTCTGAAATTGTAAACTTTGCACGATTGTTAATATATCGCATGATGATATTAATGCGTTCAACTTTTTTCATCGGCATCTCCTAAACAGTATCATTTTTTGACATGATTTAAGTTTATTATAAACGTATCAGCTGATGAAATAAATCGCTTGATAAATTTAAAAAAGGTAGGTTTTTAATATGACAAATTATAAATTAGAAGAAAAAGACAGTTTTAGAGTTTTAGGTATTGGAATTGAACTTAAAAGCGATTATACAGATTATGTAGGGATCAACAAAGAAAAGGAAAACTTCTGGGGAGCTATTAAAGAAGATGGTAGATTGAATGCTTTAAAAGCCATAGCTACAAATGACTATATTTTTTCTGTGAACGAAGCTGTGAATAACAAGATGATGCATTATGCTGGTGTTATGACAGAGTCAACAGTACCTGAGGAATCTAGAGATATTCAATTCCCTAAAGGAGAATACTTAGTTGTAGAAGGAGAAGGTAATACATCTGATGAATTGTCTAATAACCTTGCTGGCATCGCCTTTGGTCAAGTATTACCAGAAGTAAAGGATTTTGCCTATGTTGGTGGTCCAAACGCAGCTGTTATTATGGGAAATCGAAACGGCTTAGTCTTTGGAGAAATGTGGATTCCTGTTGTGAAGAAATAATGAAAAGGGGGAAGTAACAATGTCCTATATCGTTGATTCAAAAATGTTTCAACGGTTGGTTTAGAGAGACTTCCCCTATCGCAGAAGCCCTTGCAGGTTTACCTGCTAATGAAGCTCGTTACTTAATGAACAAAACATGAATGGATACAAGCGTAACCTGAAATTATTACGATTAAATAGTAAAGAAGTATGGACTGTTACTTAGTTTGTTCATACTTCTTTTTTGCTTATTTAGAACTCAATTCAATTAATTTTAGTACTAACCAGCACTCGACATATCTTGTCTAGAGATAAATAAACCCATATCCAAAAATTAAATTTAGGAACCCCATCTTTTTAAATGTTACTTAACAACTCCAATCACAAAACCATCATATCCTTTTAATCCAACAGTCTGAATAGCAGTAGTGTCAATTCGAGGGTCTGTAGTGATTAGTTCCATAAGCTGACGGACACCTTTGACACTTTCATCTTGACTCGTTTCATAAATTACCTCTCCGTTTCGAACAACATTATCCACAATAATTAATGCACCAGAACTTGCTATTTTTAATGCCCATTTTAAATAGTGAGGATTATTTGGTTTATCAGCATCGATAAATATAAAATCAAATAAAAGCTTTGATTCTTTTAGAGTTGCTAATGTATCTAACGCTTTTCCTATAATAATTTCGACTTTATTTTGCAATTTTGCGTCTATGATATTTTGTTTGGCAACTTTTGCATGCTCATGACTAATTTCTAGGGTTGTTAATTTCCCATCATCTGGAAGTGCACGAGCTAACCAAATACTACTATAACCACCTAAGGTACCGATTTCTAAAATGTTTTTAGCGCCTTTAATTTTTGCTAATAGATAAAGTAATTTACCTTGAGTAGGAGACACATCTATACTTGGTAGACCGGCTTGATAATTTGCAAGTAATACATTTTCTAAGATTTGATCATTCGGAATTAGTTTTTCTATAAAATATTCATCAACATCGTTCCAAATTACGTTATTAGGCAAGATTACTTCCTCCTTACTTTGTACTGTTCAAAAAAGTATATGGTATTGTTTTATAAAAATGCTTCTACAGCAAAAAAGTCATATACATAAAGATTATTGAGTGTGTACACAAAGTACATTAAACTTGAGTTCAGACTGATTGCAAGCGTTTGGCGGGCAGTCTGAAATTTATACTTAATCGGTTTGTTTTACGAAATTGTGTTTGATAAAATAGATTGGTAGTAAAATTAACCAGCAGAGGAGATTTTTATATGATTAATAAAATCGGTAAAGTTACTGTTTATGTGGAAGATCAAGAGCAAGCTAAAGATTTTTGGATTAATAAAATGGGGTTTGTTTTAAAAATAGAAATGCCAATGGGACCAGATGCTAAATGGATTGAAGTAGGTCCAAGCGAAAGTGAATTTACTACTTTAGTTCTTTACTCTAAACCTTCGATGGAACAATTTAAACCAGAAAAAATAGCTCATCCATCTGTACTTTTTAGCACAACGGATATTGATGCTGCTTTTGAAAAAATGAAACAAAATGGCGTAAAAGTTGATGACCTGATGAAAATGCCATATGGTTCAATGTTTAATTTCTACGATCAAGATGGTAATGATTATTTATTAAGAGAAGACAAATAATACATAATAAAAAGAGCTGTTTCCATTTAGAGAAACAACTCTTTTTTACTTAAATAAGATGTTCGAATTTTACTCGTTTATTTAAATAATACATAATCGGTATACCAAGAACCATCACTACAAATTCACCAATGGCTGTAGATAAATAAGTCATTGGGAAAGGTAAATGAAATGCTAGTTTTAATTCGATTGCGATTAAGAACATAGTAATCGTAAAGACAACCGTGTTAACAATCATTCTCGGTATAATACCTTTTATAAATTTTGACGTTGCAATTGTAATTAATAACGAAATAATCGATTGGCCAACACCAAAAACTAAATCATATGCCATTATTGGAGAAAAGAAAAAATTAGCTAATATAACTCCTAAAACTACTCCATATATGTACTTTTTATTAAATACGACTAAGTGGTTAAATATTTCGGATACACGAAACTGTACATTCGTAAACCCAAACGGTTGAATAAAGTACGTTACTGCAATATAAAGTGCAGCAAATACTCCATTAACAGTAATTGTCTTTAACTTCATTTTGTTTCTCCTTAGTTTTTTTTCGTGGGAGGTTCTCGAACCACGTAAAAAATATATTTTTTAAACGTAAGAATAAATATTATACTTAAAAATAATTTTAGTCAATAATAATAAAGAAATTAATTATGAAAATAAGTTCAAAAAAATACTTTATTAAAAATATATTATACTGGTATAATTAGTAAATCAAAACAATTTATTTTTCTTTCAGTTTAAAGTGAAAGGACTGACAAAATGACAATTCCTTCTAATCCATATATATTAGTATTTGGTGTTTCGATATGTGATATTATCGGATTTACGAAAAAAAATTATCGTCCATATGATTCAAATCCTGGTAGTGTAAAAGTATCGTTTGGTGGTGTTTGCCGTAATATTGCAGAAAATATGGCAAAGATCAACCTAAATACAAAGTTTATTTCAGTCATTGGTGATGATATCAATGGAATCAATATGTTAAATCACGCAAAAAATATGAACATAGATATGGAAGACACGTTAATTATTAAAGGAGAATCTACCCCAACATATTTAGCCATTTTAAATGAAAGCGGAGAAATGGTCTCTGCGGTAGTAGATTTAGATATCACAAACAATTTTACAAAGGAGTTTATAGACTCAAAAGCAGAAGTTATTCGAAATGCTGAATATATGGTAGTTGACGCGGATAATCCAAGTATTTTAGCTTATTTATTAACAAACTTCCATAATGAAACAAAATTTATTTTAGATCCAGTTTCTGCTTCAAAAGCTTCAAAAATAAGAGACTATATTCAATATTTCCATACGATTAAACCAAATCGACATGAAGCTGAAGTATTATGTGGATTTGATATTACTTCTGTTGAAGATGTCCGAAAAGCTGGCAAATATTTTAGAGAATTAGGCGTAACAAAAGTTTTTATTAGTTTAGATGCAGAAGGAATTTATTATAATGATGGAATAGAAGAAGGTATTATCCAAGCCGATGGAGTTTCAGTCGTTAATGTAACAGGAGCGGGAGATGCATTAGTTGCTGGGATCGGATATGGCTATATGAATAATATGAGCATTGTTGATACAGTTAAATATTCGGTTTCAATGTCTTCTATTACAATTTCACATGTGGATACGATTAACCCGAATATGTGTTGTAACGTTGTAGACCACCATATTAATGAACTTAATTGGGTAGAAATGCAATTTTAGTTGAGAACCTTTTATAGGGTTCTTTTTTTTGAACTAGAATGTTGAGATATTAATAAAGTTGATGGGTAGGTAATGTAATTGAAGTAAGTGGAAATAAGGCCTGAAGAGTAGCGAATAAAATTAGTGTGAGTGTAAATAAGATCTGTGAATCTGAAAATAAATGTAATTATAAATTAGGTGAATTTTTTAATATCTTTTATAAAAGGATATTAGGAATTTATGTTAACCTATACAATATGGAAAATTAGAAGAGGTGATTTTGTTGGGTTTTTCTACCAAATTATGTGAAGCCTGTAAATTAGATTTAATTAATGTTGAGGAAAATTCTGAAGACCCAAATCAACCTTATAAATTATGCGATTATTGTCATGTAAGATTATTAAAACGTTCCTTGAAACCTATTGAATGGTACAATTTAGCAGTTGTCCATTCGCCCAAGAAGTATTTACTACATGATGATTTTTACGATGATGATGGTAAAGCTTGTCAACCAGAAGAAGACGTAATTGTATCAAAAAAAGACAAAGCACCGACTTTGAAAGATGTTCGAAAAGATTTAGAGACATTGTTAGATTTCTCTATAACTAGATGGTTTCTTGAGGATGAAGTAATTAGTGCACTTAAAGTACATAATGATTTATCAATTTTAAATTCTGTTAAATCAAGGTTTAATGCAACTAGAAATTATGAAATAAAATCGCGAATGTTGGAAATAGTGGCTGATGTCTTGGGTAGTTCTGCTTCAGACTGGATTAGAGAACTTTGGAATAATTATGATGAAGAGTTACTATTTGAACTATCTTTGGCGACATCGAGCAGTTTACCAATTGAAGAAGGCTTAAATAATGTGTTAAAAAAATTGAAATTAGTTAATGAAAAAGAGTTGCCGATACAAGCGTTTAGTTGTCTTTATCGTTTCCGTTCAATTGATGTACTAGATTGGATAGAATTGAATTGTCTTGAATTTAATGATAATTGGGGAAGGCTCGCAACAGTATGCTTTCCAACTTGGGAGAGAATGAAATCATGGTTAAATAAAGGAAGACCTCTCAGCTTAATTGCTCTTGACACAATGGCAAATTGCGTAGTTAGAGGTGGGGACCTTTATGTAGAGCAATTCAATCCTAAAATACTAGTAACAAACAAAAGTGAAATTGAAAATGTACTTGACGGATATTACCAAAAAGATAGAGTTCCTCGTGTTAAAAATAGAAGGGAATATATTTTATATAACAAAAAAGTTATATTCGCTTAGTTACAATAAAAAGGACAACTTATATGAATAATTAAAAACGCTTGGATTATTATTTCCAAGCGTTTTTATGTGGTAAATTTACTTATATTTGTATTGTCAATTATATAGCTATTAAAGTAGTTATTAATACTGATATTTTACACATTCTCCACATTATCTGAACTACCTAGCTTAATGCAAGGTTCTTTCCATCATTAAAGAGAGCGTATTAAAATATCTCTCGCACTTTCTTTATCCAATATTTTATAACCACCAACTACTGGTTTTACGAAGGATTTTTCTACTAATTCGTCTAAATGTGAGTCGTCAATTTGATAATCTGCTAAACGGTTTGGTGCACCGATTGAGTTCCAAAAACTTCTTAGTGCTTGGATTCCTTCTTCTGCAACTTGCTTTGTTGTTTTTCCTTCTTCAGAAATTCCAAAAACATTTGTTGCAAGCATTTTAATTCTGCTTGGATCGTAGTCTAAGCAGTGACTTAACCAGTTAGGGAATATAATCGCTAACCCACCACCGTGTGGAATATCATAAATGGCAGAAACTGCATGTTCAATTTGATGTGATGCCCAGTCGCCGCCATCTGTACCGTTTAATAACGTATCATTAAAGGCTGTCGTTCCAGCGTACATAATTGTTTCACGTAAATCATAGTTTTCTAAATCATTAACAAGTTTTCCACCAGCTTCGATTACAGTAATTAATAAACTTTCGATAAAGCGATCAATCATAGGTGTATTGCTAACACGGTGGAAATATTGCTCTAATGCATGTGACATAATGTCGACAATCCCATATATTGTTTGATCTATTGGTACTGAAAATGTATAAGAAGGGTCTAATATTGAAAATTCAGGAAAAACGAATGGGTTACTCCATCCTCTTTTTTCATTTAATTCCATATTAGATATGACTGATGTGCAGTTCATTTCTGATCCGGTTGCAGCTAAAGTTAAAACAGTACCAAAAGAAGTTGCACTAGTTGGTTGGGATTTTCTAGTAATAAGATCCCACACATCACCTTCGAATGGAACGCCAATTGCGATCGCTTTAACACAATCGATTACGCTACCACCGCCTACTGCTAAAATAAAATCAATTTTTTTATCTCTACAAATTTGAATACCTTTTTGCACTGTTGTTAGTCTCGGGTTTGGTTCAACGCCAGTAAGTTCAAAAATCGTTTTACCACTTAGTTGTTTCATTACGTCATCATATACGCCATTTTTTTTAATACTACCGCCACCATAAACGACAAGTATACGTTTATAATCTAGTACTTCATTTGCTAATTGCTCAATTTGATTTTTCCCAAACCATAATTTAGTTGGGTTGTGTTGTAAAAATGGAATCAAGGTCTTGCTCCTTCTAGTTGTACTTACTTATTTTTTAGTGTTGTGTTTAGCAATTCGGCTTGTTGAATGGCTAATTGATCTTCCAATATTGCTCCAGGTGAATTTCCCGTGCCAATAATATGCCCTTCAAATGTTGCTCCAACAAATTCGAATATATGTTTAAATTGTAAAATTAATGGTAGAGCTTTAATTTTTGGCTGATCGCCACCAACAATTACGACATGCATTTTTTTGTTTTTCATTTTTTCAGCGAATTGTAGATCTTTATTACGAAGACTTTGAGACCAACGATCAATAAAGTTTTTCATGTATCCACTCATACCATACCAATATAAAGGTGTTGAAAAAATAATCGTATCATGCTCTAGCATTTCTTTAACAATTTCCTCGTAATCATCATCAATTGGTTGGAAGCCATTTGGCTCGTGTCTTTGGTCGTTAATCGCCTTTATATGTTTATGACGCAATTGCACCTCCGTCTTGGCAACATCTTTTGTAATGAGATTTGTTAGTTGCTCTGTATTTCCGTTTTCCCTAGAACTACCATGAATGATAAACATATTGTTTCCACTCCTTTTTGAATAAATTATGATTGTAATTATGAATGATTACGATCCTAAAATAAAGTACGTACTAAAAAGTGCCTATAATTTTTTTTGGATCATCTAAGTCTATAGAACTAAGTTTGGGTTTTTTATAACTGATAAATATTTGAACTATAAATTATTAGTATGCTATATTTTATGAACCTTTACTGTTAACTGCAAAATCGTTGATAGGACAATAGTTATAATATCCACAATATATGGTGATTTTGAAGTTTTCATTTGTACTAAAAAAGTTGAGTAAAATAACTTTAATTTTAAATAAATAGTAATTAGCAATGATGGAGGATTTATGAAAGAATATAATATGCCGATTGAAGCAACCATTGAGGTAATAGGTGGTAAGTGGAAATGTATCATACTTTGCCATTTAGAAACTGGTAAAAAAAGAACAAATGAGCTTAGAAAACTGATGCCTAAAATAACTCAAAAAATGTTAACACAGCAATTAAGAGAGTTAGAAGCGGATGGACTAATTAATCGTATTGCATATGATCAAATACCACCTAAAGTGGAATACGAATTAAATGAATACGGTCAATCAATGAAACCCATTTTGGATCTCTTATGTGCATGGGGCGGAAATCATATAAAGAAAAGCAAAACGAATTAATAATATCGTTATAAAATTAAGAAACGACAAAAAATTTATTTAATTTAAAATTTTTTGAAGGAATTTAAAAAGAAGTGTAGAACTATTTATTTTAGAGACTACTATATATATATGTAAGATCGATTCATAAAACGATGATTACATTAATATAGTAGTAAAGGTTGTGTGTTCGTTAGGGAAATTCCCATATATTTCCAAATGGTATTCTTGGCGAATTGTCATCCTTGTTAAGAATTTTTTTTATGCGGTTTATTTGTTTTGTAAGCGTTTACTTAACGCTCTTACATAGTTTTTTCTTTTCTTTACAAAAATCGTAATTTATAGGGGGAAATTAAAATGAAACAAGATGAATTAAAACAAACAAATACTAGCTATGATGTTTTTCCAGTATCAGATGTACATCATTTAGAACTATATGTAGGGAACGCGAAACAAACAGCATATTTCTTCGCAAACACTTTTGGATTTACACCAGTAGCATACTCTGGTTTAGAAACAAAAGTACGTGATAAAGTTTCTTACGTATTAAAAAATGGTACGATTCGTCTAGTTATTACTGGAACTTTAAAAGAAGATACTAAAATTGCTGACTTCATTAAAAAACACGGCGATGGTGTTAAAGATATCGCTTTATTAGTAGATGATATTGAAGCAGCGTATCAAGGTGCGGTAAGCCGTGGAGCAATTAAAATTTTACCTCCAACTGAAGTTAGTGATGAATACGGAACAGTTAAAAAAGCTGTAATCGGAACTTATGGTGATACAATTCACACATTAATCGAAAAAGGCGATTACAATGGTCCTTTCTTACCAGGATATAAAGATCGTGCTTTCACAATTCCTGTAAATGAAACAGGACTAATCGCATTAGACCATGTTGTTGGTAACGTTGAAAGTATGGAAGAATGGGTTTCTTATTATGAAAATGTAATGGGATTCCAATCAATGATCCATTTTGATGATGACGATATTAGTACTGAGTATTCTGCATTAATGTCAAAAGTTATGACAAATGGAAGCAGAATTAAATTCCCAATTAATGAACCAGCTGAAGGTAAAAAGAAATCACAAATTCAAGAGTACTTAGATTATAACAATGGACCAGGCGTACAACATATTGCTTTATTAACTGAAGATATTGTTGACACAGTTACTAAACTTAGAGCTCTAGGTGTTGAATTCTTAAAAACTCCAGATACGTATTATGATATGTTAACAGAGCGCGTTGGAAAAATTGATGAAGATATCGAGAAATTAAGAGAATTAAAGATTTTAGTTGACCGTGATGATGAAGGGTATTTATTACAAATCTTCACTCGTCCAATCGTTGACCGTCCAACTTTATTTATTGAAATTATTCAACGTAAAGGTGCTAGAGGATTCGGTGATGGTAACTTTAAAGCATTATTCGAATCAATCGAGCGTGAGCAAGAACTTCGAGGAAATCTATAAGGAGTTGTAACAATGGAAATTAGACCGGATACTTTACCATGGCAAGATGCTTATAAGCTGTTAATTGGTTCAGTGTTGCCTCGTCCGATTGCTTTTGTTTCAACTGTAAACTCAGAAGGTGTAGCGAATGTTGCACCTTTTAGTTTCTTTACAGCAATTTGTGCTGACCCGATGTTAGTGTGCTTTGCACCAATGATTAGAGGTACAGACGGCGAGAAAAAAGACACATTAAAAAATATTGAACTGACGAAGCGATTCATTATTAATATTGTAAGTGAGGAAATTTGCGAACAAGTTAATAATGCTGCTGCAGATTTTCCGTATGGAGTAGATGAATTTGAACAAGTTGGCCTTACAAAAGTGGATGGGACAACTGTGCAAGTTCCTCGAGTAAAAGAAAGTTTAGTAGGACTAGAATGTGAGCTTCATGAGCTACTACATTTTGGCGAAAACAAAGGTGCTGGAAGTTTAGTAATTGGTAAAGTCGTTAATGTTCATATAAATGATGATTTATATGCAGATGGCAAAATCAATACTGAAAAGCTAAATCCAGTTGGTCGCCTTGCTGGCCATTCTTATACTCGTGCTATTTCTGATACTTTTGCAATTGAAAGAAAAAGGTGAAGGTATGAAATTTATAACTTTTCAATATGATGGTAATGAGCGTGCAGGATTATTAGTTGAAGATCAAGTAATCGATCTTAATAAAGCTAGTAATGGCCGAATTCCAGCGGATTTACTAACCATTCTAGAAAACTATGATTTATATATAAATGAAATAGCAGAAATAACAGGAGAAGGTATTCCACTTTCTTCCGTTCAATTGCGAGCACCATTACCAAAGCCACAAAGTATTCGTGACTTTTATGCCTTTGAGGAGCATGTGAAAACTGCTCGCGGCAGAAGAGGTCTAGAGATGATCCCTGAGTGGTATGACGTACCAGTTTTCTATTTTACGAATCATCGAGCGGTTATTGGACCTGAAGATCATGTCAGCATACCAACTAATTGTAAAAAGATGGATTTTGAATTAGAAATCGCTTGTATTATTGGTAAAGAAGGTAGAGATATCCCAGTTGAAGAAGCCGATGATTATATTCTTGGTTATACAATTTTGAATGACTGGAGTGCTAGAGATATTCAAGCACATGAAGTAAAGGTTGGCTTAGGTCCATCAAAAGGTAAGGATTTTGCTACTTCTTTAGGACCTTGCATTGTAACCAAAGATGAAATTGAGAAATTTAGAACTGGTAAAAGCTATGATTTGAAGATGACATCTGCAGTTAATGGAAAAGTCATTTCTAGTGGCAACTTTTCTTCAATTTATTATTCCGTTCCAGAATTAATTTCTCATGCTTCAAAAAATGTAACGCTATATCCAGGTGATGTGATTGGCTCTGGAACTGTTGGAACAGGTTGTATCTTAGAACTTGGTGAAGAAAAACATCCCTGGTTAGAAGATGGGGACGTTGTTGAGTTAAGCATTACAGGTTTAGGTACATTACGAAATACTGTAAGAAAGTGAGGGGAAGCGTGTGTATTATCGTAGTCTAGGTAAGATTCCAAAGAAAAGACATATTCAATTTCGAAAAGAAGATGGATCATTATACAGAGAGCAGGTAATGGGTACAAAAGGATTTTCAGGTACTCAATCTATTTTATATCATAACAATATGCCTACATCTGTTAGTGAAACATCATTTTATAAATCACTTCAAATTGAATTTGAAGAACAGACATCTCTGCAACACCGCCATATTCGTACAAACAATTTAGAGCGTACAGGTGATGCTTTAGAAGGAAGAGTATACGTTTTAGGTAACTCTGATCTGTTAATTGCAGTTGCAAACGTAACGGAAGAAAGCAAACATTTTTATCGAAATGGTGAAGGAGATGAAATGTTCTTTGTCCATTACGGTTCAGGTGAAATCCAAACCATGTTTGGAACGATTACTTACCGTAAAGGGGATTATATCATGATCCCTATTGGAACAATTTACAAAGTAGTTCCAAATGATGATACGAAGTTTTTAATTGTTGAGTCAAATAGCCAATTAACAACGCCAAGACGTTATCGCAATGAATATGGCCAAATGCTTGAGCATAGCCCATTTTGCGAACGTGATTTTAGAGGACCAGAATCGCTTGAGACATATGATGAAAAAGGTGAATTCACAGTTCTAACTAGAGCAAGAGGAAACCTTTATAAACATGTCTTAACACATCATCCATTTGATGTAGTAGGATGGGATGGTTATTTATATCCATGGGCATTTAATATTGAAGATTTCGAACCGATTACAGGAAGAATTCATCAGCCACCACCAGTACATCAAACATTCGAAGGACATAATTTTGTAGTGTGCTCATTTGTACCAAGGATGTATGATTATCATCCTGAAGCAATTCCGGCACCTTATGTACACAGTAATGTAAACAGTGATGAAGTCCTTTACTATGTAGAAGGTAACTTTATGAGTAGAAAAGGAATCGAACAAGAGTCGATTACATTACATCCATCAGGTATTCCACATGGACCACATCCAGGTAAAACTGAAGGTAGTATTGGAAAGAAAGAAACATTAGAACTAGCAGTTATGATTGATACATTTAGACCACTTTATGTAGTAAAAGAAGCACATCAATACGAAGATCCAGCTTATATGGGTAGTTGGATTGAAAAGTAGAGTCTTTTGATTCTACTTTTTATTTGAATTTGAAACAACCTATGTTCAAGATCATGCAGGCATGATGGAACTAGATAATTTGAAATATTCTTGAAAGTAGTACTAGATTAACAGCTTAATAATATGATAAACTGACAACATTATACAAAACTTTGAATAAAAGGAGAAATAAGCATGTACGTAAAACCACAAATTTTGACTCTTCAAGCATACACACCAGGAAAACCAAGTGAAGTAGTCATGCGTGAATATGGTCTAGACAAAGTAGTAAAACTTGCATCAAATGAAAATCCATTCGGATGTTCTCCTAAAGTTTTTGAAGAACTACGTAATGTAGTAAGTAAGTTTGCGATTTATCCAGATGGAGCGACAGAAGAAATTAGTAAGAAACTAGCAAATTTCCTAAATATACAGCCAGATCAATTAATATTCGGAAGTGGTGCTGACGAAGTTATTCAAATGATTAGTCGAGCGTTGCTAACAAAAGAACATAATATTGTACAAGCATCACAAACTTTTTCACAATATGCTCATCACGCAGTTATTGAAGGTGCTGAAGTTAGACCTGTTCCTTTAGTTAAAGGTGTACATGATTTAGATTCTATGCTTGCACAAGTAGATGCGAATACTAAAATTGTTTGGATTTGTAATCCAAATAACCCAACAGGTACATATATTGGAAGCCGCAAATTAGTTGAGTTTTTAGAAAAAGTACCAAGCACTACTTTTGTAGTTGTTGACGAAGCTTACGTTGAATACGTATCAGCATCAGATTTCCCTGATACAATCTCATTACTAAATAAATTTGAAAATCTAATCGTATTAAGAACATTTTCAAAAGCATACGGCCTAGCATCATTCCGAATCGGTTACGGAATCGCAAATAGCAAATTAATTCAAGAATTAAATATCGCTAGACTACCATTCAACACTTCAATGCTATCTCAGGTAGCAGCAATAGCAGCACTTGAAGATCAAGTATTTATTAAAAACTGTGTTGAACAAAATAAAAAAGGCATGGAACAATACGAAGAGTTATTCAACAGTTATGGAATCGAATACTATCCATCTCAAGCAAACTTTATATTTGTTCCACTTGAAAACAGCCAAGAAATCTTTAAAGATCTAGAATCAAAAGGATACATTATCCGTGCATTCCCTAATGGAATTCGAATTACAATCGGAACTGCTGCTGAAAATGAAGGACTAATCTTACATTTAAAGCCAGCATTAACGAAAAATACTTCTACAATCTAATGAATAAGTAAATCGTCATTTTACAAGATGGGGCTTTATACCCTACTATTTAGCTAATTTAATCACACGAAAAATCCGCTACAAAAACTGGAGCGGATTTTTCTATTTTATAAAGTAGGTGATGTGAGAAATTGTAAATAAATTGTTCCTCTACTAACGTCCGCTTTTTCTGCAAATGAGTTAATGGTGATCCTTTCAAAATCATTCTTCTTCATTAAACTTATTAATACATCTTCATGATTTATTCTGATTCGCATATCCATAAAATAAACCCTCAAATACCTTTAAATGTAAGAACTTGTTTAATAGATAGTTATATAAATGTATAGAAAATCAATGTTCTCTATAAAAAATCTTTCCATCATGATTAAAATATTTTAACCAATTTTGACTTTATGCGACATATTTATAAAATACTGTTACATAAACAACATTTCTACCATATTTGATTATTGTTCATAAAAGGATTCTATTATAAAATTTGAAATGTAATAAATTACTGGTAGCTACTAGTAACAAGCAATAGGTAGTAATAGCAGTTCGTTATTCTTTTTTTTTTGCAAAAAATAAATATGAAAAAATAAGTTGTTGTTTCTCATGTTATCGCACGGAAAATTTTTCCTATTTTTTGATCATTAGGAGTTATTCAATGAAAAAATTCATTTATCCAATTATTTTTTTATCATGGATATTTATCGTTCTTTATATGAAACATTTCGGGATTCTAACTTATGATATGAATGAGATTAAAGAGGTTGTTAACAGTTTTTCAGGATGGGCTCAATGGATTTTCCTTTTAATTTTTTCATTAAGGTTATGCTTATTACTTCCAAGTTCAATATTTGTCATTGCTGGTGGAATTATGTTTCCGCTATGGCAGAATATTTTGATAAGCATTGCAAGCATGATTGTCTCACAAAGTGGGATTTACCTATTTGGTCGTTATTTTTCAAATACTGAAATGCTTAATCGACTTCGTAAGAAATATCCTAAATTGTATACTTCCATTGAATCAAACTCAGGTAGATTTTTATTTTTAATTAGCTGCAGTCCAGCAACACCAATAGATCTAGCATGTTTCCTATCTGCAGCAATGAAAATGAGCTACAAGAGATTTCTTAGTTTAATGATTTCTGGATTTATTCCACTTGTTATTTTTTATTCATTGTTCGGGAAAACGATTTTAAACTCACCTTGGTTATCAGTTCTTATAACAATCTGCTTGTTTATATTATATTAGACATACAAAAAAGTTTCCGAGAAGAGAAAAAAAGAAAATGAGAAACATACTTATCTTTGATTTCAATTAATATGAATTCACAATTATAAGTGAAAGGAGAACCTACATGAAATTGTATATTCTCGAGGGGATCTCATTTCATCAATTACAACATTTCGTAAATATTCATCAAAACTTAGGTGTTCTTATAGCATTTCTGATTCCATTTGCTGATTCTTTTTTAGGTATTATTCCACTTGGGGTAATTTGCGCTACAAACGTCAATGTTTTCGGATTTTGGCCAGGCTTTTTAGCAACTTTTGTTGGAAGTGTTTTAGGAACTACAGGAATGTATTTCTTGTTAAAAATGACTGGTGCAAGGTGGTTGGAAAGCTTTATTCAAAAAAGAAAGAAAAAGAAATCTAGTATGGGATGGTTGGATAATAGTGGATTTGGTCCAGTTTTTCTCTGGTTTTGCATCCCATTTTGTCCTTCCTTCATAACGAATATTTTTGCATCGATGTCTAAAATCAGGCCGAAAATATATATAATTGGTTTTACGATGGGGAAACTAGTTGCATTATTGCTCATTAGTTTCATTGGCCAGGATTTAGATGATTTCATTGAAGAACCAATAGAAAGTATTCTAGTTTTGATTGCGATTTTACTTCTTTGGTATGTTGGTAAAAAGGTTGAAAAGAGCTTTATGACAAAGCGCGCTAAATAATTAGTAAAATTAGACTAAAACAAGCCTTAGCTTAAAAAGAAAAAACGGGAAAGGAGTAAAATCTCCTTTCCTATTTTATTAACAGCTATTTAAATGAAGAAATAGAGGATAAATAATAATTTATCATCCTCTATTCCTATTTTTAATAATTTAGTGATTATACTGCTAAAACTTGAAATGCATGTCTTAATGCTTCCAATCCATCTTTATAAATCCCATTGAATAGATTGACCACTTCTTCATCAGTGACATCCACAGGAGTAAAACTGCCAGACCACTCAACAATTGTTTTATTACGATCAGGATGTTCTTGAACTCGTATTGTCGATTGATAGTTTGTAATTGGGAATGGTGCTTTCATTATTGAGTACGTATAAAAACGCTCTTTATCATTGAATGCTTCAAGACGTTCAACAATTGCATCTCCATCCGGATTTGCCAAACTACGAACACGTCCACCTTCTAATAATTCACTATTTGGGATATATGGTAACCAATTTGGTAGCGAATTGAAACCGCCAATTAATT
Source organism: Bacillus sp. AFS053548 (assembly GCF_002575105.1). Classification (NCBI taxonomy): domain Bacteria; kingdom Bacillati; phylum Bacillota; class Bacilli; order Caryophanales; family Bacillaceae; genus Bacillus; species Bacillus sp. AFS053548. The sequence continues at coordinate 81,336 of NZ_NUHI01000026.1, read as the reverse complement.
GCCATACTTTTTTTAGGATTTGCATGAATTTCCATTGTAACGATTGTGTTAGCCATTTTATATCGCTCCTAATATATAGTTATTATTTAATGTCTATTGGTAGTGGTGCATTTTCTGACACTAGTTTTTGTTCTCTCATTTCATGCCAGAATGTCGCTGGAATTATTTCATTTAATGCAGCCTGGTCTTCTGTAATTCGCTCTGGCTTACTAGCACCTGGAATAACAGTTGCAACTGCTGGATTTGATAATGAAAATTGAAGAGCTGCAGCTTTCACACTGATACCATGTCTATATGCAATTCCTTTGATTTTCTCAACTTTTGCGATAATTTCAGGTGACGCTTTTTGATATTCGAAGTGAGTTCCACCAGCTAGAATACCTGAGCTATATGGACCACCAACGATAATATCAACATTTTGTTTAGCAGCTTCAGGCATTAATCGTTGAAGCGCACGATCATGATCTAGAAGTGTATAACGACCAGCTAATAAGCTAACATCAGGTTTGTATTCACCTAATTCTAATGCGATTTCGATCGGTTCTACTTTATTTACACCAAGTCCCCAAGATTTAATAACTCCTTCGTCTCGTAATTGAGAAAGTACACGGAAAGCACCAGTGCGAGCAATTTCAAACTGTGCGATCCACTCGTCACCATAAAAGTCTTGTGCAATATCATGAACATAGACAATGTCTAAACGATCGGTTTTCAAACGATTTAAACTTTGTTCGATTGAACGTAAAGTTGCGTCAGCACTATAATCGTTCACAATTTTATTCTTACGACCAAATTCAAAAACTCCACCTTTTTCACCTAAGTCTCGTGCAGAAACGTCTTCTAGTTCATCAAGAATTAAACGTCCTACTTTTGTACTTAAAACATAATCATCACGATTGTATCTTGATAATACTTCTCCAAGGCGGATTTCAGCTAGACCTGCACCATATAGTGGCGCTGTATCAAAGTAGTGAATGCCATTATCCCAAGCTGCAACAACAGTCGTGAATGCTTCTTCATCTGGGATGTTACGGAACATATTTCCTAGTGGGGCAGTTCCAAAACCTAGTTTTCCTTGAAATAAGTTATTCTCTTTCATATAAATCCTCCTATATATACTAATCTTCATGTAAAAAATGAAGTTAAGTTAAATTTGTAGTTAGAGAAAAGAAATTAGATGATGAATGATGTCCTCTAAGGAATCTATTCTCTACAGTTGCTATTATGTAATAAATTAAAAAAGAAAAGAAGAACGTACTTTAAAGTAAGATAGTAACTTGGATGTTCTATAGGCACCTTTTGGTTACATAAGAACTTAGTAGTAATTGTTAATAATTACAAGATAATAATTGTGATCTGACGGAATAGAACAGATTAAAATTAAAAAATGTCATTGTCAACATTGGACATAAATAAAAAGACTCCGGTTTAGTACCGAAGCCAATCCCTCTTAAAAAAGAATTTTCTTTTATGTGTCCAATTTCAAGCAATTAGAAAGGTTAGAACTGTTTTAGGACTTTCATTATTAGAAGCTAAACAATATGTAGATGCTTTAAAAGTGTGATTTCTTTTCCTACATATAACGAATACATATTGATGTAATTTGTTTTTGTTGAAAAAAGGAATTTAGATTTTCGAAGATAGCAACGAATATGAGTAAAATAAATGCATGTAAGTTGAAATCAACGTGATTAGAATGGAGTTTGATTAATCAATATTTAGTAAAATTTGATTTCGTTCTAGTAAAATCCATAATTGTTCTGTGATTTCTTCTGCGGTAATTGGCATTGATTGAGTGATCCACCATTCGATTACCCCAATTGTTGCAGAAGACCAAAACTGAATAAGAAACTCTTTGTTCATATTTTGATTCAATTCGTTTAAATTTAATTGGTCTCTCATTCCATCTTTCATTACACTTAATAATTGGTTTCTAAATGTGGGAACACCAGTATTTGTTAATAAAGTATGGTAAAAAAAAGAGTTTTTCTCTAAATAGTTAAATGTCCTTAGTAAAGGTATTTTAGATGGAAAACTTTCGGAGCCTTCAGGTAAACAAGATATTAATAATTCTTTTATCTCTCTTTCAATACATTGCTCTAATAAATCGAATTTGTCTTTGTAATGTAAATAAATTGTCCCTCTATTGACGTCCGCTTTTTCTGCAATTGAGTTAATGGTGATACTTTCAAAATCATTCTCCGCCATTAAACTAATTAGTGCATCCTCAATCGCTTTTTTAGATTTTCTGATTCTCTTATCCATAAGATACTCCTTCAACTATCATTTCATTTAAGAAATTGGTTTAGTAGATTAATTATAATGAACAACTGTTCAAAAAGAAACAAATGTGTTTTATTAGACTTTAGTTGAACAAATATATTTAATTTGTTCATTATTAAACAAAATCAGGATAATTAACCATTGATACAACAATAGTCTGTTGCTAAACTTCTAGATAATAGACGTTTGTTGAATAAAAAACAAATGTCCACTATTAATTCCGAAAATCTTTTACGATTAAGATTCGATAGAATAGGAGTAATTTAATGAAAATATTAATTTTTGGCGCAGGCGTTTTGGGAAGTTATCTTGCTCACTCATTAGTACGAGGCGGGAATGATGTAACTGTTTTAGCCAGAGGTAAAAGATATGAACAATTGAAACAAAATGGAATTGTTATTCGTCATTATTTCCAACGAAAAAATACCGTTGATTCAGTTAACATTATTGATAAACTTGAACCAGATGACTACTATGATCTTATATTTGTCGTAATCAAATATAATCAATTTCCTTCTGTCCTACCGGTATTAGCACAAAATATAAGTAAAAATATCGTGATTGTTGGGAATAATGCTGATTCGGCAAATATGCAAAGATTCCTAAATGAAAATAGCAACGTCAAAAAGAATATAGCCTTTGGTTTTCAACTTAGTGGAGGGAAACGTGAAGAAAGTGGGCGTATCATTTCGATTCGTGGTGGGGGTCAAATGGTAATCGGTAGTTTGGAAGGTGACATACCTTTTAAAGCAACATTAGAGAAGGCTTTTAAAGGGGCAAAGTATAAATTAACTTATCATGATCATATTGATGGCTGGCTTAAAAGTCACCTCATACCAATTGTTGCGATGAACTCAATCCATTATTTAAATAACTTTGACTTTAAAAAAATAGCAAATGATAAGAATACATTACTACAGATGATTTCTGCAATGGATGAGGGCTTTATGGTGTTAGATAAATTGGGATACAAAATTGACCCAGCTTTTCAAGAGAAATTGGTACGTAAATACCGAAAAATTGCATACCATGGATTGAAAATATTTCATAAACTTCCAATGAGTAATTTGATTGAGGGCTCCTTTAGTGAGATTGAAGCCATTTATAGAACATTCGATCAGTTACAAAAGGAAGCGAATATTTCAACGCCAATTTGGGATGACCTTAAAAAACAATCACTTGGTATGTATAGAGATGAATTTATTCACTGAAATATACTATAATTCTAAGTTCACTCCTTATGAAAGTATACTAATATCCGATTTATGCTTAAGGTCAATCTTGGTGAATGCCTTGTAGCCTACCCAAATATTAATGAAGAACCTTATATGAAATTATAAAGTTTGAAGAAGCCATCTAGGTTATTCAACTAAAGCATGAGGCCTTTTTGAATCTTATTATTCCCTTTAATAAGGACGGAAATTTCCAATTAACATGGCATTTTTTGTACTTTTTTTAACAGATTAGCATGTTAAAATGAACTTAATCAAACCGTTTAATAAAGGAGATTCTAAAACAACATGGAATATCTTCATGAAAACGAACTGAAAGCTCTAAAAAAGCATCATAATACTTTATTGGTAGCAAAAAGAAAGAAACAGTGATTTCTAACACCTGATGGGAATGGAATATTGTTGAAATTTACAAGTAAGTTTGGCGAATTAGATGCACAATTTAAAATCGAATATGGCAAAAAAAGAACTAATTCTTTTTACCGTCAAAAAGATACAAATGAATACGTGGTCGGATAACGTGTTGTTACAAATAAAGAAACGGAATACAACATTGCTGGGAATATTTTCAGGTGGTTAGAGTTCAACAAATTATATAAGCATATCTTATTAAAGTGAACTTATGTGTCAACTTATCAATAATTAAACTATGTAAAATGACTTAAGTAATGAACTGCACCCCAATTATTAGACACAACTAACAATTGAAGATCCAGTTTTTTGAATAAGTATTCATAAGCGATTAAACTAACTACTGTTTAAGATTATCTAGGAGAGGTTGAATCCTTAAAAGAAATTGCACAAAAGCATTGCGTTGGTTTGACAATGTTGAAGTACACGATTTGAAAATTATTTATTAATCTTCCTTTTTAAAATATTAATAATGAAGTCAGATTCCTAACAATTTGGAATCTGACTTTTTTATTTAATTGTTTACTATATTTCCGAACGAAAAGTTTTACCTAATTTATTTCCGAGACCGAAATAATGACGGAAATTATATATTAGTGGACTCCATTTATTTGGATCAATATGATTTTCTTCGATGATGATTTCATTATGAGCATGTACATGTAAAACTTGTGTCTCAACAATTGCAAAATCAGGTGAATGTTCAGGGATACGAATGTGTTTTACAATTGCCTCGATTTGAATTGGGCATTCCGTTATGCGTGTAGGTTTTACGGTTTGTGACTCTGTAGCAGATAATTTACTGATATTGTATTTTTCTTTTTCATATGTAAATCCTATATTTTTCTTAGCATCAGGAACAGGATTTTTTCCCGTGTAAGGGGCTAAAAATTCAACATTCTCCCATAACAAAGGGCTAGGTACATTGATTACACATTCAGGATGTCGCTGTAAATTTTCAATAGCTTTCCCGCCAAGTCCAATTCCTAATATTATGCAATCTCCTAAAGCCCATGAGGAAGACATAGGGCTAATATTGACTGTCCCATCCTCATTCAATGTATTTAGTAAAATCACAGGTGTTCCATAGTATAGAATTTTAGGTTTAATCAACTTTGTATTTGTAAAATGATTCATTTTTTTCCTCCTAATAATTATGTATTTCAAAATTTATTGTAGAATATAATTAGTTCAATTATCATCGAAATATGGATTACATAATGGGAGGAGAATTAAAATGAATGTAAATCCTAATGTAGCAGTGGTTGCAACGCTTGTAAGTGAAACCTCACGTGCAGCAATATTAACAGTCCTTTTAGATGGTAGATTTCATCCTGCTAGCGAACTGGCATATATGGCTGGAATAAAACCACAAACGGCTAGTTTTCATTTAGCAAAATTGGTCGATGCAAAATTAGTTAGTGTAGAAAAACAAGGAAGACATCGTTACTACGGTATTCGAAATCAGGAAGTTGCTCAAATATTGGAGACATTATTATCAATAGCCCCTCCAATTGAAATTAGGTCTTTAAAACAAGCTTCAGAAAATACGGCAATACGTTTTGCAAGAACGTGTTACGATCATCCAGCTGGTAAGTTTGGGGTACTATTAACTGATTCTTTAATTAATTTGGAAGTTATAAAAGAAGAAAAGCAAGCATTTATTGTTACGGAAAAAGGTGAGAGATTCTTTACTGATTTTCAAATTGATCTTGAAAAAATTAAGAAGAGGCGTCGATCATTTTCACATAGATGTTTAGATTGGAGTGAAAGACGATACCACCTTGGTGGAGCATTGGGAAATGCTCTTCTAGAAAGATTTTTAGAATTGAATTGGATTCAACGTATGCCAAAAACAAGAGCCATAAAAATAACTTTTGAAGGAAAAAAAGGATTTAAAGAAACCTTTTCTTTTGATATCTAACTAATTACGAAAATCTACCAGAAAAAGCTAGATGCACTGATAATACAAACGGATACGTACTACAACTGGTAGCAATGCAATAACAGAATATTAATACCTGAAGAGAATAAACTTTTCACTGAAGAATAAATATTAACAAAGTAAAATCTAGGTTCAGTGGAAATGGGGATTGAGGTATGAAAGAAAGGTCAGAAAAAAGACATAATGTTCCAGTTGGTTCAAAAAGTGTTATCACTTTCGGTTCTGCTTTAGCCATTACAATATCTTGGAGTATTCATAAATCAGTACTCTGGGCAATAATTCACGGGTTTTTTAGTTGGTTTTATGTTATTTATTATGTCTTTACTAGGTAAGAATTTTGTTCAATATTTTACTATAACAGAGACAATTGTTATTAGAATAAAACTAATTTTAGTTTAATAGATTTAAAAAATTAAAAAACCCTAATGTAAACCCTTCCAAAATTTTTATTTTTCAAAAGGGATTGACAACTTATATTAAATTCATTAAGATGAATAAAAATAAAACGAAAAAGGAGACATGAACATGTTTTTCGCACGCACGAATAATGGGCTACAACATCATCATCCACCCAGGGTTTGAATCTATGGACAAAAATTGACCATAGATGCAAGCCCTCTTCGTGTTACGAAAAAGGTGCTTGTGTCGTGCCAGAAGGCCATACAGGCATTTAACCTGTATGGCCTTTTTGTTTTTTCTAGAAGGGGGAATGTTCAATTGGATGGGAAATTAAAGCAGTCATTAGTCAATTATCGATATAAAAGGAAAATGGAAGATTATGCACTAGAGCGAGGATATATTCCGTTTCATCCCCAGCTATTTGAAGAGTATGATTCATTTTCAAGTCGAAACCCAAGATTGGCTAGAGAAGACTTAGTTGTTGTTTTAACACGTTTACAACAAATTTTATTGTTAAGACCTGATTTAACAAGTGCATTGATGAAAGAAATTTATCCGATCGCGCTGAAGGAAGAGAAATGTAAAGTATTTTATCAATCAACAATCTATCGAAATAATGGGGTAGAGCTTGAAGAAACTAATCAATTTGGTATTGAAAATTTAGGGGAAATTACTGAAGCATCTGAAATAGAAGTAGTTATTATGGCAATTGATTTATTAAGCAATGTTCCTTTTATTTTAGAAATCGGGCATACAGGGTTTATCGAAGGATTATTTAAAGAATGTAATTTAACCAAGTCGCAAAAAAACAAATTGAAAAAGCTAATTTATTTAAAAAACATAGATGAATTAGAACGATTTATTCAGTCAATTAATTTACCGTTTCAAGCTAGAAATGTTTTTGAACAGTTATTTAGTTTACAAGGTAAAGGAGAAAAACTTCATTCATTGCTTAGAAGTTTAGTTTTAAATAATGAAATGGAAAATGCTGTTGAAAAGGTAATCAAATTTCAAGAAATTAGTCCAAATATTCTTCTTGATCTATCAATCGTAAATGAATTGGATTATTATGACGGAATCGTTTTTAAAGGGTATTATGATCAGTTAAATAAAGAGGTTTTAAGTGGAGGACGCTATCTTTTGGTGTCTGAAGATTCGGAAAACAGTATTGATGCAATCGGATTTTCGATTGATACAAATGCTTGGATAACATGTCAAATGAGGGATGTAAAGTGAGTTGGTTAACAGTTGCAGTTGCAAAAGGAAGACTTGAAGATGAGGTTATAAAAATATTAAGTCAGTCTGGTTATCGAAAAGTAATTGATTCTAAAACTAGAAAACTAATTTTTGAAGATGAGTTATATAAAATTAAATATTTAGTAGTGAAACCTGTGGATGTCGCTACATATGTTGAACGAGGAGTTTGCGATCTTGGTTTTGTTGGAAAAGACATTCTGCTAGAACAAGAGAAAGATGTATATGAGTTGATGGATCTAGAACTTGGAAAATGCATTTTTGCAGCAGCGGGTTTTCCAGGAACGTTAATTGATCGAGGTGATGAAACGTTAAGAGTTGCAACAAAATATCCAAATATTACTTCAAAGTATTTTCAGTTTAGGCAAAATATTGAACTTATTTATTTAAATGGTTCCGTTGAATTAGCACCAATTGTAGGTATGTCAGATATTATTGTTGACTTAGTAGAAACAGGAAGTACTTTAAAGGCAAATGGATTAGTCATCTTAGAAGAAATGATTCCGATCAGTGCTAGAGTGATTTCAAATCGTGTAAGTTATCGATTTAACTATTTACGTATTACTGAATTTATAGAAAAAATTAAGAAGGGTAGGAACATATATGCTGGAAATTTTATCGATTAATCATAAAAGCGAAAAACTTGAAAGTATTATAAACCGAACGAATTTACCTACTGTTGAGATCACAAAAAGCGTAGAAAAGATTTTATTAAATGTAAAAGAAAATGGAAATGAAGCTATATGCCAATATTCTTTAATCTATGATGAGGTCAAACTAAAAAGCTTTGAAGTTAGTGAAGATGAGTTCAATGAGGCTCTAGAACAAACTGATGAAAACTTAGTAAATGCATTGATTGAAGCTATGAAAAATATAGAGACATATCATGAAAAGCAACTGCAAGATGGTTATAAAATAAACGAAAAAAATTCATATGTTCAACAATTAATTAATCCGATTGAAAGAGTTGGTGTGTATATCCCAGGTGGAAAAGCGGCATACCCATCAACAGTTTTAATGAATGTGATTCCTGCAAAAATAGCAGGAGTGAATGAAATTGTCATTGTAACGCCACCAAATAAAGAAGGGAAAATTAAGCCTTCCATTCTAGTAGCTGCGAAATTAGCTGGTGTAACAAAAGTGTTAAAAATTGGTGGAGCGCAAGCAATTGGGGCATTGGCGTATGGAACTGAAACAATAGAAAAAGTAGATAAAATAGTTGGGCCTGGCAATATTTATGTGGCACTAGCTAAGAAAAGTGTTTCAGACATAGTAGGAATTGATATGGTAGCAGGTCCAACTGAGGTTGTTATATTAGCAGATGAAACTGCCAATCCGAGATTTATTGCTGCTGATTTAATGGCACAGGCAGAGCATGATGAAATGGCATCTAGTATTGTTATTACAAATTCAGAAGAGTTTGCACAAAAAATACAGCAAGAAATACCAAACTTATTAGAAGAACAACCAAGAAAAGAAATTATTAAAAGCTCATTCGAAAATTATGGAGCAATTATTGTCGTTAAAACAATCGAGGAAGGAATTGAGCTTGTTAATAAGTTAGCGCCTGAACATCTTGAACTAATGATAAAAAATCCAGAGTCGACCGTTCATAAAGTTAAAAATGCTGGTGCTATTTTTTTAGGAGACTATACTCCAGAGCCTGTTGGCGATTACTTTGCGGGAACAAATCATACATTACCGACTAGCGGAACTGCAAGATTTACCTCGCCTTTAAATGTAAATGATTTTCAAAAGAAAACATCCGTAGTTTATTACAACAAGGTTGCTTTAAGTGTAGCAAGAAAACATATCGAATTGATTGCAGAGGAAGAAGGACTATTTGGTCACGGTAAAGCAATTAGTATTCGATTTGAGGAGGATTCAAAGTGAGAACTGCAATGATAACAAGACAAACAAATGAAACAAATATACGTTTGAAATTAAATTTAGATGGTGATGGAGAAAGTACTATTCAAACTGGAATTGGTTTTTTAGATCATATGTTAACGTTATTTTCATTCCATAGCGGTATAAGCTTAGAAGTATTTTGTGAGGGTGATCTTGAAGTAGATGATCACCACACAACAGAAGATGTTGGTATCGCATTAGGTAAAGCCTTATTAATTGCGTTAGACGAAAAAATTGGCATTAATCGTTACGGGTCATGCTATATTCCAATGGATGAAACGTTAGCAAGAGTTGTCGTCGATTTTAGTGGTAGACCGTATCTTGTTTATAATGATCGAACGGTAAGAGAACGAATAGGAATGATTGATACACAGAATTTTAAAGAATTTTTTAAATCATTAAGCTCTGAAGCTAGAATGAATTGTCATATGGAAGTTTTATATGGAGAAAATGATCATCACAAAATTGAAGCCTTATTTAAAGCATTTGGCAGAGCGGTTAAACAAGCAGTTGAAGTAACTTCGACTAAATTACCTTCCACGAAAGGAATGTTATAAGTGAATATTATTATTGATTATGGTGTAGGTAATTTAGATTCATTAAAAAGAGCATGTGAGGAAATTGATTTTCCTGTAGTCATTACGAATGAAATTGAAGTGATTGAGCAAGCTTCTTCTATTATTCTTCCAGGTGTTGGGGCTTATGAAGCAGCGATGAACGAATTAAATCGACTTGGTTTAGTAGATTGTATAAAGACTAAGGCAAAAAGCGGTACTCCGATTTTAGGAATTTGCCTAGGAATGCAATTACTATATGAATTTAGTGAAGAAAACTTCGGGGCAAGTGGTCTTGGCTTAATAAAAGGTCAAGTAAAACGTATACCTGACATTGTAAAAGTTCCACATATGGGCTGGAACAAGTTAAATTTTACTAAACAGGAATCATTATTAAAATATGTAAATGAAGGCGATTATGTCTATTTTGTACACTCATTTTATATTAGTTCAACAAATGATGAGCTTTTAGCTTATTCCGATTACGGGGTAAAGATTCCAGCAATTATTAAATCCAGTAATATTTACGGAATGCAATTTCATCCTGAAAAAAGTGCAGAAACAGGTCTAAATTTATTAAAAGCATTTAAGGAGATGTGTTTATATGATTCTATATCCAGCAATTGATCTTAAAGACGGTAATTGCGTTCGCCTTGAGCAAGGAGACTTTAATAAGAAAGTAATTTATAAGAATTCACCACTTGAAGTTGCGTTAGATTTTGAAAAAGCAGGTGCAAAAGTACTACATATCGTAGATTTAGATGGAGCAAGAACTGGGGAACGGAAAAATGCTTCGATTATTAAAGAAATCGTTCAAAATACGAATTTAAACATTCAATTAGGTGGAGGAATAAGGTCACTTGATTCGATTTCGTTTTGGTTAGAATTAGGAGTAGAAAAAGTAATTTTAGGTACAGCTGCAATTAATAATAGACAACTTCTAGAAGAAGTTGTTTTAAAATACGGTGATCGAATCATTGTAGGAGTAGATGCAAAAAACAGTTTTGTAGCCATAAATGGATGGGAAGAGTCAACAAATCAAGATAGCTATGAATTTTGTAAACAGTTAGAGCTACTCGGTGTAAAAACAGTCGTATACACTGATATATCAAAGGATGGCATGTTAAGTGGACCTAATCTAGAAGTATATAAAAGGTTAGCTGAAGAGACAAATTTAAATATTATCGCTTCAGGTGGAGTGAGTTCGATCAATGACCTAATTTCACTACTTAAGTTAAATATTTATGGTGCGATTTCTGGTAAAGCATTATATGAAGGAAAATTTACAGTTGAGGAGGCACTTAAATGCTTGCAAGAAGAATTATACCGTGCTTAGACGTTCGTAATGGACGAGTCGTAAAAGGAAAACAGTTTTCAAGTATTCAAGATGTTGACTCACCTACAAAACTAGGAAAATATTATAGTGATAATGGTGCTGACGAGTTGGTATTTTATGATATTACGGCCTCAAATGAAGAAAGAGATATATCACTAAAATTTGTTTCAGAAGTAGCGAAGGAACTGCGTATTCCTTTCAGTGTTGGAGGTGGAGTACGCTCGATTGATGATTTTACAAAACTATTAAGAAATGGAGCCGATAAAGTATCAATCAATTCTGCCGCAATTTTAAATCCGAATCTAATTAAGGAAGCATCAGATCGTTTTGGATCACAATGCGTTGTGCTTTCAATTGATGCAAAGTTAAATAAAGATGGCAATTATAAAGTGTTTATAAATGGTGGCCGGAAAGAGACTGAATGGGATGCGATTGATTGGGCTAAGAAAGGTGTGGAGCTTGGAGCGGGTGAAATTGTCTTAAATAGTATTGATGAAGACGGTATGAAAAGAGGATTTGATATTCGATTACTGCAAAAAATTACAAATGCAGTTAATGTACCAGTTATTGCATCTGGTGGAGCTGGTAAAGTAGAACACTTTTATGATGCGATCGAATATGCAAATGTCGATGGAGTATTAGCTGCATCAGTATTCCATTTTGGAGAAATCAAAATTAGTGAATTAAAAGACTATTTAAATGAAAAAAATATTCCAGTTCGACTTTAGGAGGAGAAAACATGTTTTTTGATATCGAAAAAATTCGCTTTAATGAACAAGGCTTAGTACCAGCAATTGTGCAAGATATTAATACGAAAGAGGTATTGATGTTGGCATATATGAATAATGAATCAATTAAACTCACAATCGATACTGGATTTGCCACTTTTTATAGTAGAAGTCGCCAATCAATTTGGAAAAAAGGAGAAACATCGGGGAATCTTCAATATGTCAAATCGATTTCTTATGATTGTGACCAAGACTCAATTTTACTTCAGGTTGAACAAGTAGGAGTAGCTTGCCACACCGGAAGCTATAGTTGTTTTTCCGAAAAATTAACTTTAATGCAAGAAAAAAATATTGTTCAAGATGAATCATTAAGTTATTTGCCAAATCTCTATGAAACGATACGAGATCGAAAAGAGAATCCGATTGAAGGATCATATACAACATATTTATTTAATCAGGGCATTGATAAGATATTGAAAAAAGTAGGCGAAGAGACGAGCGAAGTAATTATTGGAGCTAAAAATGAAGGAACTGAAGAATTAATTTATGAGATTAGTGATCTAGTTTATCACACGGTTGTCTTAATGGTGGAAAAAGGAATAAAACTTGAAGAGATAAACAATTGCTTAATAAATAGGAAGGAGAAAGTAAAATCTTGAAAATTGATGGGCACACACATACACAATATTGTCCGCACGGAAGTGGTGATGACGTACAATTAATGATCGAAAAAGCGATTGAACTTGGGTTTGATGAATACCATATCACTGAACATACACCCGTACCATCATCATTTCAAAACTGCTTAAAGCCAAATGAAACAGTTGCTTCGCTTGCGATGTCTGAAAATGAAGTAGACGAATATATTAACGAAATGTATAAAGTAAAAGACAAGTATAAGGATCGAATTCGTATAAAAATTGGATTTGAATACGATTATTTACCGAGTGAATCAGTATGGTTTAAAGATTTTTTAAAAGAATACGGTAAATATTGTGACACAGGACTTTTGTCAGTTCATTACTTGGAAGGAAAAAATGGTTGGCATTGTATAGATTATAAAGCTGAAGATACTCTTTCTGGTTTAGTAAACTACTATGGTAGTACAGAAGCGTTTCAACTTGCTTATTACGAACTTGTAAAACAGTCAATCATTGATGATTTAGGTCCGTTTAAACCAAAAAGAATCGGACATATGACTTTATGCAATAAATTTAAACAATTTTTGAAATGTGATGATACCGAAAAGATCCTAAATAAACAAGTTGAATTATTAAAACTAGTAAAAGAAAAAAATTATATTTTAGACTATAATACTGCAGGATTATTTAAAGAGTATTGTGGTGAAACATATCCACCAAACCATGTCGTTGAAATTGCGAATTCCTTAAACATCGAGTTAATGTATGGTTCTGATTCTCATAGTGTAAAAGATGTTGGAAGAGGATATGAGGTTTATTTTTCAAATAGTTAAAAATCTTGATAACGATTGATATATATTAAAAAGGAGAAACTGAACTGTTAGGCCATTTATGAGTAAGTAAAGTTGTTCTTGTTATACTCATGAATTCTTAATGGGTAAGATTATTTATTTCTTTAGTAAACCCATGAACATTTTTTCATTATGTATTATTTAAAAATAGAAAAATAAGTAAATTTAATTAGTTGTAAATTTCGTTGGAATTATGTTGAGCTTTAGAATTTAACTTCTTCATTCTTACACTTTTCCTTAATGAGCCTTGCAGATTTCTTGTTTTCATCTTTGAATACTTATTCTTCTAAAGGTCTTAAATATAACGGATATTAAGTGAATCTTATTGATAATAGAATTCATTTTTTACTATCTAATAATGCTTTTAAATTTTTATATGTTTGAGCGGTTTTATAATTTCAACAAACTATAGTAATTTTTTTATTATTGAGAATTTAAAAATAGTTAAGAGCTAATTTTTAGAAAAACAAATTCAATTGATTAGTTTATTAATTAATGTTCGATATTTATTGACCAACAAACTGTTTAATAAACAACTGTTAGATTACGCTAAGTAAAGGCTATTTGATCAGGTTTTTATTGTAGACTTTTTTTGATGAATAAGTTGATTGGAATGGAGGGGTGCTCGACTCCTATGGGATAAGCGGGAAGGTTAAAGAATCTCGCCCCATGGAAAGCGAGCATCCTGTAGTGGAAATCTACATCACTCTACTCCTTTTACGAAAATTTAGTAATTTAATTGACAAGGTTGTTTTTGAACAGCGTGACGATAAATTGATAATTTATCGTTTTTTTTTTGCGATTTTTTTCATAAAATAGTGAAATTACCCCAAATTACAAATATCAAACGTTAATGTATAATTATGTAAAATTAGAAACTTTTTACTAAATATCGTTTACATAAAGGGAGAATTTGTATGTCAAATATTGTTTGGGTCGTATTAGGGGCTTTATTAATGGGTGCTATTGATTATTTGATGTTTTATTTTGGACTTGTTAATACCGAGAATCAAAGATGGAACTGGTTTGAAAAACGAACAAAGTTTCAAAAAATTAGTGTACTTTCTGGTGTGTTTTTAGTTTTATTTGTACTTAACATTGTAACTTAATAATTAATGCTACTAAGAGAGTCATGTTTGTGACTCCTTTTGTTTTTATAGAAGTATTTTTGGCTAATTTCTAGAAGGTTGATCCCAAAGATACAAATGTTTTAAGAAAGTTAAAAAAAGAAAAGGTAAAAATAGCCATTTGTTGAATAAATAAACAGTGGTGACCTCAATATGAATCAATCGTTATAATTTAGTTCAAATTTAGTCCTACTTTTTTAATGACAGTTTAATGGTTATGAGGAGACTTTAAAGAAGTAATTTCTAAAAATTATTAGAGCTTAAAAAGGAGGGAAATTAATTGAATCGAAAAGAGTTGTTTTTGAACGTATTAGGCAAAACATATGATAAGGAAAGTTGGTTTGCGCCACTTAAAGATTCAATTGAAGGAATTACAGCTGAACAAGCTGCTTGGAGGCCATCAGGGGAAGCAACTAAATCAATTTGGGAAAACGTTAATCATCTTCTTTATTACAAAGAGAGGATTGTAGCAAATCTAGAAGGTAGAGAGTGGACACAAAATCTAGACGGTGATCAAACTTTTTTTCTTACTGAACAATCGAATGAAGAAAACGAATGGAAAAAAGTAGTTGAACGTTTAGAAAATACTAATTGTAGTTTAAGACAGCTAGTGAGTAATATGACAGATGAGGAACTATTGAGAAATTCTTTTGAAGTAAAATTAATGGATTTATTACTACATGATGCTTACCATACGGGACAAATTATTCAAAATAGAAAATTGCAAGGATCGTGGCCATCACATCGTTAACATAACTGATTAAGGCAGCTTAAAGCTGTCTTTTTTTGTTTAAAACATTTTACTTATAAAAGCACCATCAGAGGAAGAAGCTTATCTAATTGGTGAAAAAGAAGCAATAAAAAATGAAGTAGAATACTTAAATCAATATGATCAAACAGTACAATGGAAGTTCATAGAATTGATCGATTGCTTTAATTTATCTGATAAAAAACTTGGAACAGGTACTGAACTATTTTCCCGTTTTATAAGGGTTCCGGAGGATTTGCCAAATGAAAAGGTTAATTCATATAATGACCGAGATTTTATTCATGATAAAGAAGTCGGTTATTAGGTTGAAAAAAACCAAATTTGGAGGGAGAAATGATCATGTTTAGTTATCAAATTGAAGAAAACTTGCGATTAAAGTTATTAACTCTACAAGATGCTGATGAGTTATACAAATTAACAATCAATTCTATGGAACATTTAAAATAATGGTTACCATTAATAGCAAATAATAAAAAGCTTGAGGATACAGAGAATTTTATTAAATCGACAATGAAACAATTTGCTGAAAACAATGGGTTTCAAGCAGGTATTTGGTCAAATTCAAAACTTGTTGACGTTATCGGGTTCCATAAAATTGATTGGTCAAATAAGTCGACTAGTATCGGTTATTGGCTAGGAAAGGGGTTTGAAGGTACAGGCATAATGACAAAAGCTTGTCATGCATTTGTTAATTATGCATTAACAGATCTATTGCTAAATCGGGTCGAGATTCGTGCTGCTGTTGAAAATACAAAAAGTCGTGCTATTCCTGAGAGGTTAGGATTCTTTCAAGAAGGTCGAATCAGGAAAGCCGAATGGTTATATGATCACTATGTAGATCACATCGTTTTTGGTATGTTAGCGGAAGATTGGGTTTCCTTAAGGAAATAATGTTAATTTCATATCAATGAACTTTTTTTCTTGCATGAAAAGTATTAATACTTCAAATACTTCATTTGAAAGGACTTACTAATTTTTTTTGTATAGATATTTACTAATCAGTTAAACGAAGAGAAAGTTGAGTTAGTGGGCGGTCATTAACATAATGAATTGTCTAGCGTGATGCTACAAACTGCATGTAAGAAAAGGAGAATATCAATGCATTGGTATGAAAAACTAAATCAGTATTTTCCAGTTGAAGAAATGAAATCAAGAGAACATATGGAAACTTTATTGAAAGAGCGATCAGAAATTTACCATAAAGATGAAGGTCCACATCATGTTTTAATGTATGCGGAACTAGATGATTTTGTATTTATTGATTACTTGTTCGTTTCAAAAGATGCCCGTGGGCAGGGTCTTGGTTATAAATTGCTTGATAAGTTAAAGAAGAAGGGCAAACCGATTATTTTAGAGGTTGAACCAGTTAATTATGAAGATACAGATACAGAAAAAAGGCTTCGATTTTATAAAAGAGAAGGTTTTGAGCATGCTCAGTCAATTGGATATAACAGACGCTCACTAGCTACTCAAGAAATAAACCCAATGGAGATTTTATACTGGTCTCCAAATAATGAGGGTGAAGAAATGATCTTTAAAGCAATGAAAAAAACTTATAATATGATTCATACATATAGAGATACACATTTTTACGGTGAATCATATCAGCCAGTAGAGGAAGTTTTAACCTTTGGGGAAAATAATAGCAATCAAAATCTCTTAGAAGACATATAAAAATGCCAAATCAAAAACGACTGATTACCTCAGTCGTTTTTTCTAATTACACACCCATACGTTTGCGTTGATTGTTTGGCTTTTTAGAAATTTGATTTTTTTTCGTCATATCTTTAACAGCATTTACTCCATTATTTTGATTAGAATTTTGCTGTTTTTTGCTAGCCAACTTTTGTTTCATTAATTCCTGAAGACTAACTTTTTTTGGTTCATTGTTATTTTCGCTCATAAATTTAGTTTCCTCCAATTTAATCATACTTTTATAATGACTTGTTGAAGGAAAATTAGCAAGTACATTTAAAAGAATAAAAAGAACTATTAGCTGTCTTTTTCTGTATTTTTCTTATGAAACTCTTCCATTTTTTTACTCTTCGAATAAGCAGATTCCTCTGAATGTCCAAATTGATCTACGGAACTTTTCTGTTGACCTTTGTTTGTATGTCCTTTTGCCATGTTTAACCCTCCTTTTTTATTATTATGTGCTTAAATTCCTTGAATAATCTTTAATTTAAAATGGGAATCTATTTATGATAAATGGTATTAGGAGGAAGCAAAATGACAAGTAAAAATGGCAGCAAAGGAAGTAAAAATCAAAACGCACCTGAACTTCATGGACAATCACCTACAAGTGGTGACAACACAAAAGGAAACGATTATCGGTCTAAAAAAGGCAGTAAATCCAAAAATGAATTACATTAATATCTAGAAATTAAAAAGAGCTTGGATTCACCCAAGCTCTATTCTTGTTCAGTCTTGAACATCAAAACCTTCTTCATCTAAATATTCACAAGCTTCACCATAGCTATTGAATGTACCATCAAGATTTTCTCCTGCGTAAACATTCCACATGTCCATTTCTGAAACAAGTTTAAGGATTTGTCCGTTCGCATTAACCCAGATTTCTTCTACTTCTTCATCTTCTTCAAATATTGGTTCGAATGATAGGCTTTCAATTGATTTAGTAAGTATTGTACGAAGTTCCTCTTCAGAAAATTCTCTTATATTTACCATACCTTTTTCGTTTGTTTTGTACCCTTTAATACCTTCAGCATATACAAAGCCGTTTCCATTAGGATGTAAATGATAAACCACATTCTTTTTTTCTTTTAGACTTTCTTCATATTGAAAATTTGTACGTCCAAGTGAGACTGTCTTTTTAGTTAATTCTGGAAATGATTCAATGATTGTAAGTTTTTCTTCGTAAGTTAGCATAATGCCTCCAAATAAATATTCTTTTACCTATGTTTTGTATGTAACGTAACAAATATAACAAAAATCTTTTGAAAATGACATAGAATTGTCACAATTTCAGCTACTCTAATTTGGTAGAATAATAATGCTGTATAAATTTAACATATTCCTTTTGGCATATTTTTGGACTTAATTTGATTTTATTATACATAGTAGGTGATAACATGACAGTAAAAGTTAAAGTGAAAGAACAATTTATTAAAAAACAATTTTATAAATCGTATTTAAATGAAAATGAAAACAATAACCATCCTATTGCAGTTTTAGCTGACCTTTACAGAGAACAAAATGATGATATGGATCTTTCATCTATCCGATTTGCACAAGGTGAAGTTTATTTTGAAAATAAAGATTTTGAAACTGCAGTTTTCAAATGGGAAAAAGTCGGAAACCAGTTAAGTGATTGGGCAAAGAAAAATATTGCTGATTCTTATTATGAAATAGGTGCATATGAAACAGCAGAAAAGCTATATAAAGAAGTTAAAACAGATAGTAGTACTTTGACATCTGAAATATTCTTAAACTTATTCTCACTTTATATCGATGTTTCGAAATACGAGGAAGCAGATCGTATTATTAAAGAAGCAGTAAAATATAATCCTGATTATCCAAACGTAACAAGAATTGCTCGTAATTTTTATGAAAAACATCACGATTGGAATAGTGCTGTAGCTCTAGCTTCAGATGAATCAATTCGAACAGAAGATTTAAAATGGTTTATTGTATTAAGAGAATACATTATAAATGGTGTAACAAAAGAAATGGCACCAAGTTATTTTGTGCAACCGTTACTATCATTAGCAAAAGTTGATCTTGAGCACTTTGAATTAATGGTAGAAGCACTTTGGAATAGTTACAGAGAACAATCAGTTTATGTAAATTGGTTACAAACATTTAATGATATGTTATTCCAAATCAACGTTGAGACAGGTGTGAAGTGGAATCGTTTGCCATCAATCTATTCAATGACATACGAAGAATTAGTTGAAGGTGAGTATTTTGTAGCTCAGCTTGAGGAAGTGATGCCAAGCTTCTTAACAAATTGGTTACGTATTACCGATATAAAAGGTGCAGTTTTAGCAACGACTGCAACACTTGCATGGGATCGATTATTCCCAGGCCGTATTGATTATCAAATTGTTGCTGACGCAGAAATGGCTTTTGAACAGTTACTAAAAACGCCTGATTGCTTTGAAATTGGAAAAGAATTATTTGAAAACATTCTACAATGGTCTGCTTTTAATGAAATAGAAGTTGGAGACCGTTTTGAGTGGTGGACAAGTAAATTAACTCAATTTGAAAATACAACAATGCTTGTTGCAGGTACATCTGGTAACGGTAAATCATCATTTGTTAATTCACTATTAGGTGAGAAAATGATGGGTTCTTCTACGACAATGCCTGTATTATTTGAACAAGATCGTGATTCAAATATTATCGTATTTTCGAAGGAAGGAAATACACAGCTTGCTGAATTTGCAGATTTTTACGATTTAACAACAGTTGAAAATAATCTGTTAAAAGGTGATGAATTAGTTTACTATAAATTACCAAATTCATTTTTAGAAAAGCATCGACTATCAATCATTGACACACCTGGAATTGATGGAAACCAAGTTAATACAAAAGCATTATTACAATCTGTAAAACTTGCAGATCGTCTTGTTTATGTTTTAAACGCTACTGCACCTTATACAGAAAACGAACGATCTTTACTAGTTAAAATTCATAAAGAATTACCAACTCTACCGATTCACTTTATTTTAAATAAGATGGATTCTATTTATAGTAAAGAAGAAATTGATCGAGTTCGCGCTGAAATCCAAGCGAAAGTTAGATTAGATTTCCCTAGCGCTAATGTATTACCTTATTCTTCAATTTATAGTAATCAAGATCAATTTAAAGATTTAGAATTATTTATTGAGGATAACGTTCTTTCAACTGAAGCAAATTCTAAACAAACAGAAAAATTATTATTAGCTATTCGCAAATTAATTAATTTCTTATTAGAAAAACGAGTTGAGAACGAAGACGAACTACGTGCTAATATTGAATGGAATGAAGTTCTTGATGACAAATTAAATGGTCTATTACATTCTTTAAAAGATAAAGAAATGGAACATCTAAATACAATTAAAAGCTCGTATCGCGAATTAAAAGACGAATTAAAATATGACCTGAAGCTAAGTATTCCTGGTCTTCTAAAAGAATGTAAAGAATTAATCAAAGAAGATAGTGATTTCGGTACAATTCTTGAAACGCTAAACGAGGAGATGAATCTTCGAATTGGTGAGTATGTAAGAGAGAATACTTTACCAAAACTAAATGAAGCTCTTCAAAACTGGATTAAAGAATCAGGTGTTTTATTAGAAGGTACTCAAGGCTACTTAACTGAAATGAGTGATTCTTTAAATGAGTACATTGGAAATGAATATTTAAATCTTGAGTGTGATTTTAAAGTATTAGATGACTGGCGCCGTGATGCTGATCGAATGACTAGTATGACTCAGTTAGATGATATGAATATTTTATTAAACTCATCACCATCTCAGTTTATCTTAAAGAGCTCAGGTATCTTATTAGGTTTACTACCACAAAATAAATCAAAGCTTGTTGCTCAATATCAAAAGTATGTTGATAATGTCAACTATGATGATGTAACATCAGAATTATCAATGAAGTTTTTCCTACAATTTGAAATGTTTGAAAAAACTTTACCAAGAGATTTATCAATGTTCCTACATGCTCCATTTGAGCAAATCCATGAACTAGTTGATGAAACAAGAGTAGCAATTTCTAACTATAATCAAACTTTAGAAGATATGAAATCTAATCCAAGTATTTACTTCGATCCGATTACATTCTTCACAGTAAGATTAAGACAATTAGAGTTTTTAACATTGCGTAAATAATAAGGAAAGAGTGTGCTAAATGGCACACTCTTTTTTCATGCTGTTGAAAAACAATCTTGTCAATTAATAATCAAATTTCGTAAAAGGAGTAGAGTGATGTTGATTTCCATTACAGGATGCTCGCTTTCCATGGGGCGATAGCTGAGCCTCCTCAGCGAGCCTGCGGGGTCTTTAGTCTTCCCGCTTATCCCATAGGAGTCGAGCATCCCTCCATTCCAATCAACTAATTCATCAAAAAAAAGTTTACGATAAAAACCTAATTTAATATCCTTTATTTAGTGTAACTTAACAGTGTATTAATCAGTTTTTAAGTCAATTAAGACCGAACATCAACTTATATACTTATCATTTGAATTTATTTATCTAAAATTCGCTCTTAATATTTTTAAAATCTAATAAAACAATTAAAATAATTTGTTGGTATATTAAAATTGTTGAAACACAATATTGTTTTCTCTATAGATCGTTTTATAGTTCAACACCCTTTTTTACATATTGAACTATGGAGTTTTTTCTAAAGCCAGCCCATATTACATACAACTATTCTTCTGTATCTTCTTCAAACGGAATATGTACAACGATTGTTTGGTAGCCCTCTTTAATTTTTACATAACCACCCCATGGGATTTGCAGTATTAAAAAGGCTCCTTTAGTATCAATTGAAAAATGTGCAATTTTTTCATGTTCTTCATCGAGTAAAAGCACTTCCCGCTCATTCCCAACTGCTCTAATACCAGGATGGCAATGAATTTGTATTTTCCAGTTGCCAAGTCTACTTAATAAGAAATGACTCATAAAATAGATCACCCTCTATCATTTAGTTTCTTTAAAACGAACTAATGAAACAACAGTACGAAAAAACAGGTGAGGCCATCTTTAAATTAATTCTATTCTAAAGAATGGTAACTTAAAACTATTTAGGAATATTCGAAATATATTTCTTACACATAAAGGATTCATGAGTGAGAAAAAAAGCAAAAGTATGAGAATTATTAACTCATAGGGGGTTCGCAACAATACGCTTTTTGCAGAAAGTAACTCCGAGAATTTAAGATATAGGCTGAGGAGAAAGAACATTTTGATAAGAAATAGTATAAAAGAGTTGGTAAGATTACTCTTTTTTTCTATGTTCTTCAACTATCTGGGAGTTTAGTTACTTTAAGATTTTTTAAGATTCTTTAAAGTTCAATTAAAAAAAATGTTTTTTGCAGGAGATTCTAATTTTTACGTCAAACTCAAATCATAAACATTTCCATAACAAAAATATATCCCAAATGGAAAGTTGTATTATTGAAAGAAGGTGATATATAACCCGAAGCCGATAGCCAAAAGAATTACTGGGAAATTTAATTTCATGGTAGTCGGGTAGCCTCAAATCGACTTTTGATTTCTAGATTGTTGGTAAGATTTTATTTAGGATCTAAGGAGAGGTGTAAGGATGAAAAAAAGAAACCGAAAATTAATAGTACCGACAGTTGCTTCGATGTTAACATTATCATTGTATTTCCCAGTAGGCTCAACTTTTGCTGCAGCTTCTAAACATGTACAACTTATTCAGGCAGCTCCAACCGCTGCAAATCACGGCACTTCCATTGGTCACACAAACCGTAACTCCAAAGCTTCTATAACGATTGCCCTTCAGCTAAGAAACAGCGATAAACTGGATAATTATATTGCCAGCTTAAAGAACCCTAACTCCATCAACTACAAGAAATACTTAACTCCCGACGAATTTAAAAATCAATATGGACCAACTGATACAACTGTTGCCAATGTTAAAAGCTATTTGACAAGTCAAGGCTTTAACGTTGAAAATGTTTCTTCCAATAATGCCTTTATTACGGTCAGTGGTACCATTGGTCAAATGGAAGATACTTTTGGTGTAACCATAAATAACTATAAAGATTCAAATGGCGAAACCTATTATGCCAATGATCAAGCTCCTTCCATTCCCGCTGAATTTTCCGGGGTGATTACGAATGTTGAAGGTCTAAATAATGAACCACATTATACACATTCGAAAATTAGTAGTTCATCTATGCAAGTCTCAGGGCAGAATAAAGTGGTGACACCGAATGTGGGCAGTGGTCCAGCTGGCGGTTATACACCGGCTGAATTAAAAGGTGCTTACGATATCAACCCACTGGCAACTGCTGGATATACTGGATCTGGTCAGACTGTAGCAGTCATGGAGTTGGACGGGTATAAAGCAACGAACATTAGTACCTATAACAACTACTATGGCCTAGGAAGCCCTGCACCAACAAATGTATATATTGATGGTTACAGTGGTGCTGCCGGTCAAGGTGCAATCGAAGTTGAACTTGATATTGAGGTAATCAATGCAATAGCGCCAAAAGCACAAGTGATTGTATACGAAGGGCCAAATAGCGCCCAAGGCTTAATTGATACTTATCAAAAAATTGCCTCTGATAATACGGCAAAATCAATTTCTGTTAGCTGGGGAATCGGTGAGCAGCATGAAGCAACTGCGACGATGAATAGCTTACATACCATATTCCAACAATTTGCTGCCCAAGGACAAAGTATTTTTGCAGCGTCTGGAGACAATGGTGCCTACGATTCTGGAGGTAGAACTTTAGAGGTCGATAGTCCCGCAAATGACCCGTATGTGACTGGCGTTGGTGGAACTCACCTAAATTTAAGCGGTACTACTTACAGTTCAGAATCCGTTTGGAGTAACAAAACAAGTAAATCGGGTGACGGTGGAGGATTATCTAAAGTTTATGCTATGCCGTCATTCCAGTCAGGTCCTGGTGTCCAAAACAGTTATTCGAATGGTAAAAGGGAGGTTCCAGATGTATCGGCAGCTGCAGACCCTAACACCGGCTATTCCATCTATACTGGACGTGCTTGGCATGTAGTCGGTGGAACATCAGCTGCCGCACCATTATGGGCTGGAATCGCTGCACTTAATAATCAATTTGCAGCAGCAAATGGCAAGGGCAACCTAGGTCAAGCAAATCCAACTCTTTATCAAGTCTTTAATACAACTCAAAAATATGCAGCATATCATGATATTACGTCTGGAACAAACTTGTACTATCCGGCTACATCTGGCTATGATATGGCTTCAGGTATTGGGACACCAGATGCGTATAATTTAATCCGCGATATAAATGGGTTTTAAAGTAGTAAATCGGCAGTCTCCAACTATGGAGGCTGCCGTTTTTGTTAAAGAGAGAAATTAAGAGTCGATCTTAAATTCAACATTTCGCCTCTAATTGATAATCAAGAAGATACTTTAAGGGGTGCTGTAAAAATGTTAAAAAGCTTTTTAAGAATACCTCTATTCATGTGGTAATATATGGGAATTAAAGCAACTAAATCATTTTATAAAAAAAGAACATGATGATTTTATTCTTCATGTTCTTTTTTACTTCTAAAACACTTCAAAGGCTATAATCTATTGATGTAATAGGAATCCTAAACTGTGAATAGTCACAAATAATTACTAGGAATTCTTGATTAGCGGGATCATTGTATTAAACAAACTTGTTGTAATAAATTGTTCATGATATTCAAAATCTATTACATAGTAGAGTAATTTGAATTAAAAGCGCTTGCATTTTTCAAATTATGTTTTTATAATACTTGTATACAAGTATACTCGTATGGAAATGAAGGTGAACTTATGTCAGAATTAAAGCAATATCTTTATCCGGAAAAATGGCTATCAAAAGCTTCAGCTGGTGATCGTGTAACATATGAATTAAGGATGCAGATAATTTCTGGTCTAATTGAAAGCGGTACCAAGTTATCAGAAAATAAATTGGCTGCCGATTTTAATGTAAGTCGTTCTCCTATTAGAGAAGCATTAAAAACTCTAGCATCTGAAAATCTGATTCGTTTAGAAAGAATGGGTGCTGTTGTGATTGGATTAACTGATAAAGAAATAGAAGAAATATATGATGTGCGATTACTAATCGAAACATTTGTATTTGAACGGTTGGTAAAATTAGACACGAAAGAACTGGTTATGGAACTGAGTAAAATTCTTGAAATGATGAAAATTGCCATTAAATATCAAGATGCTGATGAGTTTTCATTTCAAGATGTATTATTCCATGAAACGATTATTCGAGCGATTGATCATTCATACATTTTGATGATCTGGAATAATGCAAAACCAGTTATGGAAGCGTTTATACTTTTATCAATGCGAGTACGGTTTAGGGAAAATTATGAAGACTTTGAACGAATAGTTGAAAATCATCAATTATATATTGATGCAATTGGTACGAAGAATAGAGACCTTATGATTCAATCTTTACATCAAAACTTTGATGATGTTCAAGGAAAAGTAGAGGATCTTTGGAGATCTCAACAAATGTTTTCAAAAGGAGTAGAACAAGAATAATGACAAACTATATGTTAGGTTTAGACATCGGTACCACAAGCACAAAAGCCGTTTTATTTACTGAAACAGGTGAAGTCATCCAGCAAGAGAATATCGGATACCCACTCTATACACCTGATATTTCAACAGCTGAACAAGACCCAGAAGAGATCTTTACAGCTTTAGTACAAGCAATATCTAAAATAATGAAACAACATTCTCAAAAAGAGATATTATTTATTTCTTTTAGTAGTGCAATGCATAGTCTAATTGTTATGGATGAAAATGATCAACCATTAACGCCTTGTATTACATGGGCAGATAATCGAAGTGAGTCTTGGACTCATAAAATTAAAGATGAATTAAATGGTCACGAAATATATAAACGAACAGGAACTCCTATTCATCCAATGTCACCTTTAAGCAAGATTACATGGATTGTAAATGAACGAACAGAAATCGCTCAAAAAGCGAAAAAATATATTGGGATTAAAGAATATGTATTTAAAAAATTCTTTGACCAATATGTTGTAGATCATTCGCTTGCTTCAGCCATGGGTATGATGAATCTTAAAACATTAGATTGGGATGAGGAAGCTTTACAGATCGCAGGGATTACAACTGATCAATTATCCAGATTAGTACCTACTACTGAGATTTTAACAAACTGTAATCCTGATTTAGCTAGACAAATGGGAATTGATCCAAAAACTCCATTTGTAATTGGTGCAAGTGATGGCGTACTTTCCAATCTTGGTGTGAATGCGATTCGAAAAGGAGAAATTGCAGTCACAATCGGGACAAGTGGGGCAATTCGAACCATTATTGACAAACCACAAACTGACGAAAAAGGACGAATATTTTGCTACGCATTAACGGAAAAACATTGGGTCATCGGTGGGCCAGTTAACAATGGTGGTATGATATTTCGCTGGATTCGTGATGAATTTGCAGCTTCGGAAGTTGAAACTGCAAAAAGATTAGGTATTGATCCATATGAAGTATTAACAAAGATTGCCGAAGGAGTAAAACCTGGGGCAGATGGCCTGTTATTCCATCCTTATTTAGCAGGTGAACGTGCACCATTATGGAACCCTGATGTTCGAGGATCCTTTTTTGGCTTAACGATGGCGCATAAGAAGGAGCATATGATTCGCTCTGCACTTGAAGGTGTTATATACAACTTATACACAGTATTTTTAGCTTTAATTGAATGTATGGATGGACCAGTATCTAAAATCCAAGCAACTGGTGGGTTCGCGAGATCAAATGTATGGCGTCAGATGATGTCCGATATTTTTGATTTAGATGTAGTTGTACCAGAAAGTTATGAAAGTTCTTGTCTTGGTGCTTGTATTTTAGGTCTTTATGCAACAGGAAAAATAGAATCTTTTGAAGTAGTATCTGAAATGGTCGGTAATACTCACAAACATACTCCAAATGAAGAAGCAGTAAGAGAATATCGAGAATTATTGCCAATCTTTATTAGCCTATCGAGAGTGTTAGAGAAAGATTATAAGCGGATTGCTAATTATCAAAGAGGATTAATTAACAAAAATAAATAGATATTTGGGGGGATTTCCATGCCACTTATTATAGTAGCAATCGGAATAATAGCATTACTTGTTTTAATTATGAAGTTAAAATTAAATACGTTCCTTTCATTAATTATAGTTTCATTTGGAGTTGCTTTAGCACTTGGAATGAAACCAGACAATATTGGCACAACCATTGAAGCTGGATTAGGTGGAACACTTGGTCATTTAGCATTAATCTTCGGACTTGGTGCAATGCTTGGTAAGTTGATCGCAGATTCTGGTGGAGCACAACGTATTGCGATGACGCTTGTTAACAAATTCGGTGAAAAGAACATTCAATGGGCAGTTGTTGCTGCTTCATTCATTATCGGTGTCGCTTTATTCTTCGAAGTAGGATTAGTTTTATTGATTCCAATTGTATTTGCTATCTCAAAACAATTAAAAGTTTCTATTTTATATCTAGGTATTCCAATGGCGGCTGCTTTATCTGTTACACATGGTTTCTTACCGCCACATCCAGGTCCTACTGTAATCGCTGGTGAATATCATGCAAATATTGGTGAAGTATTACTTTACGGATTTATTATTGCTTTACCAACTGTTTTTATCGCAGGTCCTTTATTTACAAAGCTTGCTAAAAAGCTAGTACCTGCATCCTTCACAAAAACGGGTAATATTGCATCTTTAGGTGAACAAAAAACTTTTAAACTTGAAGAAACTCCTGGTTTTGGAATCAGTGTTTTTACAGCTTTACTTCCTGTTATTTTAATGTCATTTGCAACAATTGTTAATTTACTACAAAAAACAATGGGATTTGGTGATAATAGCCTACTTGTAGCGATTCGCTTTATTGGTAATGCTGGTACTGCAATGGTTATTTCATTATTAGTGGCGATTTATACAATGGGATTGGCTAGAAAAATACCAATTAAAGAAGTTATGAACTCTTGTACAACAGCAATTACACATATTGGGATGATGCTCTTAATCATCGGAGGTGGCGGTGCCTTCAAACAAGTGTTAATTGATGGCGGTGTTGGTGATTATGTGGCTGAGTTATTCAAAGGAACTTCAATGTCACCGATTTTACTTGCTTGGATTATTGCAGCGATCCTACGAATTTCCCTAGGTTCTGCTACTGTTGCAGCTTTAACCACTTCTGGTTTAGTTATTCCAATGTTAGGTCATTCTGACGCTAACTTAGCTTTAGTCGTTCTAGCAACTGGAGCTGGTAGTTTAATAGCTTCACACGTTAATGACGCAGGCTTCTGGATGTTTAAAGAGTATTTTGGGTTAAGTATGAAAGAAACTTTCTTAACTTGGACATTACTAGAATCAATTATTTCCGTTTGCGGATTGGTCTTTATTCTTTTACTAAGTTTATTCGTATAATGGAAAAAAACAGCAGGATGTTTTAATTTTCTCCTACTATAGGTTAATTAATTATTAGGGCAGTAGCCTCATTATAATACTTAGAAACTTTTACGTATTATAGTCGTGGTTTACTGCTCTTTATTTTATAATAGTTTAGTCTTTGATAACTAATTGACGTTCAAGGAAGAACATAACAATTTCAAGGTGGTAATCTATTGGGTAATGATACCCTTTGCTAATTGGAAAATGTAGTTCTACAAGATTATAGGTTTGAGACTTAGTGCATAATATTGTTTTGATTAAACAGACCTATATTCAAAGATATAAATAGTAGTTGTTCTTTCTTTTGTTAATGATTTTGGACTAGTGAAAATGTAGGATAAATGACATAAAAAATTTTTTAGTGGGTTTAAAAAACGATTCAATTTGAAGTATCACAAATTCCTAAAAGTTTAAAATCTAATTGTTAGTATTCTATCTTTTTAATTGACATAGAACTCCCACCGAGTTATATTGGTTTCAGACAGTTAGAATTCTAATTATTCGGAGGTGAACGATTTGATTGATACACCTTATACGAGACTTCTTAGTACCATTATGCATAAGGTACGGGATCAATTGTCGTATCGTACGAAAGAGCTGGAAGTAAATCCACAACAAGGTAGGATGATCAGTTATATTGCTGAGCATCAGGATCGAGGCTTAATTCAAAAGGATTTAGCAGATGCATTTAATCGAACAGGTGCAAGTATAACCAGCATGTTGCAGGGACTTGAAAAGAATGGATACATTGGTAGAAAAATTCAGGCCGATAACGAACGTCAGAAACAAATTTTCGTATTAGATAAAGGTAAAGAAATCGTTAATCAGATTGATGATATGTTTTTGGCAATGGAATATCGATTAACAGAGTCATTGACTGAAGAAGAAAAAAATGAATTTTTACGCCTATTGAAAAAAATTGAATCAAACCTTTGAGTGACTACGGCCATTACGGTCGTATCGATAAATAGTTAGAAGTCTAAAAGTTAGAATTCTAATTATATACAAACAAAATTATGATCTTAAACCAAAATAAAAGATAAGATTCGGGAGGGTGGAATATAATGGAAGAATTTGAAATAGATCAATCTAATATTTATTATTTAAAAGAAGCACCGATACGTAAAGCGTTAGCTCGATTAGGTATTCCAATGATGATTGGGATTTCCTCTGGTACAATTTATAACTTAATAAACGTATTTTTTATCGGTTTAGTTCATGATACTACGATGTTAAGCGCTATTACATTAGGCTTACCGATCTTTACAGTACTAATGGCGATTGGCAATGTATTTGGTGTTGGTGCAGGAACTTTTGTTACTCGTCTCTTAGGTGAAGGAAATATTCAGAAAGGGAAATCAGTAGTTGGTTCTGCTTTTTATATGAGCATTATATGTGGATTGATTATTGCAGTAATTGCCTTATTATTTGTTAATCCAATTGTTCATTTGTTGGGAGCGGACGCCACTACATTGCTTTATACAAAACAATATACGATCACGCTTTTTATTGGTGGCTTTGCATTCATATTGAACTTTGCATTAGAACAAATTGTCCGTTCTGAAGGTGCAGCAAAAGAATCAATGTATGGCATGTTCATTAGTGTTATTTTTAGCATCATTTTCGATGTGTTATTTATTTTAGTTTTAAACCTTCATGTAGTGGGTGCTGCCCTTTCTATGGTTTTAGCAAATATCGCGGCAAGCATATATTACATTTGGTTTTTAGAAAGAAAAAGTGAAACTTTAAGAGGTTTCTTAAAGCATTGTAAAGTATCAATTACCGATCAATTAGAAATCTATAAAGTCGGTGTTCCAGAGTTATTTAAAATGTCATTTATGATTGTTACAACTTTACTATTAAACAATTATTCCGTTGAATACGGTGAGCATGTTTTAGCAAGCTTTGGAATTGCAGTGAGGATTGCACAACTCCCAGAATTTATTACGATGGGCTTATTTATAGGGGCTATTTCTTTAATTGCTTATAACTTCGGTGGGAAAAATAAACCGCGTCTATATGAAACATTAAAAGAGTTAACATTAAGGATTGGTGGAATCTCAATTGTTTTTGGGGGAATTGTATATATTTTTAAAATTCAAGTACTCGGTTTATTTACAAGCGATTCAGCCGTGCTAAGTATTGGAGCACTAATCTTAACAGCTCAACTTATTTCATCTGTTTTTAACGGATTCACTGGTTTATTCACTAGTATTTTCCAAGCGTCTGGAGAAGGACTTGCAACTGGAATAATGTCAATTACACAAGGTGTTCTTTTCATTCCAGTTGTCATCATCTTGCATCATTTTTATGGATTAAATGGCATAATTTGGTCTTTAACGGTTACTGAGGGAATCACGTTCTTTATGGGTGCTATTCTAATGATTCCTTACTTAAGAAAACTAAAGAAAATGCCAGATAGCAGTCTAGCTGATTAATAGCCAGTTCTTAATCAAAAAGCATTAAGGAATTGTCAGTATTAAAGTTACAATTTTAAATTCAAAACTAGAAAAAAGTTATCACCAAAATTGTGACTATCATCCAATAAACTCGGAAACAAAGCATAAGTTCATTTAGATCCTTATGCTTTGTTTTATTTGTTCTTTGGATTTGCTTATTATTCCATAAAAAAGGCTCTTCGCTCAGAAGTAATCCATTGCTCTAAATCGTCTTGACTACGTCGAACAAGTCTATTCACTAGTACATCGTGCCATATATAATCTTCTAATAAGTAAATATGAACTGGATCATTTGTATAAAAAGCAACACTACGGTCCTGAATTGATGGTCCATAAATCATCTCTTTAGAATCAATTGACAAAATAAACCAATGATCTGTAGACTTGGTCTCAGTAAATGGTGTAATGCGATGACTTTCTAGATTTCCTATTGGATTTTCGACATGTAGCGTAATTCCTTGTATGGTTGCTTTTTCAGTCGCAGAAATTAGTTCCTTTTTCAAAACCTCATACATTTCGTCCCACATTGAAATCACAATCCGTTTTTCTGCTTTTTTTATCAGCGTCTCACAATAGTTAATAATCGTTTTATAGTCCTTTAAAGTAATTACACGGTTATCCAATTTTTCACCAAATGATTCTAAATCTTTTAAAGAGTCACTTATTACAGAATAAGTTGATTGCCACTCTGATTGGGCCTTCTGTAAAAAGATATCAACGGGAAGAGGTGAATACCGTGCCGTGTCATTTATTTCCTCTTTCAAGACAATTCCTTTTTCAACAAGATTACCCAACACATCATAGATACGTGCTCTTGGTATACCTGAGTCCTTGCTAACTTGGTAGGCTGTTACAGGGCCTTGTTTAACGAGTGATACATAAGATTTAGCTTCATATTCGTTAAAACCTAATTTTTTGAACTGTTGCACTAGATCTTCCATTTTTTCGCACTCCTATTTTTTGTTTATGTAATAAATTTACAATAACTATTTACAGATAGCAATTTGTTAGTTACTATTTCAGTAGTGACTATATGGAAGGTTGATCGAAATGCATCTAGACTCATCTTTATTAATTATTTTAATTTGTTTTGGATTTTTAGCATCCTTTATTGATTCTGTTGTTGGGGGTGGTGGGTTGATTACACTACCTGCTTTATTATTCACTGGGCTTAATCCAGCTGCGGCAGTAGCTACCAATAAATTAGCAGCGACAATTGGCTCTCTAACAAGTACATTTATGTTTTATCGATCTGGTAAACTCGAACTAAAATCAGTACTTAGGTTTTTTCCCCTCTCATTTGTTGGCTCATTATTGGGTGCATACACTGTACATTTGCTAAACCCTGAATTGCTTAAGCCATTGATGTTAATTATGCTCGGAGCAGTAGCAATTTTTACTATTTTCAAGAAAGATTGGGGAAGCATTTCAACACAAAAAAACTTATCCAATTATCAATTCATTATTTTTTTAGTTACAATATTTGCGATTGGCTTCTATGATGGTTTCATTGGACCTGGAACAGGATCATTTTTAATTTTTTCTTTTTTGATAATTGGGTTTGACTTTTTAAAGTCTGCAGGCAATGCAAAGTTTTTAAACTTTAGTAGTAATATTGCTGGATTGTTAATGTTTATGTTTTTAGGACAAGTAAACTATACTTATGGAATAATAATGGGAATTGCACAAATTGCTGGTGCGATTTGTGGATCGAAATTTGCGATAAAAAAAGGAAGTGGATATGTTCGTACGTTGTTTATTGCAGTAACCTGTTTATTATTAGTGAAGAATATTTATGATTATATTCAATAACTATAAAAAGTAGGAAATAGAACCGGATTCAAAAAAAACACCCCAGATTATCGACTGGGTTGCTTGCAGGGCGTAGAAATATCAAACGTATATTAAGTGAAACTTATTTTTAGATCATTCTAATAAGGTTTTTTTTATGCTAAGATGTTTGAGCAGTTTTATAAGAACAAAAAACTCTAGTGTTGTTTATACTTGTGAAGTTAAAAATATTTAAGAGCTAATTTTTAGAAAAACTAGTTCAAACGATTATTATTATATGTTTTTGTTTGATCTTAATTGACCTAGGGCTGATTAAAAAGAAGTTATGTTACTCTAAGTAAAGGATATTAAACTGGTTTATTAGTGTAACCTTTTTTTGATGAATAAGTTGATTGGAGCGGAGGGATGCTCGACTCCTATGGGATAAGCGGGAAGGCTGAGACCCCGNNCCATGGAAAGCGAGCATCCTGTAGTGGAAATCAACATCACTAAGCTCCCTTTACGAAAATTTGGTAATTTAATTGATAATGTTGTTTTCCAAAGCGTGAAAGCACCCCGGTTTATCAACTGGGGTGTTTTTTTGTGTGACGAAATCAAAACTTAACTGTCCTATAACAACAAATCAAAAGAGAATCAATCGAATTGGGTTTTATAGATTTGAATAATTTGTGACAAAATATAATTATGCGAAGAAACAATATCTTATTATAATAAATTTTATTGAATTTGATGAAAATGTGAGGTAAGATTGTTTGGTCTGAAAATTAGTCCAATTTGGAACTTTATACAAATTATTAATCGGAGTTGTTGTTTATGTCACCAAGAATACCTAATACTTTTATAATCATTCTAGGTTTTATGTTATTTGCACTGTTTTTTGGAGCAGGAAATCTAATTTTTCCACCCATACTTGGACAGTTAGCCGGAAAAAACTTATGGATCGCCAATGCAGGCTTTTTAGTTACTGGAGTTGGATTACCATTGTTAGGTGTTACAGCTTTTGTTTTTTCAGGTGAAAAAAATTTGCAATCTTTAGCTAGACGTGTACATCCGTTGTTTGGTATTGTATTTACTACGGTTCTTTATCTAGCAATTGGTCCATTTTTTGCTATCCCTAGATCAGGGAATGTATCGTTTGAAATTGGCGTTAAACCTTTTTTATCAAATGATGCAAGTCCTGGTGCATTAATCATATTTACAATCTTATTTTTCACAGTTACATGCTTGTTATCACTTAATCCTACAAAGATTATTGATGTAGTTGGAAAATTTCTAACTCCTATTAAATTAACGTTTATCGGATTGCTTGTTGTTATCGCTATTGTTCATCCAATTGGGAAATTTCAAGAGCCATTTAAAGGATACACAACAAATGTGTTTTTTAAAGGTTTCCGAGAAGGCTATTTAACAATGGATGCTCTTGTAGCTTTTGTTTTTGGAATTATTATTGTAAACGCAATTAAAGGAAAAGGAGTTACTACTAAAAAACAGCTTATGATCGTTTGTGGAAAGTCAACAGCAATAGCTGCCTCACTTTTAGCAATAATCTATTCAGCTCTTACATATATGGGGGCTTCTAGTGTTGAGAAACTTGGTCGATTAGATAATGGAGCTGAAGTTTTAGCGAAAGTATCAGACTATTATTTTGGTTCTTATGGGGCAATATTATTAGGTTTAATGATTACAGTGGCATGTTTGACTACAAGTGTAGGTCTAATCACTGCTTGTTCTACTTTTTTTCAAGAATTGTTTCCAGCCATTTCTTACAAAAAAATTGCGATCATTATGACTGTATTTAGTACACTTATAGCAAATATAGGGTTAACACAGCTAATTAAAGTTTCAATTCCTGTATTAATGACACTATATCCTATCGCTATATCCTTAATTTTCTTAACATTCTTACACTATACTTTTCAAGGTAGGTCAGAAGTGTATCAAGGCAGTTTGATCTTAACTTTTATTGTGAGTCTATTTGATGGGTTAAACTCTGCTGGAATACAAATTGAAGTAATTCATCATTTTTTCAATAAGTACCTCCCGTTGTATAGTTTAGGTTTAGGTTGGATATTTCCAGCTATTATTGGTGGTTTTATTGGTTATTTTATTAGTATTTTACTTAAGAAAAATAAGGAAAATATTCCTAGTTCAATTCGAAAGATAAGTTAATTATAGGAACATAAAGAAGCTTTTTAACTGTAAATATTCTTAATAAGTTAGTAATGGTTTTAGGGGAGAAGTTTTTAAGATTGATTCAAAAAGTGACACTTGTTTCATCAGAAAGGGGAGGAAGTAGAATGGCACAAAAGGAATTGAAAAAAGGTTTGAAAGCGCGCCATATTCAGATGATTGCTTTGGGCGGAACAATCGGTGTAGGTTTATTTATGGGTTCAACGAGTACAATTCATTGGACAGGCCCATCAGTAATGCTTGCTTATGCAATTTCGGGGATTTTTATCTTCTTCATTATGCGTGCAATGGGGGAAATGCTATACCTAGAGCCAAGTACAGGTTCATTTGCGACATTTGGCCATAAATATATACACCCTTTAGCAGGGTATATGACTGCTTGGAGTAATTGGTTCCAGTGGGTTATCGTTGGAATGTCAGAAATTATTGCAGTTGGGGCATATATGAAGTATTGGTTTCCAGACCTACCTGCTTGGATACCAGGAATTATTGCAATTGTGATTCTTGGTGCAGCAAATTTAATTTCCGTTAAATCATTTGGTGAATTTGAATTTTGGTTTGCAATGATTAAAGTCGTTACGATTTTATTAATGATTGTTGCAGGGTTTGGTCTTATTTTCTTCGGTCTTGGAAACGGTGGAAATGCGATTGGTTTATCTAACCTTTGGAAAAATGGCGGATTCTTTACAGGTGGTTGGTCAGGTTTCTTCTTTGCACTTTCACTAGTTGTTGGAGCTTATCAAGGCGTTGAATTAATTGGTATTACAGCTGGAGAAGCAGAAAATCCGAAAAAAACGTTAAAAGAAGCGATCCAAAGTCTTATTTGGCGTATTTTAATCTTCTATATTGGTGCTATTTTTGTAATTGTAACAGTTTTCCCTTGGGATCAACTAAATTCGATTGGTAGCCCGTTTGTTGTAACTTTTGCAAAATTTGGTATTACAGCTGCAGCTGGAATTATTAACTTTGTCGTAATCACTGCTGCATTGTCTGGTTGTAACAGTGGTATTTATAGTGCAGGTCGCATGCTTTATACATTAGGTATAAATGGACAAGCACCAAAATATTTTACAAAAGTCTCAAATAACGGAGTGCCTTTATTCGGTACGATCGGTGTACTAATTGGTCTAGTAATTGGCGTTATTTTAAATTTTATTGCACCAAAAAACTTATTCGTGTATGTATACAGTGCAAGTGTACTTCCTGGGATGATCCCATGGTTTGTCATTTTAATTAGTCATATTCGTTTCAGAAAAGTAAAAGGAGATGAAATTAAAAATCATCCTTTTAAAATGCCTTTTGCACCATTTACTAACTACTTAACATTAGCCTATTTAGTTATGGTATTAATCGGTATGTGGTTTAATGATGACACACGTATCTCACTTATTGTAGGGATTATTTTCTTGGCAATCCTTGTCATTTGTTTCTATGCTTTTGGTATCGGAAAACGTGAACCATTAGATGCTCAAGCAGATGAAGAAATAGCTAATTAATACATCACTTAGTTTGATGGTAAGATGTTCCTTTGAAAAATAGCTATTCAATAAAAATATAAATTTGATAAACAATCAATGCGTTCGTATGATTAGATCAAACAGTAATTAAACTGGATGAAATTATTATACGAACGCATTTTTTAATTACCTGAATAACTAAATCGACAGCATTTATTTAACCCAAAATAAAAATTTTTTTAAATTAGTACGAAAAATAAAAAATAAATATTTTGACTATTTTTGCATTTTATGACAAAATGATGAAAACTAAATAGTAGGGAATAGGTGTAAATGAAGTTCAAAGTTTGAAATCATTTACTTAAAAGGGAAGTTTGGTTTAATTCCAACACGGTCCCGCCACTGTAATAGAGGAGTAAATATGAAGATGCCACTTATTAATATAGGGAAGGCTTTTATTTACAAAGATTCTTAAGTCAGGAGACCTGCCTATTCTAACGACGCTGTTTGACCTACGAGAGATAGGGAGGTGCCTTATGGAAAGAAAGCTTAAGTTAACGTATTCTAATTATTTATGTTTTCCAACTTAAAGGCATTTTTGTCTCTTATGAGATAAAAATGCTTTTTTATTTTAGTTAAAAGGAGAGGGAAAAGATGGTACAAATAAGTAATCTAGGATATCCGAGAATTGGTGAAAATCGTGAGTGGAAAAAAACGTTAGAAAGCTTTTGGCAAAAGAAAATTAATCAAGAAGAATTTGAGAAGGAAATGAAATCACTGAGATTAAGCTCAATAAAGAAACAGCACGATTTAGGTGTGGAGCTAGTCCCTGTAAACGATTTTACGATTTATGATCATGTGTTAGATTTTGCTACTATGTTTGGTTGGATTCCTGGTCGATTTGGTCAAGTAAATGAAAGACCAAGTCTAGATACGTATTTTGCATTAGCAAGGGGTAGTAAAAACATTGTAGCTTGTGAAATGACGAAATGGTTTAATACAAACTATCACTATATCGTTCCTGAATATCAAAAAGAGAAGCAATCTAAATTGCTATTCAATAAGCCATTAGAAGCATACAAAGAGGCTTTAATTGAGCTTGGTATAAAAACGAAACCTGTCATTCTAGGAATCTATTCATTTGTACAGTTAGCAAAAGGTTACCAGGAAGAAGAAAAACGAAACATAATAAATAATCTAGTAAACCTTTATATACAAATGCTTAAAGAGCTAGAGAATGAAGGTGTTGAATGGGTCCAAATTGATGAACCATGTTTTGTGTTAGAAGAGTCAAGCAAAGATATTCGTTTTATGAAAGAAGTATATGATCAAATCGCAAAAGCTGTACCTACATTATCAATCATGCTTCAAACTTACTTTGAAGCAGTTGAACAATATAAAGAACTAATTTCATTCCCAGTAGCAGGCATTGGTCTTGATTTTGTTCACGGTAAAGATGGAAATTTAGAGTCGATCCTGAAGTACGGATTTCCAAATGACAAGGTACTAGGCGTAGGAATACTTAATGGGCGTAATATTTGGAGAAATGATTTAAATGATTCCATTGATTTTTTAAATTCTCTTAAAAAAGAAATAAGTCCAAAAGATTGGTGGATTCAACCGTCTTGTAGTTTGCTTCATGTACCAGTTACAAAAGTTGAAGAGAATTTATTAAATGAAACATTGTTCGAGGCATTATCGTTTGCCGATGAAAAATTAGAAGAGTTAGTTATACTAAAAAGTTTATTAATAAACAAAGCGAGCATGTTTGATAATGAAGTTAAATATGCAAGTAATTGTTTAGGAAATTTAAAACAACTTAGCGAAAAAAATCATTTAACTCGTGATGAATTAGAATCCATTAATGAAGAAGATTTTAGAAGACCAGTACCATTCCATTTAAGATATCCATTACAAAATAAAGTAATGAATTTACCGATTTTACCAACGACTACAATTGGAAGTTTCCCTCAAACGAAGGAAATTAAACAAATAAGACAGCAATGGCGCAAAAGAACGATCGATGATTCAGAATATATGAATCAAATTAAATTGAAAATTAAAGAATGGATTGAAATTCAAGAAAATATTGATATGGATGTATTAGTACATGGTGAGTATGAGCGTACGGATATGGTTGAATATTTTGGTGAGAAACTAGAGGGATTTGCATTTACGAAAAAAGCTTGGGTTCAATCTTATGGATCGCGCTGTGTTAAACCGCCAATTATTTTTAGTAAAGTGGAATTTACAAAGCCAATTACTGTAAATGAAACTGAGTATGCACAAAGCTTAACAGCTAAACCAGTCAAAGGGATGTTAACAGGTCCAGTTACAATATTAAATTGGTCGTTTGTTCGTGAGGATCGTACAAGAGAAGAAATAGCAAATGAAATTGCATTAGCTTTACGTAAAGAAGTAAAAGCACTTGAAACTGCTGGCATTTCAATTATTCAAGTTGATGAACCAGCAATTCGAGAAGGTTTACCTTTAAAGCAAAAAGCTTGGGGTCAATATTTACATTGGGTAACGAGAGCATTTCGTTTAGCTACTTCAAGCGTCCGAAATGAAACGCAAATACATACTCATATGTGTTATAGCAATTTTAGCGATATTATGGACACAATTATTGATTTAGATGCAGATGTTATTTCAATTGAACATGCAAGAAGTCATCAAGAATTTTCTACTTATTTATCTGAGTCCCCTTATCCATTTGGAATTGGTTTAGGCGTGTATGATATTCATAGTCCGAGGGTACCATCGGTTGAGGAAATGGAAGAAAATATTATTAGTTCTTTAAAAGTGTGTGATGCAAATAGATTTTGGGTTAATCCAGACTGTGGTTTAAAGACGCGCAATGAATCTGAGGTAATAGATGCCTTAACAAATATGGTAAAATCTGCGAAAAAAGTTCGAGAAAAATATTATTCAATTATTTAATGATAGGGTGAAATCGATGAGTAGTAGATATGTAAAAGAATCCAGAGTATTTGATAGTAGTAGAATATTTCCAACTGATTTAAATAACCATGGTACATTATTCGGAGGAAAAATGCTTGCCGCTATGGACTTAATTGCCTCCATTTCAGCTACAAAGCATTCAAGAATGGAATGTGTAACCGCATCGATGGATTCAGTAGAATTTTTATGTCCAGTTCGTGAAAGTGACTGCATTTATTATGAATCGTTCGTGATTTTAACAGGCTCAAGCTCAATGGAAGTATTTGTTCGAGCTACTGCCGAAGACCTACTTTCAGGTGAAAAAAGAGTTGCTGCAACATGTTTTGTAACATTTGTTGCACTAAAAGATGGAAAACCACATAAAGTAGTAGAGGTTATTCCAGAAACTGAGGAAGAAATTAAATTACAGCAATTAGCATTTAAACGATTAGAAAGTCGCCAATTAAGAAAGAAATTGAGTAAAGAATTGGCATTAATTTGGAATGAATAAAAAGAAAGCATTGAAATCATACTAAAAGTAAGCTAAGATTAAATTAATATTTTTAAGGAGGCATCAAATTTAGACACTATGTACAATATCCGATAACTTTTTAAGCTAATTAATTTTATAGCAAAAAAGTACTCTGCCTGAAATCAGAGAAATTGGATAACTATGTCTATTTATGAGCCTAAACTAATATTAAATTAATCCATTGTCTTAATGGTTTATTTACTATTATATTTCATTTGAAATATATTTTAACGTATATATATTTTTATATATACAAGGCTTATTAAATCACATCCAATTTACACACAGGCAGATAC
Source organism: Bacillus sp. AFS053548 (assembly GCF_002575105.1). NCBI lineage: Bacteria > Bacillati > Bacillota > Bacilli > Caryophanales > Bacillaceae > Bacillus > Bacillus sp. AFS053548. Next base: position 41,076 of record NZ_NUHI01000026.1, on the reverse strand, counting down.
TGCTTGTGTGTTTTTTATTTTCTCTTGTTAAAAATACTTTCGAAAACAGATTGAATTTTTAAGCAGATTGAACTTTAAAAATCGGATGGAGTGAAGTATATGTTTATTATAAAAGCATCGAATATAGAAATAGAATTAAACGGTAAAACAATTTTTGAAAATGGAAACTTAGATATAAAAGAAGGTGAAAGGGTAGCATTAATTGGTGAAAATGGTGTTGGAAAGTCAACATTTATTAATGTCCTTTTAGGGAATATTCCATTGAAAAAAGGAATGCTGCAAATTCACTATTCAAAAGATGAAATTGGATGGCTTTTAACAGATGAAGAGATTGAGGAAAACCTGTCAGCTAGGGAAGTGATCGAATCGTTTGATCAAGAGCGATATTTCATCAAAAAGAATTTAGAAAAGTATTTACTTGATTTGTCTAATGAAGAAAACCTTGCTAAATATAACGAGAGTTTAGGTAAATATTTAGAATTAGATGGCTATGATTGGGAAACAAAAATAGATCAAGTTTTGAAGAAATTTCAATTACCGCAAGAGTTATGGAATATCCCATTCAGTCATTTAAGTGGTGGACAAAAAACAAAAGTCAAATTAGCAAAAGTAATGATGAAGCAACCAAAACTATTAATTTTAGATGAACCAACAAATCATTTGGACACTGAGTCAATCCAATGGTTAACGGAATGGTTACAAAACTTTAAAGGTAGTGTACTTTTTATTTCTCATGAACGACAATTCATAGATGATGTTGCGACTGTGACAGTTGAATTAACCGAAAGTGGTACATTTAAGTATAATGGTGGCTATTCAACATACAAAATACAAAAAGAACATGAGCGAAAAACTCGACAAGCACAATATGAGAAACAAGAAGCTGAAAAGAAAAAGCTAATCGAAACAATTAATCAATATAAACAATGGTTTACAAGCTCGCATAATGCAGCTAGTGAACGTGATCCTTTTGCAAAGAAACAAGCGGCAAAAAACGCATTAAGATTTAAATCAAAAGAAAAGGATTTGGATCGATTAGAAAAAAGAAAAGTAGAAAAACCAAAAGAAGTTAAAACAATTTCAGCGAGCTTTGAAAATGATTCATTTTCAGCAAAACAAATGATTACATTTGAAAACGTTGATTTTTCATATGATGAAAAATCGTTATTTAACCAAGTCGATTTTATTTTAAATCGAGAAGATCGATTAGCTGTAATCGGAAAAAATGGTTCTGGAAAATCTACATTTTTAAAATTATTAACAGGATTAATGATTCCTAATAGTGGATCTGTAAAACATAATCCTCAATTAAAAATAGGTTATTTTATGCAGGAGCTAGAAGCGTTAAATGAGAATTCAACAATTTTAAATGAAATTTTATCACTTCCAAATATGACTGAAACTGAAGCAAGAACAATATTAGCATGTTTCCTTTTTAGAAGAGAGGATGTTTACAAAAATATTGCTCAACTAAGCATGGGTGAGAAATGTAGAGTTGCTTTCGTAAAATTATACTTTTCTGATTCTAATCTACTAGTGCTTGACGAGCCAACAAACTATTTGGATATTCACACGAGAGAAAGAATTGAGGAAGCATTAGCTGCGTATCCTGGAGCAGTAGTTGTAGTGTCGCATGATCCATATTTACTAAAAAAGGTCTCAAATCGTGTAATTCATATTGAAAATGCAAATCTTTATGAATTTAAAGGATCTTTTGCAGAATGGAACGGAAGACAGAACATCTCAAACGATCAGCAAACTTTATTAAATGAACGAATTAGACTACAACTAGAAATAGCTACAATGAATGCAGAAGAAAAAGAAACGGATGAAGAAAAGAAGGCTCAAATTTCAAAAATCGTTAAGCTACAAAAGGAACTCGATGGAATAAATGAGAGGTTATTGACAGAGAGAAGGGAGAAGAAAGGGTAAGAGCATAAGAACTTAATACAAGAGAAAATAAAAAACAAATCACTTAAGTTGGATTACTTATGGTGATTTGTTTTTTATTATAGATCCGAGTTGTACTTAACTATTTATCCTGCTTTTAGTACATCATTTACATCATGTATAACGACGAATGCTTTTGGATCAATTGTGTGAATTATTTTTTTAAGTTCAAATAATTCTTTATTATTAAGAATAATGTATAAGGACTCTTTTCTTAGGCCAGAGAAGTGGCCTTTTGCAGGATAAATCGTTACGCCTCGATTCATTTCATTTGATACGATTTGTGCAATTTCATTTGCTTGATCGGAAATAATCGTAATCGCTTTTTTAGGATTTAATCCTTCCATAATAAAATCTAAAACTTTAATACCGATATAAATAGAAATTACAGTATATAATGTTTTCTCAAAGCCGATGACAAAATAACCACCTAAAACGACAATGAGATCAAATAAAAGTAAAGATTTACTAATACTCCACCCAAAGGATTGATGTACCATTTGAGCAAGAACGGTAGAACCACCTGTTGTACCACCCGCACGAAAGACAATTCCTAAACCCAGACCAATTAAAACACCAGCAAAAATAGTACCTAATAAAGTTTCGCTTGTTGGTACGCCGTAACCGTCCGTAATACGTAAGAAAAATGAAATCGCTACGATGGAAATAACTGTATAAATTATTAGTTGTTTCTTTAAATATTTGTATCCAATTATTAACAAGGAAGCATTTAAAACAAAATATACGACATCAGGTGACCAGTTAAATAGATAATAAGTAATCATCGTAATGCCGGTAAAGCCACCCTCAGCTAATTTATTCGGTATGGCAAAGAAGTTAACACCGACTGCAAATATAGCTGATCCAACAAGGAGATATAAAATATCTACGAAGTTTTTACGCACAGTTACCCCTCATTTTCTAACAGATTTTTTTCACTTCTATCATTCTACCTAATAATGAGTTTTGAATCAAAAAATTTCTATTAAACAAATTATCTATTATTAGTCATAGTGATATCCACACTTTCATAGGTTTATAAAGAGACAAGCTATTAAGGGGGAATTATTATGGTATTTGCAACACCTGGAAAATCTGGTTCATTAATTACGTTTAAAAATCGTTATGACAATTTTATTGGTGGGGAATGGGTAAGACCAGTAAGAGAACGGTATTTTGGAAATGTATCGCCTGTAACTGGACAAGTCTTTTGTGAGGTGGCTAGATCGACTTCAGAAGATATTGAAAAAGCACTCGATGCAGCTCACGGTGCAAAAGGTAAATGGGGGAGAATGTCAGTAACTGAGAGGGCAAATATTTTACATAAGATTGCTGATCGTATGGAAGCAAATAAAGAATATCTTGCTGTCGCTGAAACTTGGGAAAATGGTAAACCTGTTCGTGAAACGTTAGCTGCAGATATTCCTTTAGCAATAGACCATTTCCGTTATTTTGCAGGATGTATCAGGTCGCAAGAAGGATCACTCGGTGAACTTGATGGTGATACAGTTGCATATCATTATAAAGAGCCATTAGGGGTTGTCGGCCAGATAATTCCGTGGAACTTCCCAATATTAATGGCTGTATGGAAGCTTGCTCCAGCCCTTGCTGCAGGGAATTGTGTTGTTCTAAAACCGGCTGAGCAAACCCCAACTTCAGTATTAGTTTTAATGGAACTAATTCAAGATTTATTGCCTCCTGGAGTTGTTAACGTAGTAAACGGATTTGGACTTGAAGCAGGTAAACCTTTAGCTTCAAGTGATCGTATTGCGAAAATTGCATTTACTGGTGAAACTTCAACTGGGCGACTAATTATGGAATATGCTTCAAAGAATTTAATTCCTGTTACATTAGAATTAGGTGGTAAATCTCCTAATATATTCTTTGAAGATGTAGTAGACAATGAAGAGTTTTTTGATAAAGCACTTGAAGGCTTTACGATGTTTGCTTTAAATCAAGGAGAAGTATGTACATGTCCTTCAAGAGCCCTTATTCATGAATCTATTTATGAGGAATTTATGGATAGAGCAGTAAAACGTGTTAAAGCGATTAAACAAGGAAATCCATTAGATCCTCAAACAATGATCGGTTCTCAAGCGTCGCATGAGCAATTGAATAAGATTTTATCTTATTTTGAAATTGGGAAGAATGAAGGTGCAGAAGTTTTAGTTGGTGGTAGTCGTAATGTTCTTGATGGAGAATTAAAAGATGGTTTTTATGTAAACCCTACCATTTTTAAAGGGAACAATAAAATGAGAGTATTCCAAGAAGAAATTTTTGGTCCTGTTGTTTCGGTTACTACATTTAAAACAAAAGAAGAGGCATTGGAAATCGCAAATGATACATTATATGGATTAGGAGCGGGTGTATGGACTCGTGATATGGATACTGCTTATCGATTCGGACGCAACATCGAAGCAGGTCGAGTTTGGGTAAACTGCTATCACGCATATCCTGCACATGCAGCCTTTGGTGGGTATAAAAATTCAGGAGTAGGTCGTGAAACGCATAAAATGATGTTGGATCACTATCAAAATACAAAGAATTTGCTAGTTAGTTATTCACCGAGTAAACTAGGATTCTTTTAATAACTTTTACACTCCAGTATTAATTTGCTGGAGTGTTTTTATTTAAATAGAAAGAATATATTAAAATAATAATTTTCTAAAATCCATACATAAAAACTAGTAGCTTTTTAATATGTTAAATAAAAAGTATAAATTGGAGGGACTAAATATGTTAGATCTATCAATTTATGTATTTATCATTATAGTACTGTATAGTTTCATTCAATTATATTTAAACCGGAAGTGGAAGTTAATCTATACTACGTATGGATATCAAAACTATTTTATCATTATTGGTAAATTGAAGAAGAATGGAATTGAGTATAAGACGAAATTACCGATGAATTTTAATGGTAGGAGATTTAATGAGAATACACAATATGATATATATGTAAAAAAAGATTTAGAACATTTGGCTATACAGTCTTTATATCAAAATTAATAGATTGTATTATTACAATAACGATCTAATTTTATGAAAAAATATGTAAATTTCCACTGCAGGATGCTCGTTTTCAAGGAGAGAGATTTAGCTTCCTAGTTGTGTTAGCCAAGCGATTTTTCTTTAGGCTAATAATTTCCCATAGGAAGCGGACATCCTTTTTAATATAAGGTTATAATATTACTCCTGCAAAGTTTCCACGTAATACTTGTTTATTCTTCTGATTTGCACATAAGAAGGATGACATGATCGATATTCTATTATCCTGTTTTTCAAATTTCTCGATTGTAACTTCACAGGTTATTGTATCTCCTGAGTAAACTGGTCTTAAAAATTCGAAATTTACCGTTCGTGCTAGTACGTTGTGATCTCCACCTATTTTAGTTGGTAAAGTTGCAGTTAACAAACCTTGAATGACAAGTCGTCCTTGTTCATCAGGAGTGATATGATGAGCGCCTGCATCACCAGAAACCTTCGTAAACAATTCAACATCTTCTAAAGTAAAAGTTCGTTCGAATGTAATAATATCGCCTACTTGTAATGACAATTTTTTCCCTCCTTTATCATAAAAACATTAATTCTCTTAATTAAATAGTTCAATTTCTTATTGTACTATCCTTCAAAATCGTTTAAAAAAATCGACTAAATAGTCGATTTGCTGTTTGACATCATTAAGCAGGGGGGATTAATTGCGAGGTGCCCATAAAATGACAGATACACCAATTAAACAGATTGCTGCACCGATCCAATCATATAAATCAGGTGATTTTTTATCAACACCCCATCCCCATAAGATTGAGAGAACGATAAATACGCCTCCATAGGCTGCATAAACTCTACCAAAGGATGGGGAAATTTGGAACGTTGCAATGACACCATAAACTGCCAAAATAATCCCTCCGATTAATCCTAAATAAGCTGATTGACCTTCTCTTAGCCATAACCATATAAGGTACCCTCCGCCAATTTCAGCTAAGCCGGCTAATAAAAAAATAAATATTGCAGTGATCAATGTTACTTCTTCCTTTCTATTAAAAGACAGTGAAAATATATGTACAAGTATATGCCCCTTATTTTAACAATAAAGACTAAAAGAAACTATCATTCTATTTGAATCATTATAAATTTTCCATCGTTCTCTTAGAAATGAATTTCGGTACTAATAGAACTATTCTAATCATAATTTTATAGAAGAAAAATAATATGAAGGAGGTGTAGTGTTAATTGTTTAAAGTTAAAGTTAAAGTTAATTTACGCCCCGTTGTTAGTAAGATTAATTTACCAACCGTTTTGAAAACAACTATTCTTCCAGGTGATTCAGTTGAAAGATTATTTATTGCAACACAGGTAGGAGAGATTTTTTACATAGGAAATGGAGAAATCAGGACTTTTTTAGATATTCGCCCTCGGGTATTAAAATTAGGTGAGTCTGGGGGCTATGATGAACGCGGATTGCTTGGACTAGCATTTCATCCTAATTTTTATCATAATGGGTTGTTTTATCTTCATTATTCGGTAGCTGGTTCACAAGGGCCAAGTGCTCTTTCTGCCCCTTTTAAACCTAATCCATGTGATCCCAAAACATTAAATTTGAAATGGCTAAATAGGGAAACTCAATATAACCATATTGATACAGTTGAAGAATGGATTCTACAATCAAATGGTCAGCCTCAAAAACGGCGTACATTATTGAATATCAGAAGACCATTCTTGAATCATAATGGGCTTAACACCTTAAATTTTTCACCCGAAACAAGTAAACTGGTTTTAACAACAGGAGATGGTGGATCAGGCTATGATCCGTTTAACTTAAGCCAAGATAATTTGGAAATTGCGGGTAAAATAATTGAAATTGATGTAGATAAAAACATAAACGGCAATAATCCACCTATTGTGACTCGTTTTAATGAACTTCCAACAAGTATTCAAGAAACTCTCACGGTAATAGCTAAAGGGGTTCGTAATATAACAGGTATTTCATATCAAAGATATTATAATCAATATATTAAATATATTGGAAATGTTGGTCAAGATTTGGTCGAGTCGCTTTTTTCATTTGTTCATTATAAACCAATTCCGGTCACTCAATTAATCCATATGAATTCTGAATCTGAGATGGAAGGATTTATTAACTTCGGCTGGAGAGGTTGGGAAGGTGCTTTTCCTACTTCGACAATAAAAGGATGCACCGAAAATTCAGATGTGGATGAGAAAACAATAGCGTATTACGATCAATCAGTTACACTTTCAGCGAGCCGTCTTCAACCTTTAACTAGTTATTTTCATAAAGATCCAAGATCAGATAAATTTGAAGGAACTGCACTTACAGGAGTCCAGTTATACATGGGAAATGAAATTCCTAGTTTAACTGGTAGCGCTGTGTTTACCGATTTGGTACAAAAGGGATCTCAAGCACAGGTTAAAGGAGTTTTGGCTTATACGAAATTAAGAACAGATGGTAAACAAAGTGATTTCAGTGTTATACAAACAGATTATGACTTTGGATCTCAAGTGGCCTATTATGTAGGTTTGGGAACGAATTTAAATCAAACAAAAATCTATTTAGCGGTTTATGGTTCTATGAAAGTGACTGATTTAAACATGGGTACGATTTTTGAAATTGTACTGTGACTTTTAGTTAAGTAGTCTAATACGAGTAAATAAACAACCACGGAGGTAATTATTCACTCCGGTGGTTGTTTTAAAAAGCAGATAATTGATGAGCCTTGTATAACTTAAAAGACTGTTTGCCAATTGTTAAGTGTTCTTGTGTTTTATTGAGATAAAAATGCATAAATACAAGATCACTATTAGACCTCGAGAAGGAGCTTGTATCTAGGTTAATCATTAGAGTTTTGAAATTTTTTACCATTTCGATCGTCAAGGCAAGAAACTTCAATCAATAAATTATTAAACGTTGTGAAATAAAAGCCATAACTATTCCCTCTCATGGTATAAGGCTCCTTGTCTATTTGGATGCCCCCAGCTATTAAGCGTTCATACTGTTGATCGACCTCACTTGACGTTTCCACTAAAAAACCTACATGAAAAGCTTCAGGGTATTTAATTTCCATATGCCTCTTAAATGCCTTTGGATCACTTAACACGAGAATAAATCCATGCTCATCACTTAACACTATAAGAGCCTTTCCTTTTTGTTCTAGAAATTTAAAATCAAAAAATGTTTCAAAGAATTGTCTAGCTTCTGATAAATCATCAACACATAAATTTAAATGATTCAACCTCATTCACTTTTCTCCTTTTAATAAATCTTTGATTAAAAGAAGTAACACTTGTATCTTTTCCTTATATAGTGTTACTTCTTTTGTTGTTTAAACTTAAAACAACTAGAGTATATATATGTAATTTAATTGGTAAAATATTCCTTTTTTAATTCTACTTTGTTGGTTATAAGCTATAAAGAAAATAAGTATATTCTAAGACTTGCAGCTAGTTTTTTGGAGTGTACGTCTGTCAAGTGGAATAAAATGGAATTGTTTGATACAGTAGGATTAAACATAATCATCGTATATTAGGGAGAAAATCAATGGGATATATTATGGATTTAAGAAAAGTTGTAGGTAGTCGACCTATCTTAATGGCAGGTGCAAATGTTATTATATTAGATTCACAAAAGAGGGTATTATTGCAATTAAGAAAAGATAATAAGACTTGGGGATTACCTGGTGGATCATTAGAGTTGGGAGAAAATTTAGAAGAAGTAGCTAAAAGAGAATTGAAAGAAGAAACTGGTCTAACAGCATTAAAACTTGAGTTTTTTAATATTTTTTCTGGGAAAGAATTTTATTATAAATATCCTCATGGTGATGAGGTGTATAATGTAATTGCGACTTATATTTGTACTGAATATACAGGTCAATTAGAGAAAGAAGAAAGCGAAGTGCTCGAGTTAAGCTTTTTTAGTTTTGATGAACTTCCATCAGAAATTAATCCACCCGAACTTCCTATTTTAAATTTGTTTAAGGATTCTAACTAGTGAACTTAGAATGTGGAATTAAGACCAAATAAAGAAAAAAGGATCCTTTTTAAGATCCTTTCAGTGTGTAGACAAAGTACAAATAACATGATTTTCAGACTGATTGCAAGCGCTTGTCTTTCGAGGCGCGAAGCCTGGTGAGGAGCGGAGTTACCTTTGACGGTAATGAGCACCGCAGACAGGCGAAGCAACGAAGAAAGCGAGCGTTTGTCAACAGTCTGAAAGGATCCTTTTGTAAGATCCTTTTTTCATTTTCAATAATATATTTTGATATTTTGTTAAACCTTTATAAATTAAGTATTTTTTTAATAAGGTCTAAATTACAATATTAGCTTTTTTTGTTCTATGTTATTTTGCAGTTGTAGTTGCTGCTTCGTTTTTGCAGTTTTCGCAAGTTGAATAGATTTTCACAACTTTTTTATACTCCGCGTACTCAATGGTTTCTTCGCATTCTTTACAGATTAAAATTTGCATTAGAAACACCTCCTAAACCCACTATAACACGTTCGAATCACGATTTCTCCAGGGACTTTACCCACCCTGTGGACGTGAAATGTCCCAATTGGAAAAACGTTGAAATAGCAAGGTTTTCAAGCGGAAATGGACTTAAAAAAATTTTTTCTCGTTTATAAAAAAACGAAAAATAGAACCGTGTGATTATGTTTCTTGTATCAATTTCGTCCATGAGAAACTAATAACAATTTTTATATTTTTTTCATTAAAACAAGCGATTGTTGATTATCTCAATTAAAGGACACTTTAATTGAAAATGACCTCCCGAATACTATAAAGGTTGCTCTTTTTACTATTTTCAAAATTTCCCCTCATCTATTTAATCTCTGTAAAATTTATTTTTAGAACTTTAATATTATTCTTACTGAAAAAGGATTAATATAGTAATAGATTTCCAAAGGTTCACGATACTGAGAGAAAGTTTGTAAAAAAGAATGTTATAATTTAATGAAATGGAATGTTAAAAAGTTCTAATTTTAATCAATAGGGGATATGAATGAAAAAAATCTTAGTAGTAATAGTGATTTTAATAACGGGGATAGTAGGGATAATAGGTTATTTTCTTTTTCAAAGTGGATTTGATATTAAAATAAAAAACCAAACAAATAGAGATATAACGGGAATATATTTGACCTATGATCATTTTAAAACCGATATAAAGATACCTGAAATTGCTTCACATAAGGACTATAAACTAAACATAAATCCCTCTAAGGATGTTGGAGAGAGTACATTGGTGCTACAGTATAAAGACAATAAAGGTAAATTACATACAGAATCAGTTATTGGGTATTTTGAAGGTGGTTATTCTGGAAATATATTAATTACGATTAAATCTGTTGATGAAGATGGGAAACTTAAATTTAAAGTTAAGGAAGATATTTCTTTATATTAAATTGTTCAAATTTTTTCATATTATAAACTCGTTGTTATTTATGTAATTTGATTAATTAAATAAGGGGTATTTCAGAAAAATTTTGATATTAATTAAAAGAAGCAACGCTCAGAATTTACTCTGAGCGTTGATTGTTTTTATTGAATTAAGCTTATGATTTACAGTTTAATAATCTTTCAGTTCAATTTCGTTGGCAGCTTTGGCTATCATTCTCGTAATCATTTTAAACATTCCATTCATTAAGATGGGAAAACGTAACATTGCATTGCGTATTAAAATTTTGAAGTTTGATTTTTCAATCATTCCTCCAGCAGTTAAAAGCCCTATTTTTTGATTTTTTTCAACAAAATTTCTCATTTCTTTTTCATAGGAATCAAAGGACTTGTTGTAATCACCATTAGCAGCTTTCAGTTCTCCTGCAAGTACATATGCTCCGACAAGGGCTAGGCTAGTACCTTGACCTGAAAGGGGTGACGGACAATAAGCTGCATCACCGACTAAAGCAATTCGGCCTTCTGACCAGGTGGGCATGTGAATTTGACAAATTTCATCAAAATAAAAATCTGAAGCATTAAGCAATTTTTTGAGCAAGTAGGGTGTTTCCCAGCCCTTAAGTTCTTCAAAAGCATTTTTAATAAGACTTTTTTGTTCTTCCTTATTATAACGGTCGTACTTAAGTGGTTCGGATTGGAACACTAACATGCCCTTTGCTTCTTTGTTATCATTTGCACTGCACATTCCAACAGTTTTACCTGGAACCGTATAAAGCATTTGAGAGTGATCGAGTTTAAGATAATTCTCGAATTCAAAAATCGAGATATAACAACCGAGAGTATGTTTAAACTGATTTTCGTCACCAAATTTCAACATACGCACGTTGGAATGGATTCCATCAGCCCCTATTATTAGATCAAATGTATCTGGTTTCCCATTAATATATTGAACTTCTACCCCAGTTATTGATTCATGTATAGATGTAATTGAATCGCCCAAAATATATGTAACTTTATCTTTAGTCAAATCGAACAAAATGTTACTAAGGTTCTCACGCATTATTTCAATATCCATTCCTTGCTGATTACCTAAACTTGCTTCACTAATTTTACCTTTAATTTTACCTTTATCATTCACGAAGTAAACTCCAGTCATATGGGTATCTAATGAACGAACTTGATCAAGAATACCCATTCGTTCTAGCACAGAAATTGCAGCACCACGGATATCAACAGCGTATCCCCCTGGGCGTAACGCGGGAGCTCTTTCTACTACAGTCACCTCGAAACCATAGCGATGAAGCCAGTAAGCAAGTGCTGGGCCTGCAATGCTCGCTCCGGAAATAAGAACACGCAATGGTTGCTTCATAATTATTTAATCACTCCTAACCTCAATAAATTTAAACAACATAACAACAATATATTCAGAGTTTTTTTACTTATGTATTGTCGTGAAATATCAATAATGATTCAGTAATGTAAGTGTGAATGTCGATATATTAGTAAAGAAACACTGTATTGTCGAAATATGGAATTCAAGATTCACTAATTTAGAATGCAAAGTATGTTTTAACGATTTTAGATCTGCATTAAATCGAGGGAAAGATTTGAAGGCATTATTAAACAGTTAGTTGTAGAAGAACTCAGAATTTCAAAGGAAAACGGCAAATTAACCCAAGTTACAGATTATGAGTATATCGGTATAATGATTCTAATATTAAAAATAGATTTCATTGTAAACTAGTAAACTATTTACTTATAAGGGGAGTTAATGTTGGAATTTAAATTTGCTGGATTTTGGATAAGATTATGCGCGCATATAATTGATTATTGTATCATTATTTTATTAGGTTTCATTCTAAGTCCGTTGCTTCTTAAATTCTTTACTAACACAAATATTACATACAACTTACTCATTGATCTCATTGGTATTATTTATTTAATGCTTTTGCCAGCTACAAAATTGCAAGGGACAATTGGAAAGGTCACTGTTGGCATTAAAGTAATCAATAAAGATGGAAGTAAGTTATCCGTATTTGAGGCAATTAGCCGTTGGTTAGCTCAAGTTGTTTCCAGTTTCATATTATTCATTGGTTATATAATGATTGCTTTTTCAAATAGGAAAACAGCCTTACATGATAAATTAGCCAATACTTATGTAGTGTATAAATAATAATTATTAATTTGATCAGCTTATGACATCTAATTGGAGATTTTTAAAGCTCCAAATTTCTTTTAGTGAGTTTTTTAAGAAGGAAAGTGCATTCATTTATAGAACTATCAAGTATAATTATCGGAGTAACACAACTGATTGACTAATATAAAAAATAAGTAGGTGATTCTTTATGACAAATAAAGCAAAGATAAAAGATATTATTGAAGAATTGGAAATGCAAATTGATGGTTATCGTTCATTTATTAAGATAAGAACTGGTGAAGTTTTTTCGGTTGCTGAAGAGGATCTTTTTGACGCTGAAGATGAAAAACCTATAGATGATGATTTACAAGATTGGCAGATAGAAAATTTAGAAATAGCAAATGAAATTATGGAAAATTTTGAGGACTATAAGGAATTACCTTCAAAATATGAAATTGATGAATATATAATGATAAAAGACTTTTGTTTAACAGTTAAAGATGAGAAAATACAAAACATATTACTTATAACAATCGAGGGAAAAGGCGCTTTTAGAAGATTTAAAGATGCAGTTATAGAGTTAAATATTGAAATGGATTGGTATAGTTATCGTGACAGTCGCTATAAAGACTTAGCGATCGCATGGTGTCAAAATAATGATATCGAGTACATAGATTAGAAATTTTATAAAATAAGAGCTAAGCGATTTGTGGTTTTGGTTTTTGACTAACAGGCAGCTAATTCGAATCAAAAATAAAATGAATCCCTTCAGATTTCGCTGAAGGGATTTTTAATATTTTCTATGTAATTCGTTATTTTAGTAGAGCCAATCTTTTAAAAATAATTAAAGTAATTTCAACCCATAACCAGCAATAAAGGAAAGTAAATAATAAAATTATTAGAACAGTATTGATTGAAAAGGAATCAGAAAATCCCGGTCCTAAGACTGGAAAGTGGAAAAGAAATAATAGACTCATAATACCTAACATTAAAAGAGTCGCTCCGGTCGCAATGATCGTTAATCTCTTTTTAAAAAAGTGAAAAGCTAAGCCTAAGCCAAGTCCCATTAATCCTGTTGTAAAAGGAAAGACAATCAGTTCAGTTGGCTGTAAGATGACTAACAACATAATTGTTAGAAAATATGATTTTACTCCATCTGTAATGGAAAACATCGAACATAATAGAATGGGTGCAGTGGCGAGTGGACTTAAAAATAATCCTATACCTGGCAATAGGCCACCTGCAGCTTGAAAAAGTGCAGCAATACAAGCGAAAATAGAAGCTAATATAAATTTCTTGGTTTTATTTTGTTTAGTGAATTTTAGTTGAAACAATCGAACCTCTTTAGTTATCGGTTTGAAAAAAAACACATTTTCACCTCATTTAATATACGATATACATCATTTATATGAGAATAATCAAATTGCAATACGCCAAACATGTTACGGCAGGATGATGAATTATTGATAACAAACACAAATAAATGTATGATAAATACGTTGAGAATTGCATGGAAATTTCAAAATCGAAGGGGAAAAGCTATGAATATTAAAATTGACAAAGAATATGTGATACAAACCGCTAAACAATTACTAGAGTTTAATAGCCCAAGTGGTTTTTGCTTTGAAATTATGGAGTTAATTCAATCTTGGACAAATAGTTTAGGATATGATTTTGAAACGACTAATAAAGGTTGTGGTGTGATCACAATTCCTGGTAAAAGTAATGAGCAAGTCATCGGATTATCAGCACATGTTGATACATTAGGGGCAATGGTTCGATCAATTACAAGTAAAGGTACTTTAAAATTTACAATTATTGGTGGGCCAATCGTACCAACTCTTGATAGTGAATATTGTCAAATTAGAACGCGTGAGGGAAAAATATATACAGGTACATTCTTATCTACAAGTCCATCAATTCACGTATTCGAAGATAGTAAAACAAAAAAACGAGACCCAGAAAACATGGAAGTTCGTATTGATGAATGTGTTAAGTCAAAAGAAGATGTATTAAATCTTGGAATTAGCCCTGGAGATTTTATTTTCTTCGACCCGAAAACGACAATTACTGAAAGCGGATTTATCAAATCAAGATTTATTGATGATAAAGCAAGTGTGGCATGTTTAATTGGCTTACTTGAATTATTTAAAAGAGAAAAAATTGTACCTACATATACAACAAAATTATTTATTTCAACATATGAAGAAGTTGGACATGGTTCTTCTTATATCCCATCTGATATTACAGAATTAATTTCAGTTGATATGGGTTGTATTGGAGATGATTTAAGCTGTACTGAATACGATGTCTCGATTTGTGCAAAAGACTCTGGTGGACCATACGATTACAATATGACGACTGATTTAGTCAACTTAGCAAAAGAAAATGAACTTAGCTATGCAGTAGATATCTATCCAATGTACGGTTCTGATACAGTTGCTGCTTTACGCGGAGGACAAGATATTCGCGGCGCGCTAATTGGACCAGGTGTTCATGCTTCTCATGGTATGGAAAGAACGCATTATAGTGCGATGGAAAATACGATGAAATTATTGTACTTATATTTAACAAAGTAATAATGTAAAAGGGGCTGTCCACGGGAAGCCCCTTTTTTTGGTAAAGTGTATCTTGTACGAGGTATTTCAAAGTGTTTTTTATTTTAAGTTGATAAATGGAGCTTTATGATAGAAACTTAGTAAATTTTTTTCGAATTTTTATTCTTTAGAGCTTATTTGCTAGTTTTCCATTAGAAAAGATCTGCTCTTATATCAGATTTGGGTCATAATACCTTAACTGGTATAGGTAATTTTTAAATTTAATTGCGATTCTCTGGGATTTAATTGCAGTTTTGTCAACTTTAATTGTGAAAATCAGATTTTATTTGCAGTCCATCTTATTTTCATTAAAAAAACAAGGGTTCCATTAAAAGCTAGGCTTTTGGACACCCTCGAATAGATTAATAATTTAATTTTTGAACCCCATTTAATCGACTATCAAATCGATCCTCACCATTCGTTTTTACATTTTTCTTTAATGTAAATGTATAAAAATAAGCCGACACTAACTCACGGTTATTTTCTTGGAGTTTGTCTAATAATAATTTTTTTGTACCAGCACCAACTACTCCATCACTAGTTAATCCATTATCTAGTTGAAATGCTCTTACTGCCTGATCTGTGCCTTCAGCAAAGTAGCCATCGACCCCGTTTATAGAGTAACCTAATTTTGTTAATGTATCCTGCAGCCATTCAACCTCTGAGCCTACACTTCCAAGTTGTAAACTAGTAGGAATATCCGTTGGTTTTGTTACAACAACACTTCCTGAATCATCATCAAATAAATGATTTGCAACTGCGATGTCTTGAAATGACATGTTTGATGAAGTGATTAAAACAGTCGTATTTTTTTGTACATGTTTAAATAACCATTCTACTTCTTCATCATACATTCGTACACAGCCGTGACTAGCATAAGTTCCAATAGAACTTGGATTATTATTCCCGTGGATTGCATAGGTTGTACCCCATGTCCCTCTAGCATTTAAACCCAACCACCTATTACCAAGCGGATTCCTCGGATCACCACCAGGAATATTCTCCTTATAATAAGGGCGATTAACAATTTTAACGACGATTTTAAACTTGCCTTCAGGAGTTAAATCCTGACTCTTACCGGTTGCCACTTTAAAAACTTTTACCAATTTACCATTCTCATAAAAAGCTAATCTATTAATCGACTTATTAATAATGATAAATTGCGAAACAGGTTTTGTTTCTGCGGCGAAAGACTGAACAAAAGAAGTGCTCAAAAATAAAAGTAGAACTATGAAAAAAATAAAACAGCGCTTTAACAAATTTTTCCCCCCAACAATATATAGAAAATACATAGCTTTATATAGTATGAAAGGACCGCTTGTCCTATCTAATAAAAATTTCAAATTAGGAAAAAAATAGATTTATTAGATAACTGGAAATGGATCGGTAATTCTTTTGGAGTTTTAATTAAGTCAAAGACAGATATTTGGTTTACGGTAGATTAGAAATCTATGATGAAAAATGTAAATGTTTGCATTAACGAACAATCTTGTTAAAATAGAGAATGTAAGCGGTTAAATAGGATAGATGAATAAATGATTTTTAAAACTAGGGCAGTTTTCCAACAAAAATATGCATACGTTTGCACAATTTAAGTAAAAGCGTATGAATGATTTGGAATTTCACGTACCACATTGATGTAATTTGAAGAAATCACAATTATTTTTATTAGTTTTTAAGATTTATACATAATCTAGGGGGCAATTTAAATGGAGAAAAAATGGTGGCATAATAGTGTAGTTTATCAAATATATCCTAGAAGTTTTATGGATAGCAACGCAGATGGAATCGGTGATTTAAAAGGAATAATCGAAAAGCTTGATTATTTAAAGCTTTTAGGAATAGATATTATTTGGTTGAGTCCTGTATATAAATCTCCTAATGATGATAATGGTTACGATATTAGTGATTATTGTGACATTATGGAAGAGTTCGGGACAATGAATGATATGGATGAATTAATTTCAGAAGCGAATAATCGAGGGATTAAAATCGTAATGGATTTAGTTGTGAACCATACATCTGATGAGCATCCGTGGTTCATTGAATCTAGAAAAAGCAAAGATAATCCATATAGAGACTATTATGTTTGGAGAGATCCTGTGAATGGAAGTGAACCAAATGATCTTCCTTCTGTATTCAGTGGCAGTGCATGGGAATATGATGAACAAACTGGACAATACTTCTTGCATTTATTTAGTAAAAGGCAGCCAGATTTAAACTGGGAGAATCCAAAAGTCCACGAAGAAGTATATAATATGATGAATTTTTGGCTTGATAAAGGAATTGGTGGGTTCCGAATGGATGTAATTGATTTAATTGGAAAGATTCCTGATCAAGAGATTACGGCAAATGGTCCAAAGCTACATGAATACTTGCAAGAGATGAATAAAATGACTTTTGGAAATCACGATGTGCTAACTGTTGGTGAAACTTGGGGAGCAACTCCAGAAATTGCAAAGCTTTATTCGGATCCTGTTCGAAATGAATTAAGTATGGTCTTTCAATTTGAGCATATCGGTCTTGATCAACAGGAAGGCAAAGAAAAATGGGATTTAAAGCCATTAAATTTGTTAGAGCTGAAAGAAGTTTTTAATAAGTGGCAAACTCAGCTTGATGGAAAGGCTTGGAATAGCTTGTTCTGGAACAATCATGATTTACCACGAATTGTTTCTAGATGGGGTAATGATAAAGATTATCGTATTGAAAGTGCGAAAATGCTCGCTACAATCCTTCATTTAATGCAAGGTACACCATATATTTATCAAGGTGAAGAAATTGGAATGACAAATATTCAATTTGAAAGCATTGATGAATATGACGATATTGAAACAAAAAATATGTATAATGACCGTTTTTCAAAAGGCTACAAGCACGAAGACATAATGGAATCGATTTATACAAAAGGTAGAGACAATGCCCGTACTCCAATGCAATGGAATGAAGAAAAGCATGGAGGTTTTACAAAAGGAAACCCTTGGTTAACAGTAAATCCGAATTTTACTAAAATAAATGTTGAACAATCAATAAAGGATCCAGATTCAATTTTTCATCATTATCGCCAGTTAATTCAATTACGAAAAGAAAATCCTGCAATTGTTTATGGTTCTTTTGAAATGCTTGCTGAAAAGGATGAAAAAGTATTTGCATATGAAAGACAGTATAATGGTGAAAAATTCTTAGTTGTAGCTAACTTTACAAACGAGGAATCAAAATTTAGTCATAGTAATAGCTATGATGAAGTAAGTATAATTTTAAGTAATTATAAAGATTCAAGTTTAACGGGTGTGAATAGTAGCTTAAGACCGTATGAAGCAATTGTTTGTAAAATTAAATAATTTAATTTATTAAAAATAGTTTGACATTTTAAAGTCCACTCGTATATGATAAGAATATCAAATAAGAAGGAGGTAGGTTAACATGATGATTGTAAGAAAATTAAACTGTGAAGCATCACAAAATTTCATAATGATTATGAACCCTATCTCTACGCAGGACGGACCACGTTGAAATTTAGATTTCAATTGACGATCTAGCCATGGGTTTATATTACCCATGGCTTTTTTGTGCCAAAAATAAACGTTTCATTTATGTTTGTTTTTGGGCGAAACGTTTCTTTATGGCCATGGGGAATGGAAAATATTCCCATGGTCTTTTTGTTGTCAAAAAAAGTGGAGGGTTGCGTAGAGTTAGGATAATTGATACAAGGGAGGTATAAATTTGTCTCGAATTTTAAAATATGTCTTTAGGCATAAGTTTTCATTTATTATTGGTTCAATTTCAATGGTTTTAGTAATAGGTGTGGATCATTTAATTCCTTATTTACAAATGATTCTTATCGATGATGGTATTACAAAAGGAAAATCATCTGTTGTCCTACCAGTTATTGGAGGTATTATAGGTGTCACAATCATTAAATCAATTTTTGGTTATGTAAAAGAATATTTATATGACTTAGTAAGTTCAGAGGTACATGAAGATATAAAAAATGATATGTTCAAGCATATTCAAAGTTTTGAATTTAAGTATTTTGACTCGATGAATACGGGTGAATTACTTTCGAGAATTAATGAAGATGTCGAAAATATCTGGCAAACAATTGCGTTTGGACTAAGATTGTTTGTTGAAAATATTATTTATTTTACTGTCAGTACAGTTATCTTATTTGTAATTAATTGGAAGCTGGCACTAATTTGTTTAGCAATTATGATCCCAATTGGATATATGGGGACGCGTTTAAATCGCTTACTTAATAAAGGTTACGGAAAAATAAGTGACCATACAGCTGAAATTAATACAACAGCTCAACAAAATATTGCGGGTGTAAGATTGGTTAAAGCATTTGCTAGAGAAAAGCATGAGACTTTGAAATTTTTGAAAATGAATCGTGGATATTATGATTTAAATATGGCTCAAGCTAAAACAATGCGTAAATATTTTCCTAATATTGAATTTTTAACAAATATTGCGCTTGTTGCAATGATTATTATCGGTGGATATTTCGTTTTAAAAAATAGTATGACGCTAGGTGAATTAGTTGCATTTAGTGGATATATTTGGAACTTAATTTGGCCGATGAGAATGTTAGGCTGGTTAACAGATGTACTTTCTAAAAACCAAGCTTCTGCGAAGAAGATTTTTGAAATTTTAGATCGTAAAACTGCAATTGAAAACAAAGAAGGTGCATATACACCTAATCTTGTTGACGGTTCAGTGGAATATAAAAATGTAAGCTTTAAATACAATGATGAAATTGTCTTAAAAGATATTAATCTATATATTCCTAGCGGTAGTAAAGTAGCGATTATGGGAACGACAGGTGCTGGTAAATCTTCAATTCTTCATCTGATTGGTCGCTCATACGACGTGGCTGAAGGAGAAGTTCTAGTAGATGGCGTTAATGTTAAAGATTTCAATCTAACATCTTTACGTCAAAATATGTCTCTTGTTTCTCAGGATACTTTCCTTTTCTCAGATACGATTGAAAATAATATTAAACTAGGAAACCCAGAAGCTACAATGGATGAAATCCGTGAGGCTTGCCGTATTGCTTGTTGTCTAGACTTTATTGAAGAGCTAGAAGAAGGATTCAACACGGAAATTGGTGAACGAGGAATTGGTTTATCTGGCGGCCAAAAACAACGTATATCAATTGCCCGCGCACTATTAAGAAATGCGCCAATCCTAATTTTAGATGATGCAACCTCTGCATTAGATATGGAAACGGAGTATGAATTATTACAGAATTTAAATAAACGTTTCTCACATAGTACAACATTTATCATTGCACACCGTATTTCAGCAGTAAAAAATGCCGATGTCATTTTATTTGTTGAAAATGGAGAAATAGTGGAAAAAGGAAATCATAAACAATTACTTGATAAAAAAGGAAGATACTTTGAAGTCTACGAAGAACAATTCAAAGATTTTGAAACAGTAGAAAGCGGGGTGGTCTAATGGCACAAAATACGATAAATCGTGATGAAGACCAACTAAATCGGAGTAAAACCGAGCTTATTCTCAGGCTCGGCACTTATTTAAAACCATATAAATTAAAAACATTTACCGTTATTTGTTTAATGTTATTTGTAATGGTAATTGGCATATTAAACCCATATTTACTAAAGGTAGCAATTGATACAAATATTAAAAATCACGATGTAAAAGGGCTCATAATGATTGGAGCTGTACTATTAGCACTAAATTTCTTAGCAATGATTGCTTCAAAAACACGTTGGACGATGATCAGCTCCGTTACGAATAATATTTTAGTCAATATTCGTCATGAGCTTTACACACATATTCAAAAACTATCATTTACGTTTTTTGATAATCGACCAGTAGGAAAAATTTTGGCTCGTGTAATGGGGGATATTAGTGCTCTCCAAAATTTATTCAACCAAAGTATTCAAACATTAATTCCAGAATTACTAAGCTTAGTTTGCGTTACTGTCGTAATGTTTATCTTAAATGTTAAACTTGCAATCGCATCAGTATCAATTCTTCCATTTTTGGCAGTTGCCATGTTTTATATTGAAACACGTGCACGTAAAAGATGGGATGATTACAGAAAGAAACGTTCAAATTTAATTGCTTTTATACATGAAGATTTTTCAGGAATAAAAGTAGTTCAATCTTTTGCGAAAGAAAAAGATAAAGAAAAAGACTTCAAAGAAAAGGTTTCTGAATTAATGGGCTCATTCATGAGAGCAGTAAAAATGAATGACTTCTTCTGGCCATTAGTTGAGCTTTCATGGGGTGTTGGTACTGTAATTGTATTTTATGTTGGATATAAGCTTGTAACGAGTCAAGATATTGAAGTCGGAACATTAATCGCATTTTCAATGTATATTGGTATGTTCTGGCGTCCAATTATGAACTTATCTAACTTTTATAATACATTAATATCAAACTTCTCAGCAGCTGATCGTATTTTTGACATTATGGATATTGATCCAGAAATTATTAGTGAAGAAAATGCACCTCCAATTGGACGAATTAATGGTGAAGTTCAATTTAGAAATGTGACTTTTGGTTATGATGAAAACTCTACAGTCTTAAAAAATGTGAATTTCACAATAAATCCTGGTGAAAAAATCGCATTGGTAGGTGCAACTGGAGCAGGGAAAACGACGATTGTTTCACTTTTAAGTCGATTCTATGATCCTTTAAAAGGTGAAATCTTAGTAGATGGAAACGATATTAAAAAAGTAGATTTAGAATCTTTTAGAAGTCAAATGGGAATTATGCTACAAGATACATTCCTATTCTCAACATCGATTATGGAGAATATTCGATACGGTAAATTAAATGCTACAGATGAAGAAGTAATTGCTGCAGCCAAAGCAGTCCATGCTCATGACTTTATTATTAAAATGGAAAATGGGTATGATACGAATGTAAACGAGAGGGGCTCAAGACTTTCATTAGGTCAAAGACAATTAATCTCTTTTGCTCGTGCTCTACTAGCTGATCCTAGAATTTTAATATTAGATGAAGCTACTTCGAATATCGATACACATACAGAGAAGCTTGTCCAAAATGGAATTGAAAAGCTATTAGAAGGCCGTACTTCATTTGTCATTGCCCACCGATTATCAACAATTCGTGACTGCGACAGAATTATGGTAATCGGAAACGGAAATGTCGAGGAAAGCGGTACACATGAAGAGTTATTAGCATTAAAAGGACATTATTATAAGCTATACATGGCGCAATATAGCTTCATTAATGATGGAGCATAATTGATTTGTTTTAATTAGATTGGGGCTGTCTCAAAAGTCAGGTTAACTGACATATGAGCGTCCCTTTTTTTATTGGAAAGTTTACTGGTGCTATGTGTGAGGGGATTTCAACGGCGTTTTTCATTTGCAGTTGATCTAATCGAGCTTTTTTAGCTATTATTGTAGGTTCTTTTCTTAAATAGAGGGTATATTTGCAAGTTTTCTATTTGAAACGACCTGCTTTTGTCTGTTTTTTAGGACGTAATACCTTTACTGGTATGGGTACTTTTAAATTTTAATTGCGATTATTAGGATTTTAATTGCAGTTTTGATAAATTTAATTCCGATTCTCCAATTTTCATTGCAGCTTTTCCAATTTTATTTGCGTTTCTAAAAGTCTGATTTACAGGTAGGACATCCATTTTTATGCCAAAAATCTAAAATTAGAACTTTGGAAATGAATTATTACGAATTTTTAATAAAAGAATTAATTCTATGAATCTTGAAAAGTCAACTTAACATAAGTAGATAAAATATCTTTATTTTCTGTTTTTTTATAATGTTAAAATATATTAGTGATTAAAATATTTTTGCGAAAATGGAGGTCAAGTATGAAGCTTAATTATGAAATTAATTTGGATGATTATATTGAATTTAATTTACATCATTTAAAACACTCAAAAACTGTTCAAAAGTCGTTAATTAATCAACGAATTGCTGTGAGTTTAATCTATTTAGTAATACCATTTTTAATTTCCTTTCTTTTCAAACAACCGCTTTTTGGTTATTTACTTGCCTTTGCGATAGCAGCCATTCTTTGGTTCATTTATTTTCCAAAGTATTTCTACCGTTCATCAAAAAACAAAATGATTAAGCATTTAACGCAAAAGAACGATCAATCATTATTCGGCGAACATTCTCTAAAGGTAGATGAGAATGGGATTAAAGAAATTACACAATCAAGTGTTCATGAAATAAAGTGGGATGATATAGTTGAAATAAAGGGAACGAAGAATTACTTTTATATCTACTTTACAAGTATGCAAGCCATTGTAATACCACTAGAAGCAATAAAAGATGACGTGGAGAGATTATTACAATTTTACAGAAAATATAATATTCAAGTTTTATATTGCTAGTTGAATAGTGCATTCTGATCTCTAAAGTTCAAGTTATTTTAACTTGAACTTTTTTATTGGTACATTTCATTCTTAATCAAGAAAGAAGAATTATGATAAAATGTAAAAAAGGAGGGTACTCACTTGGAGAATTGTATAAAGGTTTCAGTTCGAACGCTAGTTGAGTATGCTCATACGGCGGGAAGTATCAATGTAACATATAAAAGTTCGGTTTCATTAATTGAAGGAACAAAGGCACACCAAAAAATCCAAAGAGAATATGGTGAACTGGACGTAAAAGAACGACCTATATCCGGCACCATATCATTGGATCAATTGATGTTTCAAATAGAAGGCCGTTGTGATGGACTATTACTTAAGGATGATCAATATATAATAGAAGAAATTAAATCAACAATGAAAGATTTGAATGAAATAAATGAAAATTCACATCCAGTTCATTGGGCTCAAGCAAAAGTTTATGGATATTTTATTTGTGAAGAATTACAGCTTGATACGATTACACTTAGACTTACATATATTAATATTTTAACTGAGCAAAAAATAAGCTTTGATCATTTGTTTACAAAGGATGAATTAACAAATTACTTATACAAAATGCTAGAAATTTATTATCCTTTTGCAAAATGGAAATACGATCATATTGAGTTAAGGAATGAGACAATAAAAGAATTAAATTTTCCTTTTCCTTCTTTCAGAAAAGGTCAAAGAAAGTTAGCTGGTGCGGTATATCAAACGATTCAGGAAGGTAATAATTTATTTGCAGTTGCACCAACCGGAATAGGAAAAACAGTTTCTACTATTTTTCCAACTGTTAAAAGTATAGGTGAGAATAGTATAAATCGAATGTTTTACTTAACTTCTAAGACGATTACTAGGACTGTTGCTGAAGAAGCGTTTAAGCGCATGACAGATCAAGGACTTTGTATGAAGTGTACGACGATTACAGCAAAAGATAAAATCTGTTTTAAAGAAAAGACGATGTGTCAGAAAGAATATTGTGAATTTGCCAATGGTTATTATGACCGGATAAATGAGGCTGTTCTTGATATTCTTTCATCAGAAAAAGCGCTAACTAGGGAGAAAATAGAAGAATATGCACGGAAACATACAGTCTGTCCTTTTGAATACTCATTAGATTTATTAAATTCTTCAGATGCTATTATTTGTGATGTAAATTATATTTTTGATCCACGAGTATCGTTAAAACGATTATTTGATGAACATAAACGAAGTTCAGTTTTATTAATTGATGAAGCTCATAATCTTGTTGATCGTGCAAGAGAAATGTATTCTGCAAGTCTATTCAAATCTAAATTTTTAGAGTTGAAAAATAGATATAAAAATTTAAAAGATGAACTTTATGCCATAATAAATGAAATAAATAAGCGATTTATTGAATTAAGAAAGAAATGGAAGGACGTTGTAACCCCAGTTTCAAAGGAAATTGATGAGGATTTATTGGAACTTCTACATACATTTAATGAAATCGTCGAAATAAAATTACAGGAAATGGAAGAGGACGAAAATAAACAACTTCTTCTTGATACTTATTTTGAGTCACTCAACTTCGTCAAAATCGCAGAGTTTTTTGATGAAAATTATGTATGCTATTATGAACTTTATAAAAGTGAAGTTCATTTAAAATTATTTTGCCTTGATCCATCTAAAGTAGTAAATGACGTTATAAAAAGATTTCGCTCAATTATTTATTTCTCAGCTACTTTAACTCCAATACAATATTTTCAAGATATGCTTGGTGATCAAAGTCGCGATTATACAATTTCAATCGATTCTCCTTTTCATAGGGAGCAACTGGAAATAACAATTGACCCTCTATCAACTCGATACCAAGATCGTGAAAGAAATTTAGAAAGATTAATTGATTCGGTTTATAAAGAAATTACGAAAAGAAAAGGTAATTATTTAGTCTTTTATCCGTCATATCAATATTTAATTCAAAGTGTTGATTTATTTAAAGAAAAATACCCTAACATAAAAACAATCGTTCAAGAAAATGGTATGTCTGAAATTGAACGAGAAGAGTTCCTTTTAATGTTTGATAGTTTAAATGAGGAAACGTTAGTTGGCTTTGCTGTGTTAGGTGGAATATTTTCTGAAGGGATCGATTTAAAGGGTGATCGATTAAATGGTGTCGTAGTAGTTGGTGTAGGATTGCCGCAGATTTGTTTAGAAAGAAATATTTTAAAGGAGCATTTTAATTCGGTTGGAAAAAATGGGTATTATTATGCATATGTCTTTCCGGGTATGAATAAAGTAATGCAAGCGGGTGGAAGAGTTATTCGCTCTGAATCAGATGAAGGGACTTTATTACTAATTGATGATCGATATAAGAGCACACTTTATCAAAGTTTATTACCTGTTGAATGGAAATGAAAAGCCAATAATGAAATAACGAAAAAAAATGATTGATAATTATCAGAGTTTTTAATATACTTATGAATATAATTTAATAATCTTATCAAGAGCGGTGGAGGGACTGGCCCGACGAAACCCGGCAACTCTAGTGAAAACTAGAAAGTGCTAAATCCTGCAGGTGAAAAACCTGGAAGATAAGAGCGATATGTATATTTTGCGGACATAACCACTTCTTATTTTTTAAGAAGTGGTTTTTTAATTGACTAAAATGGGGGATTTATAATGACTAACACAAAAGAGGCTTTAAACACGAATAAAAAATCGATTGAAACAGTAGCTGTACATGGAAGCAAAGGTTATGATCCATTAACTGGTGCGATTAGTTATCCAATTTATCAATCTGCTACATTTAAGCATGCAGGACTTCATCAATCGACTGGATATGATTATGCAAGATTACAAAATCCAACTCGAGAAGAAGTCGAAAATACTGTGGCTAAATTAGAAAGTGCAAATTATGGTGTTGCATTTTCAACAGGTAATGCAGCCGTTACTGCAGTATTAAGCTTATTTAAAAAAGGTGACCACCTAATTGTTTCAGATGATTTATATGGTGGTACATATCGTTTATTCGAAGAAATTTATTCGCCATATGGACTAGAGCATAATTTTGTTGATACGACTGAAATTGAAAATATTCTTGATGCACTTAAACCGAACACAAAAGGAATTTTTATTGAAACACCATCAAATCCAATGATGAAAGTAACAGATTTAAAAAGAGTAGTAGAGATTGCAAAAGAACGAGATATTATTGTGATCGTTGATAATACATTTTTAACACCTTATTTCTTTAGACCAATTGAATTAGGGGCAGATGTTGTTGTTCATAGTGGAACAAAGTATTTAGGTGGCCATAATGATACACTTGCTGGTTTTGTCGTGACAAATTCAGAATATACGAATGAACGAATTCGTTATTATCAAAAATCAACAGGTGCAACATTAGCTCCATTTGACTCTTGGTTAATCCTAAGAGGAATTAAAACATTACATTTACGTATGGAATACAGTCAAAAAAATGCGATTGTACTTGCGAAATTTTTAGAAAATCATCCAAATGTTACTGAAGTGTATTATGTAGGGTTACCATCGCATAAAGGGTATTCAATTATTAAAGAACAAGCAACTGGATTTGGTGCAATGATTTCATTTAAAGTGAAAGATTTAAGTTTGGTTGAACAGGTTCTAGGAACCGTAAAAGTCATTACATTCGCAGAAAGTTTAGGTGGAGTTGAATCATTAATTACGTATCCACATACGCAAACTCATTCAGAAATGCCAGAGGAATTTAAAAGAAAGCTTGGTCTAGATGACCATACACTTCGATTATCTGTTGGTATTGAACATATTGATGATTTATTAAATGACTTAGAAAATGCATTGGGGTGATGAGAATGCAATTTGGAACGAAATTAATTCATAACGGAAATGAAATAGATCAGGCAACAGGCGCATTAAGTATTCCGATTTATCAAACTTCAACATTTCATCAATTTGATATAGAGAATTTTGGTAAGTACGATTATGCAAGAAGTGGAAACCCAACAAGAGAAGCATTAGAAAATACAATTGCAAAATTAGAAAATGGTGTGCGTGGTTTTGCGTTTTCATCTGGGATGGCTGCAATTTCATCAGTATTGTCTTTGTTCTCAGCTGGAGATCATATAGTCATTTGTGAAGATGTGTATGGAGGAACATTTAGAATAGCGACAAAAGTATTAAATCGTTTCGGAATCGATTTTACTTTTGTTGACGCTTCGAATTTACAAGAGATTAAAGCCGGAATAAAGCCTAATACAAAAGGACTTTATTTAGAAACACCGTCAAACCCTCTTTTGAAAATTACTGATTTAAGTAGTGCAATAAAAATTGCAAAAGAAAATGACATACTTGTCATTGTAGATAATAGTTTTTTATCACCTTATTTACAAAGACCATTAGATTTAGGAGCTGATATTGTCGTTCATAGTGCAACAAAATTTATTGCCGGTCATAGCGATGTAATCGGAGGGTTAGCGGTCGTAAATTCGGAAGAACTTGCAAATGATTTATACACGATCCAAAATTCATTCGGTGCTATTTTAGGTCCACAAGACTGTTGGCTAACATTAAGAGGATTAAAGACCTTAAAAGTTCGTATGGATGCATTTGAACAAACTGCATCAAAATTAGCAAACTGGCTTTTAGAACAAGAAGAAGTTGAGGATGTATATTATCCTGGACTAAAAGATCATCCTGGTCATGATGTTCATTTTGAGCAAGCTACTGGAGGAGGAGCAGTCCTTTCATTTACACTAAAAACGATTGAACAAACAACAAGTTTCCTACAATCAGTCGAAAACGTTGCTGTTGCAGTTTCACTAGGTGGAGTTGAAACAATTGTTTCCTATCCTGTAAAGATGTCTCATGCTGCAATACCGCTCGATGTTCGTGAAAGATTAGGCGTTAAAGATACATTAATAAGAGTGTCCGTTGGTCTAGAAGATATTGAAGACTTGATTGCAAGCTTCCAAAAAGCATTAAATGCAGGAGTAGGAGAAAAACAAGAAGTGCAGGGAATAGGGAAAACAATTAATTAAATTGGAGAATCTATCCTAGAAACACGAAAAAATTATAAACTAAAATCCCACAATGGAATTTCTGTGGGATTTATTTATTTTATATTTATTTATTTTGCATTTTGAAGAAGCGTACATTAAATGTGAATTTTTAAGTAGAAAAAATGATTTTATATTTATATGACTATGAAAGGAATATTTCCCCATCGCCAATTTCCTCTTGAATTACCTCAGCTGCACCAATAAGTGCCAATGCGTTCCCAACTAATTGAATTGAATCAGAGAGCACGATTTTTCTTTGTAACTCAAGTAAATTTTTCTTATCTGAAGTGAACAATTGCTTAGAAACATAAAAAGCTACAGATAATTGACCAGCTGTACCAATCCACATTCCTGATATAATATCTCTTTTCCCTTGAAAGATTGGATCTTTGTCAATTGAATATAATTTTGATAATGTAATCGTTTCATATAATTGTGCAACTGCCTTTACCCATGATGCAGCAACAATTTGTTTTTCAAGACTTGCTTGTAAAACGTCATCTTCTATAGGGGTTTTCTGATTTTGGTCTTTCCCTTCCTTTTCCTTGATATTTTCTTCTAGCATCTTTTCCATCTCCAATATAAAATATCTGTTATTTATATAACTATTCAACTTGATGTGATTGTGATTCTATCTAATAGGATATTTTCGTATTCCAATCATTAACTTTTAGTTAATTTAGGATGAAATCAACAAAATTGTTAAATTATAAATAGTCTGATGTCAATTAATTAATATTCAAGTTTGAATTGTCTAATATTGGATAAAAAATGCTAATTGATAGATGGTTATTTCTAATGAAAAGGTTTCACTTTGTTTATAAACGAATGTTTTTTGAAAAAAACACAAAAAATGTTCGTGTTTTTACTTGAAACGCATTCTGATTGATGGTATTCTATTTTAGGTTGATCAAATGAAATAATTTAAACCTTATTTGGAGGTATATATAGATGTATGATGTAATCGTTGTTGGAGCAGGACCTGCTGGAATCTTTACTTGTTATGAATTAACTTTAAAAATGCCTAATGCTAAGGTACTACTTGTTGATAAAGGACATGATATATTCGCAAGACATTGCCCGATTTTACAAAAGAAAATTGAAAAATGTCCGCCTGCTGCAGGTAAAAAAGAATTTTCGGGGTGTTTACCAGCTTGTTCAATTACAAATGGTTTTGGTGGTGCTGGAGCATATTCGGATGGGAAATTTAATATTACAAGCGAATTTGGTGGATGGATGACAGATTACTTATCTGATTCACAAGTAGTAGAATTAATCAAATACGTAGATGAAATTAATTTAGAACATGGCGCGACTGAATCGATTACGGATCCTTTAACAGAAGAAGTTAGAGATATTGAACGTCGTGGTTACGCAGCTGGACTTAAATTATTACGTGCACAAGTTCGTCATTTAGGAACGGAACAAAACTTAGAAATTCTAAAAAGCATTTATGAGTATTTAAAAACGAAAATCGATATGAAGTATAAAACTGAAGTAGAGGACTTAATTACTGAAAAGGTTGAAGGTACTCATATTATAAAGGGAATTAAATTAAAAAAAGGTGAAGAATTACATGCTGAGAAAGTTGTAATTGTACCTGGTCGTGATGGCTCAAAATGGTTAACTGATGTTATGAAAAAACGTCGTTTAAAAATGTCAACGAATCAAGTTGATATTGGTGTTCGTGTTGAGACTTCAAACGTAGTAATGGAAGAGATTAACAAGCACTTATACGAAGGAAAATTTGTATTTAATACTAGCGTGGGTACAAAAGTCAGAACATTCTGTAGTAATCCGTCTGGACACGTAGTAGTTGAAAATCATTCAGGAATTATGACTGCTAATGGTCATGCTTATAAAGACCCTAAATTAGGAAGTCCAAACACAAACTTTGCCTTATTAGTATCGCATCAATTCGCAGAACCATTTGATAAACCAAATGAATATGCGCACGAGGTTTCACGCCTTGCAAACATGCTTTCACACGGTGGAGTAATCGTACAAAAATACGGAGATATTTTAAAAGGTCGCCGTTCAACTGAAAAACGTATTAAAGAAGGCTTTTTAGAACCAACTTTAAAAGAAGCAGTACCAGGTGACTTAGGATTAGTTTTACCATATAACACAATGAAAAGTTTAATTGAAATGGTAGAAGCTTTAAACCATGTAACTCCAGGTATCGCTGCAGAACATACACTTTTCTACGGGGTAGAAGCAAAATTCTATTCGGCTCGACCAAAGCTAAATGAACGCTTTGAAAGTGAAATCTCTGGATTATATCTAGGTGGAGATGGAGCAGGAGTTACTCGTGGTTTAGCTCAAGCAAGCGCATGTGGCGTATGGATCGCCCGTGATATCATTACAAAAATCGGAAACAAAGAAAAAGAATTAGTTACAATTTAATACTTAATAAAACAAACCTCTATTGCATTGGATAGCATTAG
Organism: Bacillus sp. AFS053548; assembly: GCF_002575105.1. Lineage (NCBI taxonomy): Bacteria > Bacillati > Bacillota > Bacilli > Caryophanales > Bacillaceae > Bacillus > Bacillus sp. AFS053548. The sequence continues at coordinate 10,134 of NZ_NUHI01000026.1, read as the reverse complement.
AGGTTTGTTTTATTACACTAAAGCTTTGATAATTATTTTGGAATTTGGAATTAACGAGACTTTTTTGAAGAGGTATAATTTAAATAAAAACTAAAAGGTTGAGATATCTTGAAATTAAAAGCTAAATATAAAACCTGTATTCGTATCTATAAACTGCTTATTGAACAAAAAAGTATTAGAAAATGCGGTGATTTTGAGTGGAAGGAAATAAGATTTTACCAATTTAAAAAGAGTATGTAAATCGCGATAAAACAAATTGTTGGATTGATTGAATTTGGTTGAGAAAGAAGGTTTAGCAGATTTTAGATTGAAGTGATTTATAGAAAAAACTACATATGAGTAAGGAGTCTTAAAATGGAAGCCAAAGAGAAAATTTATTATCAGCGTGGTACAGAAGAATTAAAAATGAAAAATATACGTGCCCATAAACTTGTTCAAGAGTTTAATAATATAAATGTGGAATCGTTCGAAAGAAAAGAAGAAATATTGAAAGAGCTGTTTGGCTCAATAGGCGTAAATCCAAGTATTGAGCATAATTTTCATTGTGATTTAGGTTTTAACATACATGTAGGTGATCATTTTTATGCAGGTTATAATTGTACAATCTTAGATATGGCAGAAGTGAAAATAGGAAATAACTGTATGATTGGTCCGAATGTAGGGATCTATACGGCTGGGCATTCGATTGAACCAAAGAATCGAAATAAGAGCGGATACGCGATTCCAATCCATATTGGAGACGATGTGTGGATTGGAGGTAGTTGTACTATTTTACCAGGCATTACAATTGGAGATAACTCAATTGTAGCTGCAGGTTCTGTAGTTACGAAAGATGTTCCTTCTAATACTATAGTGGCTGGTAACCCTGCGAAAGTTATTAAAAGTATATAAAATGAAATTTGAATACAATACAAATATAAATGAGGTGAAAACCATGGTTACTTGTGCAGATGTTTTAATTGTTATCGATTTGCAAAATGGTGTATGTTACAGCGGTGAGCATTTATTTGAATTACAAAATTTAATCAGTAAAGTAAATAAAAGAATTTCATTATACAGAGAATTAAGTAAACCAATTATTTTTATTCAACATTGTGATGAAGAATTAGTACCTGGAGAAGAACTTTGGGCTATTAATGTTAATCTAGATGTTCGAGAACAAGATTTTTTCATAAATAAAATACATGCAAATTCTTTTTTCAAAACAAACTTAAAAAATCTTTTAGATCAATTAGCAGTACATAGAATAGAATTTTGCGGCGCCCAAACTGAATATTGTATGGATGCTACAATTAAATTTGCACATGGATTAGGTTACGAAAACTTCATGGTAAACGGAGCAACCTCTACATTAAATAATCCATTTATGTCTGCAAAAGAGACAATTGATTTTTATGAAAAAATGTGGAACCATAGATTTTTAAATTTTATAGAAGAAACTTAAAATAGAGGGAAAATAAAAGGGATACCTTAGCTAAAAATTAACTACTCCAGATTAAAGTGGCAGATGAGAAATACTCTCTAGGACTATTTAAAAATCTAGTGAATATAATTTAGTAGATTTGAATAGAAGTGGGGGGATATAAATGAAAAGAGTTGCATTTTGCATCTTCTGTTTCTTTTTGTTGTTTTTATCTAATGTCTCAACCTCAAATGCAACATCGCGCTATTTTGATCAAATAGATAAGAATAATCGTAAGGAAGTTAATTATTATGTTAAGAAATCAACGGTGATTGTCGAACAAAAAGAATTTAGTTTAACAAATAAGGAGAAAAACACAAACGAAAATGTAGTGGCTATTGCTGCAAAATACGATACTGTAAGAGATCGTTTCTTTAAAACAGCGAATTATGATACGTATTTACTGGATGAAAAAACAGGAGAAATACTAGATCCAGGAAAATTTGTTTCATCGAAAATATTTGATGGATTCATAAATCAACATAAAAATGATGGAGAAAATGATTTTAGATGGAAAAATTCATTAATCGTTTTGGCATTAATATTTATTACAATCATAATCATACCAATTTTTGCTTCTAAATTAAATGAATAATGCGAAGGCTGTTTCGGCAGTCTTTTTATTATGCTAAATAGATGATTAGTTGAAGAAGGTATATTATTAGATTGAAATATAGTTCAACTAGTAGTACTTTTAATAGAAAACATGTTAGGAGAAGAAGAAAATGATCCAGTCAATCGTTCATATTGCATTAGTCGTAAAAGATTATGATGAAGCTATTGAGTTTTATACGAAGAAACTTCATTTTAATTTAATTGAAGATACATATCAGCCTGAACAAGATAAGAGATGGGTAGTTGTAAGTCCACCTGGTTCTTCTGGAACGACTATTCTACTTGTAAAGGCATCGAAACAAGAGCAAGAGCCATTCATTGGCAATCAAGCTGGTGGTCGAGTTTTTCTATTTTTAGGAACGGATGATTTCTGGAGAGATTATGACGAGATGATATCAAAAGGAATTGAGTTTGTAAGAGTACCGAAAGTAGAAGATTATGGTACAGTTGCGGTATTTAAGGATTTATACGGAAATTTATGGGACTTAATACAATTCAGTGACGATCATCCGCTTGCAAAAAGAATAAAATAAAATAAAAACTAAAAAATTGTCGATTTAATAAAAAGTTTGAATAAACAGATAATTATTCATTACAAAAATAATCTCAATTGATATAATTATTTTACATAAGATTTTAGGCTTTATGAATATGTCTAATTATTATTTTACGGAAAAAAAGGATTTAAATAATATAACGGTTTACACCTTCAGTTTGTTCCTTCTTAAGAACAAAGATGGTATTAAGCCTGTTTAGGAGGCTGAGACTGGTAAAGTTATTATATACAATGTGAATTTATTTTGAGCGAATGAAGCACTTTTATAGAATTATTTAGACTGGGATTGTTAAATGTGGAGAATGATTGAATGTTAATGGTACTTGTAGGAATTGGCTGTGTTGCATTTATTATCATTTGCGGTTGGATAATTAAAAAGCTGGATAAATAAGATATTAACTTCAGTTTTTGATAATAAACTTATTTATAGACAGATAAATACATAAAGAGTAATTGGAGTTTAAATTAACTCCAATTTTTTTGTTTCGGGATACTTTCATAATAATTTTATTATTTGCTCTGTTTAATTTAAATGTTGATTTTTATATAGTGATTAGGGGAACCTTCATTTTGTGAGGTTCCCTAATCTCCTTAACTAATTTCCCAAACATTATAAATGGAATAAATGCATAAATAAAAATACAATAGGAGGAATCAGTAATGATGGTAGAAGATTTAAAGTATTACACTTCTTAATCCCCAATATACTTAGACCTGACGCTATAATTAATATACCACCTACAATCGTCACTTCATTAAGAAGATCATTGTTTAAGGAATTCTTCATTAGTATTGCAATTAAATAGATGGATCCCTGCCATGTAAATAAAGCGATGCCAGCAAAAATAATTCCGATCCCAAAAGTGGATGCTAAAACAATCGAAGTAATGCCATCCAACGTACCATTTGCAAGGAGGTACGTATAATCCCCCTTTAAGGCTGCTTCTACTGGTCCTAAAATCGATAGTGTTCCAATACAAAATAATAAAATAGCGGTTGATAATCCTTCAGCCAAATTACCTTTAGAATATTTATTAACTAAACTATTAAATCTTGATTCCAACCTGAGCTTTTGCCCGATTAATCCACCTATGGCTAAACTTACAATAAAAAGCACTGGATATTTGCTGGAAGGCAAATGTTGTACTAGTGAGTTTATCCCTAATCCTAAAGCTACTAATCCCATCGCCTGCATAAGGATTTCATGATATTCTTCTTTTATCCCTTTTTTAAAGATGCTTCCAATCAAGCTCCCGACTATAATCATCAATGTGTTAAAAATCGTGCCATACATAATTCAATTTCTCCTTTTATTAATAGTATATTAATAAAAAATAAACCCTCTAGTAACTAGAGAGTCAAGTGTGTTTTTATCATTAAGTTTACTCGTAAGGTAATAAAATTTCCGTGACATGCTTTTCTTCATCGTTGGTAAAGCCATAATCAATAAGTGTAATTTCAAACGAATCGTCTAACAGCTCATAATTGTGTTTTTTCAAATAGGTCAACAATTTCTTATAATAACCAACAGCATCAATGTGTGTACCTTTAAATCGAACTCTCAAATAGTCTCTTGATGGAATAAGAATGGAGGTTGGAGGTATCTGATCACCATCTTCAAGTATCATGAAAATACTAGAATATTTATCAAAAACATTATTTTTCAGATTAGTAGCTGAGATCGAGATTCCGATTTTCCCTAAAAAAATTTCCTCATTAATTCCAAAACTGTTCCTTAATTCTGTAATAGGTAATTCAATATCATCGCCTATAACGTAATCATGGCGTAAATATGCTACATGCATTTCGGGAAGTCTTATTTCGGATATTTTATCTAAAGGTGTATTAACAGCATCTTCAATTTGCAATAGACGACGTGATATTTTAGTTTCAATAATCTCCAATTCTTTCTTTTTTTGAGCAACTTCATCTTTTTGTTTTTTTAACATTTCAACGAGACCATCAATTTCTCGATAATTAAAAAAATCTATAATTTCGTTTATTGGTAAATCTAAAGCCCTCAAATATTTGATTGAATTCAACCTTTCAAACTGCTGTGTTGAATAATATCTATAGTTGGTCTTTTTATCGATAAATTCCGGACGTAAGAGACCAATCTGATCATAATACCTAAGAGTCGCAATTTTGACTTGGAATAATTTTGATACTTCACCAATTGTAAAATACTCTTTCATTTCTTAAAAACTCCCCTATTTGCCATGAAAATGATATTCCTTATAATCAAAAATTCTTTAATTTAAATAACCTCAAACTTTTGATAAATGTAATTACTTTCCCGAAGGATTGTTGTAATTAAAATAATACATTCAATTCAGATTGTCATCAATTAATAAAAACTGTTCATTATTGAAATAGAATTCAAATATCAAAATTAGGAAGGTTAATGATAATATAAGAAAAAAGAGAGGAAATTAGTAAAAATTCAATCAATTAATGAAAAGTAGGAGCAGATGAAATGGATAAAGAGATTTATTTAATTAGACACTGTGAAGCAGAAGGACAGCCATTTGAAGCAAATTTAACGAAGCGAGGTTTAATACAGGCTAAGCAATTGAGTGATTTTTTCTCAAAGATTAAAATTGATCAAATTGTTTCAAGCCCATTTTTACGTGCAATTCAATCGATTGAACCGACAAGTAATGAAAAGAAAATAGCTATTGTTCCCGATGAGCGACTGTCTGAACGTAAACTAAGCTCGATTGATTTACCTGACTGGCTTGAAAAATTAAAAGCAACTTTTGAAGATTTGGAATTGAAATTCGATGGCGGTGAATCAAGTCAAGAAGCCACTAATCGTGCAATAAGCGTAATAGATGAAATCATCAAAAGTGAAAATCAAATTACAATCGTTGTAACCCATGGGAATTTGATGTCTTTAATTATAAAACAGTTTAACAAAGAATTTGGTTTTGAGAATTGGAAAAGTTTAAGCAATCCTGATATTTATCTTTTGAAGTTTAAAAATAATGAGTTTGATTATGAACGTTTGTGGTAAGTTGAAAAAGAAAGTTGGTACCAATAATACTTTAATTCTCCTAAGCAAACAAAATTATAAATGCTACTACCTGCTTTGATAAGGCATGTGATCTAATTAAGCATGAGAAAATTCCTTACGATAAACAATATATAGAAATAATTGCAAGTTATGTAAAAGCTAATAGAAAAGAAGATGCTATTAAATTGGTAGAAGAATTGATGGATAGACAATCTTATAATAAAAAATTCAAAAGATTACAACCTATGAGAGATAAATTACTGATGAAATTTCATGGTTACTTATAAAAAATTATTTGTTTATGCTATTGCAACTTAAGCATGCTGCGAAAGTTAAAGATCACGAGTCATAAAATTGGCTCGTTTTTTATTGAATAAACTGGCAGGATAGTTTCTGAGGTGTATTAATGATAAATGAAAGAACCACATACTAATTAAGTAGATTTTGATATAGATAATTACGTAGGAGGGTGACTTCAAAAATAATAAAAATATTCCAGAAGGATATACTATCTTGGTAACGAATTTGCTTTCTGGAGGAATGTACATGAAAAACCAAACTATCAACTTGCTTCAAATGTCATTTATCCTAATTGGTAGTACTGGACTTATTAACCATGTGATTATCATTCCTATGGTTTTGGACGTTTCGGGCCGTGATTCTTGGATTACCATTTTGTTCTCAAGCATTTCTTTACTATTCTTGATACCGATTCTCTACTTTATCCAGAAACGTATGAACGGAGTACAGTTATTTCTATGGCTTAAGGGGAATTTCGGGAGATATATTACATATCCATTAATGGCTTTGATCATCCTATACCTATTTTCCTCGGGTGTCGTCCTATTAAAGGAAACGTTAACCTTTTTATCGTTTTATCTCCCGATGACACCTAGAGTATTATTAGGTGCTACTTTTTCTATTATCTGTTTTTACAATGCAAAGCACGGAATTCAATCCATAGGCTTAACCGCGGGTATCCTTCTCCCAATTGTCATTCTTTTAGGTTTTTTTGTCATGACTGCGAATTTTCCGCATAAAGACTACTCTTTATTAAAACCATATATAGAATACGGTACTACTCCAGTTATAAAAGGGATGATATATCCAATATCAGGATTTGTAGAGGTTGCTTTTATCCTATTTTTTCATCATCACTTAAATGAAAAAATAAAGTATACTACTTTGATTTGGATTGGAATCACTTTTGTAATCCTTACCCTTGGACCAACGATCGGGGCCATCACAGAGTTTGGTCCATTCGTGGCTGCTAAACAGCGATACCCTGCCTTTGAAGAATGGAGGCTGGTATCAATTGGTCGTTATATTGAACATCTCGACTTTTTATCAGTTTATCAATGGTTTGTTGGAGCTTTCATCCGTTTGTCTCTTCTTACTTTTTTAGTCTCAGATATTCTTAATGTTACAAATAAGAAGGTAAATAGTGGAGTAAAACTTTTTTTCCTAGGGTGGGTCACTTTGATATCCATTTTGTCCATTAATGATACTTCTTTTTATTTGTTTTTATCCCTTCAATTTTTACCGGGTACTCTTGTATTTATACTCTTGATTTTTGTACTTTTAGCCATCCTCTCTATGTTTGTGAATAAAGAGAATGGAGGTAACACCAATGAAGCGTAATAATCAACCTGATCAAGATCAGATGAAGGTCAAGTGGGATGAAGAAATTTTAAGGGGCTGGTTTGAAGGATCGTACGATGTCATTTTCCAAAAACAACAAATCGACAGTGGCAAACGTTATTTTTCGATTTTATCTTTATATTGTCAAAGTCTCATTGACATAAAAGAATTAAGAAAAACAATAATGCCTCATCTTCATGAAGTATTGGAAAATGGATTTACCGGTGATGCAAAGGATTTGGAGTCAAAACTTGATTTCCCTATCACTTTCGTTAAATCAGACTTTTCACAGGAAGATCTCGCCCAAAAAATTTTTGAAGGAGAAGTTCTCTTTTTCCTCACTGCATCCAGGCTGGTTTTTTCCATCAAACTAGCGATGCTACCAGCAAGATCAGTAGAATCACCTAGTACGGAAGTGACTCTAAGAGGGGGAAGGGACGGGTTTGTAGAAGAGATTCAAACCAATATTGGATTAATACGAAAAAGATTGAAAACATGCTCCCTTAGTTATGAAGAATTTGTTATTGGAACTAGAAGTAAAACCAGGGTTGCTGTTCTTTATTTGAAAGATGTTATTTCACAAGATGTTTTAGAAGAAGTACGATCCAAATTAAATAATATTAAAGTCGATGGCATTGTTTCATCTGATCAGATTGAAGAACTTATTACAGAACGGCCTTTTAGTCTCTTCCCTTTATTAGAATATACGGGACGACCCGATTATGCTGTAAATTGCCTACTTTATGGACGTTTCGTTTTATTAGTGGAAGGCTCACCGACTGCATCGATTGGACCTGTTACTCTAGTGTTTTTCGTGAATAATGCTGAGGACCAGCATTCGTCAGCCCCTTCCGCAAGCTTGGGAAGAGTACTGAGGATTTTTAGCTTAATTATAGCTGTTTTTCTACCGGGATTTTGGATTGCTTTAGTCGCTTATCATCCGGATCAAATACCCTACACATTGTTGGCAACACTGGCTTTGTCAAGAGAGGGAGTTCCATTCCCTACTACATTAGAGGGATTCTTGATGATTTTTTTATTTGAGTTACTAAGAGAGGCAGGTCTTAGAATTCCTACTACTGTAGGTCAAACGTTATCCGTAGTAGGTGGGTTAATTATTGGGCAAGCTGCCATCAGCGCAGGATTGGCTTCTCCGGGTATTGTCGTAATGATGGCTATTTCTGTGGTTTCGACATTTACTTTGATTAACCAGTCGCTTTCAGGAACATTAAGTATTCTTCGATATTTTGTCTATCTACTATCAAGCTTACTCGGAATAACTGGGCTTATATTTTCTGTTTTTATTATTTGTGTTCATCTTGTGAATTTACGCTCTTTCGGGGTTCCATTTATGGCCCCCTACTCCCCATTTGTACCAACTAGTTTGATTCCGGCAACAATCCGAATTCATTTTAAAAATATGATAAGGAGACCGAAAGAGATTCATACGAACGATAGCACGAAAAAAAAGAGTGAGGAAAAAAGATGAGGAAAAAATTTTTTCAAAAAAAACTTCTTATACTATTTCCATCTATTTTTCTGTTAACCGGCTGTTGGGACACAAGAGAAGTAGAGCATGTATGGTACATGAATTCCTTAGGAGTTGACTTTAAAAATAATCAATACGTGCTCTATCCTCAATTTATCAATTTTTCCACTTTTGCAAAACAAGAAACTACTATGCGGACACCTCAGCCAATTTTTATTGGAAAAGGAACAGGGGAGATTTTAGACCATTCAGCGTTCGATTTTTATAAAACGACTCAACAAAGGGTATCTTGGGAGCACATAAATACAGTCGTATTCTCTGAGAATGTATTAAAAAATGGAGATATGCGACAAATTGATGAATTTTTTGCTCGTTTCTTTCAGTTTAGGAATACGATGTGGGTATTTGGAACGAAGGAACCAATCGAGGATGTTTTGGCAACTGGAACCATCTTAAATCTCTCACCCCTTTATACGGTTAGGGATATCCCAAATGAAATGACAAAAAACTATTCTCTTTTTAGTCCTTTGATATTTTATAAATTTCGCGCTTATTTTTATGAGCCTGCGATGACCACACAAATCCCATTCTTATCGATTTCAAAAAAATGGAAATCAGACAAAAATGATTTCCCTTTATTAAAATATAGCGGGTCGGCTTTTGTAGCTTCAAAGCGCTACAAAGGGTATTTGTCTGAGAAAGACTTATCAGGTTTAAAATGGACGGGCAAGACTTTCACCCGAGCACCGATCCTATTAAAAAAAGATGGGGAGCCCGTTACAGAAATCGTATTTAAAAAACCAAAAATCAAAACAGTAGCCTACATAAAGAACAACAAACCGCATTTTCGAATGAAGATTCGCATAAAAGGAGATATTTTTCAGATTGTAAAATATTTGCCTATGAAAACCGTAAAACAAATAGCTGAAAAAACATTGAAAGAGGAAGTTGAGGAAACCTATAAAAATGGGATGAATAACGGAATTGATGTTTATCAGCTTTCACAAATACTTTATCGAAATAATTTAAAAGACTGGAAAAAATTTGAAAAAAACGGAGCTATCTCACTTTCGCCGTCATCCTTAGATGTTGAGGTAAAGGTGCAAATCTTGACAAGCGGCCAATGGAAGTCCACCAATTTACAGAAGCCATACTCACGAGAACCATAATTATGCAAATTAATTTGATACTTTTATCCATTTAATGAAAACCGAATAAGAAATTTAAACTACCATGAAAGAACGATTGTAACTTTCATTCAATGTTGTGAATCATAGATTCATGGTTGGCTAACGCATACTTTACTTGAAAAACAAGATCGACATAAAAGTCGATTTTTTTATGTGTGCCCAGCA